>NZ_CP080443.1:1535714-1842857 GCF_019613955.1 Chryseobacterium sp. LJ668 | reverse complement strand
ATATACTCATTAATAATAACTCGGGAAGGTGTCAAAGGAAAATGGTCCAATTCTGATATGGCAATCGTTAAAATAACTTTATCCATCAGGCCAACTCTTTCGAGATCCCAGTTCTCCAGTCTTTCAGAAAGCTTTTTTTCATTGGCTTCCCAATTGTTCAGTGTATCTCTTAGTAATTTACTGGCGAAGCTCTTATCTTCCTCATCTTTAATCATTTTGATTAAGGTACGGCTGTCCCCATCTTCTTTAATGAATCCAATAGTTTTTTGCACCATTGAATTGGCAATGTGAATATCATCTGCCCAGGTTAGTTCTCTATCACCTACATATTCATGAAAATCTTCATTTTCTGCGATATATCTCAGAAATAATTTTCCAATGAACTTCTGATCTTCTATGAAAGAATACTCTTCAACTTTCATGAAATCCTGATAACGCTTTCCTGCTGTCATTCTCTGAAATGTTCTTACAAGAAAATCATCATGTAAATCCCATTTCAAATCTGCATGCTGGCTTGAAAAAAAGAGTCTTTCTGGATTTTCTTCCAACTTGATCAAAACCTGGTTGTTGATGAATTTTTGATTGGGATTGATATCAGAATCAGTCTTGAAGTACTTATTCTTACCAATCTCCATTTGATTTTCAGCAAGACCTTTCAAAGCAACTAAAAAATTTAATTCTAAAACATAGAGATTATAGATTTTCTCTATACCATAGAACATGTTTTTTTCTAAAACATCAAATTTTATTGGATTTTGATAGTATGAATACACAGTTTCTACTACTTTTTCACGGATTTGTCTTCTTCCTAACATTCAAAGAGCTATTTATGGGCGCAAAGATACAAAATTTAAAATTTATGAAACTCGTAGTATGACTGTATTTTTGTAAATTTGCAAAAGTTTATGAAAGCTTTAAAAACTCTAAACCCTTATTTTTGGAAGCACAAAATATTATTGTTTTGGGGGTTACTATTCATCGTTGCCAGCAATTTTTTCAACATTTATAAAGTACAGTTTGTAGGTAAATCTGTGGATGAACTCACAAAAAACGGCAGCCTCGGCTTTAACCGACAGGTGCTTATTTATGTTGCCATTATTGTTGGATGCTCACTTCTTACCGGATTTTTCACCTTTATGATGAGACAGACGATTATTGTGGCATCAAGGAGAATAGAATATGAGCTGAAAAACAAAATCTACAGACATTATCAGGAATTATCTCTTACAGATTATAAAACTACAACAACAGGTGATCTGATGAATCGTCTGAGCGAAGATGTTGTTGCCGTAAGAATGTATTTAGGTCCCGGTGTAATGTACATTGTGAATCTGGTGATTTTGTTGACTATCACCTGTATCTATATGCTGAAAACAGATGTTTCAATGACAGTCTGGACTCTATTTCCATTACCGATTCTTTCTTATATTATTTTTAAAGTAAGCTCGATTATCAATAAAAAATCGAAAATCATGCAGAAGAGCCAATCTGGTATTTCCACATTTGTACAGGATAGTTTTTCCGGGATACGGGTTGTAAAATTTTTCGCTAAAGAAAGTTATATCAAGAAAAATTACAGCGAAAAAGTTACGGACTATCAGGACAAAGCTCTAGATTTAGCAAAAACGGAAGCTTATTTTTTTACGATCATTCTATTTGTAATCGGACTACTGAATGTTGCTATCATTTTAATTGGCGGACAAAAGTATATTGCAGGAGAATTGACAGTAGGAAAAATTGCAGATTTCTTCATGTATATTAATATTCTGATCTGGCCTTTTTCTATGGTTGGCTGGGTAACTTCTATCAATCAGAGAGCTGAAGCTTCTATGCAGAGAATCAATGAATTTTTATATAAAAAATCTGAAGTTATTAATGAAAATTTTGAAAAGTATCCTATTAAAGGAAATATTGAATTCAGAAACGTTTCTTATATATACCCGAACACCGGAATTAAAGCATTGGATAATTTAAGCTTCACAATAAATGCGGGGCAATCTCTGGCCATTATGGGGAAAACGGGGAGCGGAAAATCTACGATAGCTCTCCTTTTATGCAGATTGATTGACCCGACAGAAGGAGAAATTTTGATCGATGGAAAAAATCTCAAAGATCACAATCTCGATAATTACAGAGATTTTATAGGGTATATTCCGCAGGAAAGTTATCTTTTTTCAGATTCGATTGAGCATAATATTGGCTTCTCGGTCGACAATCCCTCAAATGAAAAAGTGATTGAATATGCTAAAATCGCAGATGTTCACAAAAATATCATAGAGTTTAAAGATCAGTATAAAACAATGGTTGGAGAACGTGGTGTCATGCTTTCTGGAGGTCAAAAACAAAGAATATGTATAGCAAGAGCACTCATAAAAGATCCGAAAATTATCATTTTTGACGATTCGTTATCAGCTTTAGATACAGAGACTGAACAAAACATTTTAGAGAATATCGACACTAAAATTCAAAATGCGACTTCTATCATCATAACGCACAGAGAATCTAGCGCTCAGAGGGCAGATAAGATCATTAATCTGACAGAAATTACCAATTCTGTAAACAGTTAGCCGTTTCTTTTGGAATTGTTAAATAAATCATAAAAAAAATTTTGTGATTAAAAGAAAACTTTTATATTTGTTCTTAACAAGATTTAAAAAAATATCTAACAATGAGTGAATACAAGGAACGCCATGAAAATGAAATTTTCACGAAGGTGTTAAAAGCAGGAAGAAGAACTTATTTCTTTGATGTGCGGGAAACGAAAGCGGGAGATTATTATCTTACGATTACCGAAAGCAAAAAGAATTTCGGAGAGAATGGAGAGGCTACATTTGAGAAGCATAAAATCTATCTTTATAAAGAAGATTTTAAGAGTTTTCAGGAGATGTTTAATGAATCTACAGATTTTATCATCAATGAAAAGGGAGAAGATGTAATCTCTGAAAAGCATGATAAAGATTTCAAAAGCAGAACATTCACGATCGATTCTGACGACGAAGTTTAATACAAATCTAAACCAGATAAAAAATACAAGCATCTTTTCGGATGCTTTTTTAATGCAAAAAAACACATTCTCAAAGAAAATGTGTTTTTAATATGGGGTGAATGAGGGGTCTCGAACCCCCGACCTCCGGAACCACAATCCGGCGCTCTAACCAACTGAGCTACAATCACCGTTTCGTGGGTGCAAATATAGAAAATTTATTTTAGTTACAAAACAAATCCTTCAAAATTTTTCAAAGCTATCAATCTTTCTGTTGTAAAGCCCTCTGCAAAGGCTACTCCTGACAATCTTCCAAGATCCTGTGCTCTATAAGTCAGGCTTTCAAAAAATTCTTTTGTGGCAATCGGAGTTACTGGTTCTGTAGATGACGGGTCATAAAATTGAGTTTTATATGCCATGCATGCTTCAAGTTTCTTTTCAAGATGCTCTGATATATCGATTACAAATTCAGGCTTGATATCTCTCCATTGGATATAGTGAAAAATATGTTTGGGTCTCCATACATCCTGCGTTTCTCCCTTTGAAATGGTTTCTATTTTTCTTAAACCCGCGAGAAAGCATGCATCCGATACTAATTTGGCAGCTTTTGCATGATCCGGATGCCTATCATCGATTGCGTTCGCCAGAACGATTTCCGGGCGGTATTTCCTGATCATTTCTACGATTCGCATCTGATATTCTTCGGAGTTGAGAAGAAAGCCATCTTTCATCCCTAAATTTTCTCTTGCCACAATACCCAATATCTTAGCGGATGCGGCGGCTTCTTCTTTCCGGGTTTCATCTGTTCCGCGTGTGCCAAGTTCACCTTTAGTAAGATCGACAATAACACATGTTTTACCCTCTGAAATTAATTTTGCAATTGTTCCTCCACAACCTAACTCAACGTCGTCGGGATGCGCACCGAATGCAAGAATATCTATTTTCATTTATCCTTTAGTTTTAATTATCTTATGTAACGCCATTAAGTTTGATCATATTCCAGAATTTTCAATCTCGTACGTTTCCATAGTTTCAAATATATGACTTAAAATAAAAACTTCCCAAATCAAATGATCGGGAAGTTTAATTGTTATTTTTTAAAATCAAATTATTTATTGATTTCTGTATTTAATTTTACCGCATCCTGATAGGTAGGATCCAGCTGTAGAGATTTTGCAACGTAATCTTTTGCTTTTACTTTATCAGTATCTTTAGATAAGTACGCAACCGCAAAGTAGGCATAGGCCAAAGTCTGCTTATTAGCTTCAATTTCCGCAGGTTTTACTGTGGCAATATACTTTTCATAAGCAATCTTAGCTGCATCATTATTTGTTGCTTGCTGATAAGCGTAACCTAAACTGTAATAAGCAGGAGCCCAATCAGGTAGGATTGTACTCATTTTCTGCCAAGTTAGGATCGCACCATTCCAGTTTTTTACATCCTGATAAGCTGTTGCCAATTTATACAAAGCATCAGAATCCTGTGCATTTGCAGCAACCTGTTTTTTCAAAGCGTCAATCTGCGGACTTGTAGGACCTGCATCAACGGATGATTGAGAGGCTGCACCTCCACCACTGATTTTAGCCAATTCCATATCCCATTTCATCGTCTCATCTTTCGCAGCTTTTGCAATCGCAATCTTCTGTTGAGATTCTGTTGTCAAAGCAGCCTTTTTACCTGCATCTGTTTCAGTTTTAGCTAAGCCTGCAGCAATAAGACCTTGTAAACCCTGATCGGCAGGCTGTAATCTAGATTTTTCTGCCTGTGATACGAAGGTATCCATATTTTGTTTTGCTTCAGCATATTGCCCGTCTGCATAGTTAACGTATGATCTTAACTTAAATTTGATAGGATCATTAACTTTATCAAAAATCTTATCCAAAATCATTTTTGAGTTCGCATAATCTTCATTGGTGAAATACAATTTAGCAATCTCCAATTGAGTGTACGGATCTTCATCTGCATATTTTGTATAGTTGATCAGATCCTGTGTTGCTTTTGCATTTTCCTGATACTTGATATTGAAAGCCGCTAAAGCTTTATAAGCAGGCGCATATGTTGGGTCCGTAGAAATTGCTTTTTCAATACTCGTCTTAGCCTGTTGCCACTGCTGAGCAGCCATCCAAAGTGTTCCTATTCTCGTATAAACGGAAGCTTTATTTTTAGCCAAAGGCAAGGCTTTGTCATAAGCAGACATTGCATCACCAGGAATTTTTTTCAATCTGTAAGCATCACCAAGTGTATAGTAATAATTTGCAGGAACTTCTTTTTTAGCCGCTCTCTCAATTGCTTTATTCAAAAACTGAATTGCCAGATCCGGAGAGTTATTCTTTTCAAATAAAGTTAAAGCTTCAGCTGCTCTGAAAAGAACTTCGGCATCTTTCTCTCTTGAATCTGTAACTATTTTCTGAATTTCAGCAATAGCACTTTTATCACCTTTACCTAATTTAACTGTTGCTAAACCAAGTTTATTTAAATAACTTTTACTGTCTGCAGCAAGACCTTTATTGAAACTGTCAGTTGCCTGAGCGAAATCCGGCTCTGATTGTCTTAAATATGTATTTCCTAAATAGAAATAATTTTCTGCTTTTGGCTCTTTGGCAATCATCTGAGTGAAATTGTTTTTTGCCTGAGCAAATTTATCACTGTCGATACTGTTAATACCTTCTTGTAACGTTTGTGCAATTGCAAAATTGCTAAAAAATACAACCGTTGCCCCAAAAGCAATCTTCTTTACATTCATAATCATTATATCTTTCATTATATATTTTCTAAATTGAACTTAAATTAATCCACAATTTTCAGACCAAAACAAATGATTATTATGGCATTAAGATTAATTTAATATTATTTAACGCATTTGCACTTCCCTCCTGTAAATATTATACGGCTGCAAGCCTTCTTTCTCTACGATCATCTGACCAAGTTGTGTGCAGGAATATCTTATAAAACCATTAGCAATGTTAAAATTCCCTTCATTGGTTAAGAAATATAAGACTCTTGTAAAAGGATATTTCATTTCCCTCAAACCTTCAAGATTTGCAGAATATAGCTTACCATTAGTTTCAACCGGTAAAATTTTGACAAGCTCTCTTAGTTTCTCAGCATTTTTGTCGTACGGCCTGCTTAACGTATTGAGCCCTACCACACCGATTTTGCTTGGGTACTTATTTAATTCTTCAATGACATTTGTACTTCCGGGGATAATAGAATATTTTAAATCTTTAGGAAGCTTTTTTAACTTTTGAGCTACAAAATTCAGATTACTTGAATTTGCCCCATCAAAAATAAAATTTTTATCTTCTGACAACATTCCTCGAGAAATCTCTTCCATGGTAATGCTTGTCCTACTTGAATTTTTAGGAACAACAAAAACTACTGCATCAGCGGCAAATTTTGCAGGTAAGAATTTAAGATCTACCTGTTCTTCATAAGCTTTTACTTCTTCTGCAGACAAATCTTTTGACATAACTGCAATTCTGGCTTTATCATTTAATAAATCTAAAAAACCTAGATCTTCTTTTTTTGTAATTACTTTAATTTTCGTATCCGGATAGGTGATCATATATCCGTCTGCCAAGGCTTCAGTTACACTTTTAAAAGATTCGTCCGTCAGAATTGTAAGATTACCTCTATGATAAGATGGGGATTTATCTTCTTTTTTTGAACAGCTTACAACTGTAAGAACCAAAAATAGAATTGTATATTTAAAATTATTCATTGTCTCCAGTGTTTTTAATTTTTGAAACCGCCCGCCAAATTCTGAATACGCCATACAGCATAACTACAGCACCAAGTGGATACGCAACCGCAGGCTCTAGAATCGTAAAGAAGAATTTATAAACAATAATTACAACTCCTAAGACAATATAAAATAATCCTGTAACTAAAGACAACCAATTAAACATCATATAACAAAAGTATTAAAAAAAATAAAAAGAGAAGCAAATGCTTCTCTTTTTTAATAGTATTTAAGATAAATATTAACCTTCAAAATTCATCGTTAGCGGAAGTCTGAATCTGTAACGAACAGATTGACCATTGATTTTTGCAGGAGTCCATTTATTTTTAATAGACTTAATTGTTCTAACAGCTTCAGAATTAAAATCCGAATTTTTACCGTTAGCTTTTACATCTGTAATTGTTCCATCTCTCTCTACTACGAAAGTTACTTCTGCTTTTACAGTACCTTCATCTCCATTCATTGCTGAACCATCAAAATTACCAGACACTTTATTTCTAAAAGCATTGATACCTCCGGGAAATTCAGCAGTTTGCTCAACCTCGCTATAAACCTGAGTATCACTCACCTGAGGCTTAACTTCAGCTGTTGAAGTTTTTGTACCAGTAGATGGCGGTGGTGGTGGCGGAGTATAAGCTGGAGTTTTCACACCTTCTTGTGCAGTCACACCCGTTTTAGTATCAATTTGTTCCGAAATTTTGGGAGGTGGAGTTTCATTTTTAGGAATTTTCACCGGTTCTGGAACCACATTTTGAATAACTTCAATTTTTTCCTCTTCTTTTGGTGGCGGAGGAGGTGGCGGTTCATCAGGTTTAACCTCTTCTATAATTGGCTCATCTTCAAGAATTTCCACCAATTCAGACTTAACTTCAACCTTGTCAGGCGCAGTCAAATTTTTAATAGTAGAATAAATGAAAGGTGATAAAGCAGCAACCAAAAAAAGTGATGTTCCGATGATAAAAGATTTCGTTAGTAATCTTGGATAACTACTTCTTAAATCATAAGCACCATAGCCTTTATTTCTATTTTCAAATACAATCTCATCCAGAGATCCATTTGATCTGTACACATTTTCGTCTGCCATTGTAATATTTTAAATGGTTTTTACTACTTCGTTACGGGAACCTGATTACCAGAATTCCCTACTTTTTTATCGTAAATAGCTTTTTCATATGGCTTAAGATCGGTAACACCGTATCTCTCGCTTTTTGTAATTGCCATTTCATCTAAAACATCTACGAAGTTTTTATATACTGCATCATCTGTGGGCTTAATAATCACAGTAAATTTATTTTGATCTTTCGCTTTAGATTTTGCTTGTTTAATAATCGCTCTCAAACCCTCTCTATCAAAATTAGTTTCATTGAGATTTGCGTCATTTAAAGACGTTGGATCCTGCTGATGCCAATATATCTTATTATTTTTTCCTAATAATAACGTAATTGAATTTGTTAAATCAATATCTGTTGGAGGGGGTTTAGGTTGGTCCTTTTTAGGTTTTGCAGGAAGACCCAAATCCATTACATTTGGTTTACTAAATGTTGTTGTAAACATAAAGAATGTAATCAAAAGAAAACCTAAATCTACCATTGGAGTCATATCTACTCGGGTACTTTGCTTCTTGGAGCGTACCTTACCGCCTTTAGCGCCCTTTTCCTGTACTTGTACTTCTGCCATTTTTTACAATCGTATTATTCAGATTTTTCTTGTGACGTTATTAACCAAAAGTTTAGAAAGTCAATATCTCTTAACCCCTCAAATAAACTTTTAACATTTGGAAATTTAGTGTTTACATCACCTTTTATAGCTAATTTATACTTTGGGTTCACACTCAAACTTTGCTGTATCCAATCTGTTAATTGTGTATTTGTGCTGTCCATGGGAACCCCAGAACCTTTATAATTTTTCTGCGCATCTCCTGGCAAATCTAAAAAACTTTTTAGCTGGTTCATAGGAACCCCAATTGCCTGAACTCTTTGAAATGCTGCTTTTTGATTATTATCAAAAGAAATATTATACTTTTGACTCATTTTATCTAAAAGCTTTCCTCTCTCTGTTGCATTTTCTACCGGTTGGAAATAAAATTTTCCTTCTGGAGTTGCATTGACAGTCATTAAACTGGCATCAGGAAGTAATTTTTCTGAGATTGAAGATGGCGGTTTGATCTGCTCCACATCAGGCTTTTTAAACTGAGTGGTCAATATAAAAAACGTAAGTAGCAGGAATGCAACGTCACACATCGCCGTCATATCCGTCACTACCCCATGTCTTTTTGGTTTGAGTCTCGCCATTATTTTAATATTTTTAATTAAACTCTTTACTATGCAAATATATTGCTATAAACTCTTAGTTGAATTCAGCAAAAGACTGCTGAATACTCATTGCGATCTCATCAATCTTATATGTCAAACCATCAATTTTTGATGTAAAGAAATTATAAAGAATAATCGCAATTGCAGAAGTACCAATACCTAACGCCGTATTAATCAAAGCTTCAGAAATACCTGTTGACAGCGCAGCGGCATCTGGGGTACCACCACCGCCACCTAATGCAGCAAATGCTTTGATCATCCCAATTACAGTACCTAACAATGCCACTAATGTCGCAACAGTACCCAAAGTTGAAAGAATCATCATGTTTTTTTCTAACATTGGCATTTCCAGAGTAGTAGCTTCTTCAATAGCTTTGTTCAAAGCAACCATTTTCTGCTCTTTATTTAGCGTGGTATCATTGGATAGAGCCTTATATGTTGTAAGACCTTCCTTCACCACATTTCCTACAGAACCTTGTTGTCTATCACACTCTTCTAAAGCTTCGTCTATTTTATTTTGATTTAATAAACTTCTCACTCTTACCACAAAATTATCCAGATTTCCTTGACCAGAAGCTTTACTTAAGATGAAAAATCTTTCAATTGAAAAAACCAATACAGTAATCATGAATGTAATCAAAATTGGCACAATAAATCCACCTTTGTAGATTGTTCCAATAATTCCTCCTGTTGGTGGTTCAATATTTTTAGACTCCACATCAGAAAAAGCTACTGAGATAGCGTCTTTGAACTGTTCTGGATCTTTAAAATTTCCAGGTGCACCAAAAATAAATAAATAAATTCCGATTCCTATAAGTAATAGAATAGGAATAATTACAGCCGGATTAAGACCCCCTGCTTTTTTAGCAACTACTTGCTCATCATTTTTTGAAACATTCATTTCCATATTTAACTAAATTATATTGTTTAAAAATTTTAAAGTTGTAAAATAAAGGCAAAATAACTTAAAATGCAATAGTCTTAAATAAACATTTTGTCTTTTTTTGATAACGGAAATTTAATACGATTCCGATATTGTAATTATATCTAAATATTTTACTGATTTTTGTCATTAAATCAAATTACATTAAAAAATCAAAAAAATTAGGGGTTGATTTTTTTGAAATTGCCAATGTTAAATTTGTTTTAAATTACAATATTTACAATCTTTTTAGGCACTACAATAATCTTTTTTGGTGCTTTGCCTTCTAAAATCTCTTTCATTTTCTCATTTTGAAGCACTAAAACTTCTACTTCTTGCGCTGAAAGTTGAGCCGACAGAGAAATTGTAAATTTCATCTTACCGTTAACACTTACCGGATAATTAATTTCCTCTTCAATTAAATATTCTTCGTTGAGCTCAGGGAATTTTTCAAACTCGATAGACTCGCTGTGACCAAGCAAATTCCATACCTCTTCGCAGATGTGTGGTGCATAAGGGGAAATTATAACGGCCAAAGGCTCTAAAATATTGCGTTTGTTGCACTTTATTTTCTGTAACTCATTGACAGCGATCATGAATGATGAAACTGAAGTATTGAAAGAAAAATTTTCAATATCAAAAATTACTTTCTTTATTAATGTGTGAAGAATTTTATATTCTGCTTTTGTAGGCTCTTCGTCTGAAACTTCGAAAACATCGCCATTGAAATATAAATTCCAGAATTTTTTCAGAAAACCGTAAACTCCACTTAGACCTTGAATGTTCCAAGGTTTGGATTGTTCCAACGGCCCTAAAAACATTTCGTACAATCTTAATCCGTCTGCTCCGTATTCGTCACAGATATCATCTGGATTTACTACATTATATGTCCTCTTAGACATTTTGTCGACTTCCCTTTCAGTAATTAATTTTCCTTCTTCTAGTATAAATTCAGCATTACTAAATTCCGGTCTCCAATTTTTCAGCTTATTAACATCAATTTCATCTGTAGTTCCAACCAACATTGAAATATCAACCGGGATTTTCTGAGTTTGATATTCGCTTGCCAAATTTTTAGAAACAATTTTATTAATTCCATCAATTCTATGAATTAACGCACTCATCCCCAAAATCATCCCCTGATTGATCAACTTCTGGAAAGGCTCATCATGATTAATATATCCTCTGTCTTTTAAGAACATATTCCAGAAACGAGAATACAGTAAGTGACCGGTTGCGTGCTCGCTTCCACCAATATATAAATCTACTTGTCCCCAATAATCTGTCAGTTCTTTTTTAGCAAAAACCTCATCATTATTCGGATCCATATATCTTAAGAAATACCAAGAACTTCCTGCCCAACCCGGCATGGTAGACAATTCTAACGGGAAAACATTTTGATCATCAATTAAATCTGTAGCAACTACTTTTTGATTCGTCTCATCCCATGCAAAAGTTTTTGAATTTCCTAATGGCGGATCGCCGTCTTCTGTCGGTAAATATTTTTCAACTTCAGGAAGTTCTAACGGCAACGCAGAATTTGGCAATGTGTAAGGCATTCCTTCCTTATAATAAATAGGAACCGGCTCGCCCCAATAACGCTGTCTTGAAAAAATCGCATCACGCTGTCTGTAATTAGTCGTACCGTGACCGATTCCTTTTTTCTCGATAGCATCTATGATCAATGCTTTGGCATCATTATAATTTAAGCCGTTTAAGAAATCAGAATTGACACAAACCGAATCTTTTGAGTCAAAAGATTTTTCGTGAATATTTTCTTCTGTTTCTACAACTTTTTTAATATCTAAATTAAATTTCTTTGCAAACCTGTGGTCGCGCTCGTCATGCGCAGGAACAGCCATCACAGCTCCCGTTCCGTAACCCATCAATACATAATCTGAAATATAGATCGGCATCTTTTCTCCGCTGAACGGATTGATCGCATAACTTCCCGTGAAAGCGCCTGAAACGTTTTTCACGTCCGCCATTCTATCACGCTCAGTTTTTTTGGAAGTTTGTTCAATATAAGTATCGACTTCAACTTTTTGTTCTGCAGTTGTAATATTTTCAACCAACGGATTTTCAGGCGCCAAAACCATAAAAGTTGCTCCAAAAATAGTATCAGGTCTTGTTGTGAAAACTTCGATAATTTCTTCGTGATTTTCTACCTGAAATTTCACTTGTGCTCCCTGAGATTTTCCGATCCAGTATTCCTGAGAATCTTTCAAAGGTTGCGGCCAATCTAAAGTTTTAAGACCCTGCAACAATCTCTCTGAGTAGGCAGAAATTCTCATGCTCCACTGCATCATTTTCTTTTGAAAAACAGGGAAGCCGCCTCTTTCTGATTTTCCGTCTTTTACTTCGTCGTTGGCTAAAACTGTTCCTAAAGCAGGACACCAATTGACAGTTGTTTCTGCTCTGTAAGCTAATCGATAATTTAATAAAACATCTTCTTTATCTATTTCAGAAGCATTTTTCCATTCTTCTGAAGTGAAATTTAGTTCATCGTTTTGACTGGCATTTAATCCTTCCGTCCCTTTTTCTTCAAAATGTTTGATCAACGTTGAGATAGATTCTGCTTTGTCTGTATCTTTATTATACCAGGAATGGAACAATTCAATAAAAATCCACTGTGTCCATTTATAATAAGAAGCGTCCGAAGTTCTTACTTCTCTGCTCCAGTCGAATGAAAAACCAATTTTCCTAAGTTGCTCCTCGTATCTGGTAATGTTTTGTTCAGTAGTAACCGCAGGATGTTGCCCTGTTTGGATTGCGTATTGCTCAGCAGGAAGACCGAAACTATCATAACCCACAGGATGCAGAACATTAAAACCTTGATGTCTTTTATATCTCGCATAAATATCCGAAGCAATATATCCCAGCGGATGTCCGACGTGAAGACCGGCTCCCGATGGATACGGGAACATATCAAGGACGTAAAATTTAGGTTTATCGGTTAAGCCGGAAGTCTTGTACGTTTGATTGTCTTCCCAGTATTTCTGCCACTTTTTTTCTATCTGCTGATGATCGTAAAACATTCTTTTAAAAGTATAAATTATATTGATTTCACAAATTTAGTGTTTTTTATCAAAAAAAAATCTAGACTAAAATGCCTGTCCTGAACTAAATTTAAATTAAAAAAACAAAAAACTCCAGCAAAAACTGGAGTTGTATGAATAAATAGTAAGTTTGATAAAACTACTGCGCAATTCTTTTAAAGGTGTACGTGGTTGCTTTGTACACTGTAGGATCCACATTATCCTCAATCTTCAGGTTCATTGTTTCTGCATTCAGATCAACGATTTTTCCTTTTTCAGAAACTACCGTTCCCTGATATTTGATTTCGAAATTCTTATCCGTCTTATTGTAAATGTAAGTAAAATTACGTTCGGAAATCGTGGTACAAGTCAAAGGTGAACCTGCTTCATCCTTATTTGTTCTTTTTCCTGTAGCATTTTCGTTAAAAACCCAACGAGATTCTTGCTGACATGTAGTGTACGTAATCTCATCAGAAAACCCGACACCGTCAAGATCAATCTGGGTTCTCACTTCTGCAACCGGCTTCCAGGTTCCAACGATTGGAAACTCCTGCACAGTATCTTCGTCATCGTTACATGCGGTAGTAGCTACCATTAATGATAAACCTGCAAATAATAATGCTAATTTCTTCATAGATCAAATTTTTCAAGGCATAAAATTATGATTTTTTATTAAAATTCCACTATTTTTTTTGAATTTTGGAATCATAATTTGCATTTTCTTACAAATACAGCTTTTAACGACCATTTCCAAAGCCTTATATTTGCAAAAAATACCGAATGCCCGAAGTTTCCATCATCACTCCCTGCTATAATTCTTCAAAATTTTTGGAAGAAACAATTAGCTCTGTACAAAATCAGACGTTTACAGATTGGGAATGGCTGATTACAGATGACCGATCTACTGACGATTCTGTGGAAATTATTCAAAAACTGAATGACTCAAGAATAAAACTTACCATCTCTGAAAAAAACGGAGGCGCAGGACACGCCAGAAATGTATCTTTAAAAAATGCGACCGGAAGATTTATAACATTTCTGGATGCAGACGATTTTTGGGAACCCGAATTTCTTGATGAAATGGTTGCTTTTATGAAAAAAGAAAATGCTGAAATTGCTTATTCTACCTACGCGAGATGCGATGAAAATCTGGACCCTAAAATTGAAGATTTTAAGGCAGATAAAGTGGTTACATTTGATAATTTATTAAAAACCTGCCGGCTTTCTCTACTCTCATCAATGTACGATTCTAAAAGAGTTGGTATAGAGTATTTTCCCGAAGGAAGCAAACGTGAAGATCATGTCATGTGGCTCAATTTACTTAAAAAAATACCTGAAGGAAAACCGCTGCCAAAAACTATGGCAAAGTACAGGATGCATGCAACAAGTGTTTCACGAAAAAAACAGCACATCATCAAAGATCAGTATTTAGTTTATAAAGATTTTATGAAATTTTCTACCTTAAAATCTTTGTATTATACTGCCAATTGGGCAATCAACGGATTTTTAAAGTACTCTAAAATATTTAATTAATGGAATATTCAAAAGAATTTAAGACTGCATTGAGTAATTTTTCTGCCATAGAAAAAGACCGTCTGATTTTCCGTTTGCTGAAAAAGGACAAACTGTTGTCAAAAAAACTTTATTTTGAACTGATCGACACCGAAACCACCGACCAGAAGCGAAATCAGATGGAAGAACAGATCAGTGAAAGAGTTCTTTTAGCATCAAAATATATAGGAAATCCTAAATATTTTTTAGTTCTGATCAGAAAAATAAGTGCAGAAATCACCGAGCACGTCAAAATTACAACCGATAAATTCGGAGATATTTATCTACAGCTTTACCTTGTCAATTCAATTTTAGAAAGTAATGATAAACTTAATAATCAAAGATTTGACAATATATACAAACTTTATATTTATCTGATCAATAAACTTCTGAAGGCTATTATTTCAATAAAAAAACTTGACGAAGATTACTGGATGGAATTGAATGAAATATTAGAAAGTCTGGAATCAAAAATTCATGATAATAAATATCTGGAAAAGCTTTGCATCAACAACAGCTTTGATTTTGACTGGTTAACGATTGAAAAAATTCCTGATCATCTGGATTTGATCATAAAAGATATTAAAAGCCAGGGATTTCTAAAGTGACAGAATTTTCTTTAAAATCAATTCCGAAGAATTGGGTTGCTCTGCAACAAACCGATCAGCATTTTCAGACATTTCTTTTAAAATATTTGGATTATTTAATAAATTTAAAGCAAATTCTGCCGCTTCATTTTCGTGTTCAAAAGATTTTCCGCCATTAGATTTAATTAAATCATCGGCTTCGGGATTTTTTATGTAATGACATCCGAAAATTACAGGCACACCGAAAGTCGCTGCCTCAAGAATATTATGCAGTCCTGAATCATGAAAACCACCACCAACTACCGCAATATCTGCATAAGAATACAATTTTGAAAGCAACCCGATACTGTCGATGATTAAAGTTTGAGAGTCTGAGGATTGGAGAGTTTGAGAATTTTTTAAATTGCTGTAAAGAATTGCGTCTGGAAATAATTCTTTTAAATTTTCAACTCTTTTCAGATCGTGTGGAGCGATGATTAATCTAATATTTTGATTTACAGAAATCATTCTCGCTATTTTCTCTTCCGCCTGCCATGAGCTTCCAAAGACAATTGATTTTTTATCACCAATAAATTCTCTGATAAAATCGACATGATTATCCCTGTTTTTCAAATGTTTTACACGATCAAATCTGGTATCTCCTGTGACCGAAGCATTTTTTAAACCGACACTTTTTGCCAGAAAATAAGAATGCTGTGTTTGATGAAAAAACCAGTCGACATTTTTTTGCAACTGCTTTACAAACCATTTCCCGTAAGATGTAAAAAAAGATTGACTTTCATAAAATAATGCCGAAATAACAACTATTTTTACATGTTTATTTTTCAGCTCCTGAAAAAGATTATACCAGTAATCATATTTCACCGTAAAAAATAGTTCAACATTAATGTGACTAATAAATTCTTTTACATTTTCCTTCGTGTCAAATGGCAGATAACAGATTACATCCGCAATATTTTTCTTTTTAACAACATTCTCATACCCCGATGGCGAAAAAAACGTAATTAGTATTTTATGTTGCGGAAAATGATCTTTAAGCTTTTCTAAAACCGGTAAACCTTGTTCGTACTCTCCCAAGCTTGCAGCATGCATCCAGATGACCTTGTCTGAAGTTAAAAAGACAGATTTAACACGACTTACCGTTTCTCTTCTTCCTTTAACCCCTTTTTTCGTTTTATCATTTAATAATGAAAAAACTTTCATTCCGAAAATGAGAAGATGGATGAATATGTTGTAAATGAAATTCAATTTTAAATTTTAGATGTTTCTGACTTTCTTTCTCTCAGCATTCTGAAAATATGTATTCCTATCACAACGAATAAAAGAGCTAAGAAAACAAAAACTGCATTGCTCATTTCCCGTAATTTACCTTGTGCAATAAGGATACTTTCAACTACAGTATCTAATAATAGAAGAAGTATTGAAAGTAATATACTGTACGCAAAAAGCTTTAAACTTTCTCTATTCCGGTAACTGTTCGGAACATTCAAAAGTGGTGAATCAGGATTTTTTGGAATACCGACAAGCAGTAAGGATACAAATGTTGCGATTCCTGGTAAAAACCAGATTGCCCGCTTTTCGCTTTCTCCGTCTACCGTTCCGTTAACTGCAAAATGAGAAGGAAGAGTTTCTGGTAAACCTGCGTAATTAACTCCTGTGAAACCCCATATGAAAATAAGGAGCAGAATATTGATGACTAAAAGTATACTCGAAGTTTTCATCGTCAAAGCACGCTTTTGATAACTCTTAATTTATGAGTATGCTTATTCATTTCTTTATTGAAGATCCCAGTCGAATCTAATGTATCGATTCTCACTTTACCCGAAGCGTGAATGATTTTCTGATTGTCAAGCATGATCCCGACGTGAATAATTTTCCCTTCAGAATTTTCAAAAAATGCAAGATCTCCGGGTTGGCTTTCTTCTACAAAACTCAAAACATTACCCACCTCTGCCTGCTGGTAGGTATCCCTTGGAAGCTTTACATTGTGAATTTTGTAGACCAGCTGTACGAAACCGGAACAGTCTACTGCAAAAAAGCTTTTTCCGCCCCATAGATAAGGAACATTTCGGAATTCTTTGGCTGTCAATGCAATGCTTTCACGCAAATCATGACTTCTACGCGATGCTACAGCAGGATATTCTACTTCAGAACCCATAGAAAGCAAAGTACGGCCGTCATTCGTGATAACAGATGAGAAATCTTCAGTAATCAGAGTTACTTTTCTACCGGCAAGATATTCTTCGGTTACAGGCTTAATTTGTTTGGTATCCATCCAGCCTTCGTACCCGTCATAATGCATTTTTATTTTGGTCCAGTTTTTATTCACTTCCAAAATATCTGCGCTTTCGCCAAATAATATTTCTGTGACAATTTCTGCTTTGTCAGCATTTTCTGCACGCACCGGCGCTACTGTCACAACACAAATTCCTTTATCCATTTATTTATATTAAAAGATTAATGATTTAAAGATTAAAAAAATTAGAGGTAAGAATCTTTCAATTATTTAATATTTAAATCTTTTAATTATTTCCTGCGAAGCAGATTTACTCCGTCACGCAAAGGTAAAATAAGATTTTCAAAATCGTCATCTTTCGCTGCCAAATCATTAAGCTCCTTAATAACCTGCGTAGATTTCTGTTTCGGGGTTTCTTCTAAAACCTTCCCGTACCAAAGAACATTATCAAATATGACCACAGAACCTGATTTTGTTCTTGGCTTAATTAATTTAAAATATTCTGCATAATTTTCTTTATCTGCATCTATAAAAACCAAATCGAAAACCTCATCTGTCTCTTTTAAAAAATCTTTGGCATCCTGAAGTTTAAAATTGATCTGTCCTGAATATTCACTTTCTGAAAAATATTTTTTTGGCAGATACGCTAAGTCTTCGTTGACATCCAGAGTTATCAGTTTCCCGTCTGCTGATAAGCCTTCTGCCATACAAAGTGTTGCATAACCTGTAAATGTGCCTATTTCAAGAATATTTTTTGGCTGTAGGATTTTTGAAATGATGGTCAGTAATCTTCCCTGCTGATAACCCGAAATCATATGTGGCTGAGTCGTTTTCTGAAAGGTTTCTCTTCTCAGTTTCCTGAGAATTTCAGGCTCCGCTGAAGCATGATTTTCCAGATACCTGTCCATTTCAGAATTTTTTTCTTCAAAAAAGCTCATATTGATAATTTTACGGTTCAAATTTACTTAAATATAAATAATTTTAGGAATTGACAACACCGATATTTAATTGAAATATGGCAGAAACACAGATGTGGTGTAATGGTTTTACTAGATGAATCTTTTTACAACTTAAAAAGATGTTGTATAAAAAATCCCGATAAAAATTTTACCGGGATTTGATTTAGAGTATTTTATTCATTATTTCTTAGGAGTAATATCCATCAATTTCATAAACTCATCAAGCTTTGGCATAATAATGATCTCTGTTCTTCTATTCTCTGCTCTTCCGGAAACACTCATGTTGGTCGCTTTCGGATTGTATTCTGACCGACCACCTGCTGTGATTCTCGCAGGGTCAACACCAAACTGACTTTGCAATACTTTTGCAACCGAAGTTCCTCTTAATGCAGAAAGATCCCAGTTATCTCGCGGTAAGTTTGCTGAGCTTAATGGTGCGTTATCTGTATTACCTTCGATCAATACAGAATATTTATCGTAATCGTTGATCACTTTTGCCACTTTACCCAGAACTTCCTGAGCGGCCGGAAGCACATTGTAATCTCCCACTTTATATAACATTTTATCTGAAAGCGAAATCATCACCACTCCTTTTAGCACTTTTACCTGAACGTCATCATCAGTTACATTATCCAAAGATCTTTTTAACTTGTTTGACAAAGCTAAATTCAAGCTGTCATTCTTTGCGTTAGAAGAGATCAACTGTTTGATATACATATTGGAAGAATTGATCTCTCCTACCAATTTATCAATATTTGCAGAGCTTTTTCCGGTATTAGAAAGACACGCATCCAAAGATGACTTCAAAGCGTCATGTTGGCTTTTTAATAAGTTATTTTCCGCGGTCAAAGTAGAATTCTGACCTTTCAGATCCTGAATTTCTCTCTGTCTTTCGCCAATATTTTCGATACACTGTTTGTAGTTGCCGCTTAATGCGTCATACTGCTTTTTACTTACGCAAGATGTTACACCCAACACCATCGCAGAAACTGCTAAAATTTTAAAAATCTTCATAAATAATCTTTTTTAGACGAACCAAATTTAAGAAAATTCAATTTAATTATATGGTTTATCTTTACGCAAAAGAATTCTAAGCCTCATGTTGGAAAAATCGGCCTTCAAAAAACAACTCGAAAATTTCACTGAATTTCCTGAAAATCAGACGTATCTTTTAGCAGTAAGCGGAGGTTCAGATTCTATGGTTTTAGCTTTTCTGTTTCAAGGACTTGGTTTAAAATTTCAGGTTGCGCATATAAATTATAAGCTCCGGGGACGAGAATCTGATTCGGATCAAAAAGTGGTGGAAGATTTCTGCTCTGAACATGATATCAGATTTCATCTTTATGAAGTTTCAGAAAAAGACAGCAAGCCTGAACATTCTATTCAGCTTTGGGCAAGAGAACTTCGATATGAGTTTTTTAAGCAGATTCAAGAAAAAGAAAATTTAGAATTTTTAGTGACAGCACATCACCTGAATGATCAGCTTGAAACTTTTATTATTAATTTATCTAAAGCTTCCGGTATTAAAGGCTTGCGTGGAATTCCTGCAAACGACAATAAAATTTTGCGTCCGCTTTTGCATTTTTCTAAAGATGAAATTTATGATTTCGCCAATAAGAATCAAATTGAATATCGGGAAGATTTGTCTAATAAAAAAAGTGATTATTTAAGGAATAAAATCCGAAACGAAGTGGTTCCTAAACTTCTGGAAACAAACGATCATTTTTTGGAGAATTTTAAAAAGTCTTTATCATATTTAAATCAGACCAAAGATTTTGTTCAGCAACAGATTGAAGAAATTGAAAACAGAATCACGATTTCAAGCACAGAAAATAAAATTTTAGATAAAGAAAAACTCAATCTTGAAAGTGATTTTGTGAAATTTGAAATTTTAAAAAAATACGGTTTCGACAAGGAAGAAGAAATTAAAAAAATCTTTAAATCTGAAACGGGAAGTTCTTTTTATTCGAAGGATTTTCAGCTCATCATCAACCGGAGCGAATTGATTTTTATCTCATCAAATCAATGGATAAATACAAATGAGATTATTTTAATCGAAAAATCGGATATTTCTGAAAACCAAACCATCATTAATCTCGAAAATACCATTGCAACCATCGAAGGAATCAATAAAACTTTCAATTGGGATTTTGATGCAGAAAAAATCACGTTTCCGTTGAAATTAAGGAGGAAAGAGGAAGGAGACGTCTTTTATCCCTCTGGTTTTTCGGGAAAAAAGAAGGTTTCTAAGTTTTTTAAGGACGAAAAATTGTCTATTTTAGCCAAGCAAAAAATTTGGCTTCTGGCAGATGGAAACAATACTGTTTTAGGAATTATCCCTTTCAGGCAAGACAAACGCTACGCAAAAGATGAGAAAACGAAAAACATTCTCACAATTTTTAATGAAAAGTAAAATGAAATTCAAAAACTGGTTTTTACTCATTCTCCTGTTCTTATTCACGGGAATCAATGCACAAATAAAAAATCCTGTAAAATTTAAATTCACTGTTAACGACCTTGGCAATAATCAATACGAAGCTGTTCTGAATGCAACTTTGGAAAGCGGTTGGCATATCTATTCAAGAGACATTCCGGAAGATACGGGAATACCGACTGAATACATCGTTTCGGGAAAAAACATTGAACTGATCGGTAAATTTCAGGAAGTTGGAAAAAAGCATGAAGAATTCTCTGAAGCTTTCGGCGGAAAAATTATTTTTTATTCAAATTCGGCAGGTTTTAAGCAGAAATTCAAATTAAAAGACGGAACAAAACCGGGAGAAGTTATAGCTGAAATTACTTACCAAACTTGTGATGACAGAGTTTGCCTCGCTCCGAATACATTAGAATTCACCCAAAAAATTACGCCAAAAGGAGTTGCGGAAGATGCTGTTGCGCCAACTGAAGCGATAAAAGATACTGTAAAAACTACGGAAACTGTTGTCGAAAATCCAATAAAAAGTGAAGTTGCTGTTACGGAAACTTCAAAACTTGATCCTAAACAGTTAAAAATCGCGTCAATCGATTTCAAAAAACCTTTGACAGACTGTGGAAATAAAGCGGTTACAGCATCAGAAAATTATTGGATGTATTTATTTTTAGGATTCATTGGCGGATTGATCGCTTTGCTGACACCTTGCGTTTTTCCGATGATTCCATTAACAGTTTCTTTCTTTACAAAAGGAAGTCAAAACAAGGCGAAGGGAAAAAGAGATGCTTTGATCTACGGATTTTTCATTTTGATGATTTTTGTTTTATTAAGTGTTCCTTTTCATTTGATTGACGGAATTGCGGGAAATATTTTCAACGAAATTTCTACCAGTGTCTGGCTGAATGTTGTGTTTTTCATCATCTTTATTTTCTTTGCGGGAAGCTTCTTCGGATATTACGATATTTCGCTGCCAAGTTCGATTGCGAACAAATCTTCAAAAGCCGAGGAAGCGGGAGGAATTATCGGTATTTTCTTCATGGCACTGACTTTAGTGATTGTATCTTTCTCCTGTACAGGTCCTATTTTGGGAAGTTTATTGGGAGGATCTTTATCTGGTTCATCTCATATCCCGACACTTTTAACATTGGCTTTAACAGGTTTTGGTTTGGCATGGGCGATTATTTTTGGACTTTTAGCATTATTTCCACAGGCTTTACAAAGTCTTCCGAAATCGGGAGGTTGGATGAATACCGTGAAAGTAGTTTTAGGTTTCATAGAATTGGCTTTAGCTTTAAAATTTCTATCAAAAGCAGATTTAGTTTCAAAAACTTTCTTAATTAAAAGAGAACTTTTCATTGGAATCTGGATCGTTGTCGGGATTGGCTTAGCTTTATATTTATTTGGATTGATCAGATTTCCGCACGATGATAAAAAACCAAAAATTTCTTTAACAAGAAAGGTTTTGGGGGTTTTAGGAATTGGTTTTGTAATTTATCTTATTCAGGGATTAATTCCTGCAGACAGACCGAAAATGCAATTATTAAGCGGAATTTTGCCTCCATTGAATGTAAGTTATTTCCATGATGAAAAAGATGGAATTTTAGGAATGAAACCTGAGCACGATTTCTTTAACGCCATTGAATTAGCTAAAAAAGAAAACAAACCGATCTTGATTGACTTCACAGGTTATGGTTGTGAAAACTGTAGAAAAATGGAAGAATTTGTCTGGAGCGAACCTGATATTTTACCCATTCTTCAAAATGACATTGTTTTAGCTTCATTGTATGTGGATGACAAAGAAGAACTTCCTGAAGATCAGAAAACCAAAATTGATCTTGGTGAAGGACAAGTGAAAAGAGTAAAAACAATTGGTGATCGATGGAGTTTGTTCCAACAGGTGAATTTTAATAATAATTCTCAGCCGCATTATGTTTTAATAACTCCGGACGGAAAAGTGATCAATGCTCCTGTCTCCGGATATATGCCGAAAGAAGATTTCAAAAAATTTCTTGAATGCGGAGTCAATTTTTATAAAAAGAATCAATAATCTCACATTCGAAATAATGGAAACTCGCATCGGAAAGATGTGAGTTTTTTGTTGCCTGAATTCTCAACTCACAATTATGCGAAACATTTCATTTAAATGAAAAATAGTTAACAATTCTTAAATTTAGGTATAAACTTTGCATAGATTTTTATAATTAAGAAACAATATATCAGTCTTTATTAAAAATTGTTTAACATTAAAAAATACTACTATGGCTGAATTGATGACACAAGAAAAACAAAGCGGAAGACAGAGAAAGAAACCGATAAGAATCGACATGACGCCCATGGTTGATTTGGGATTTTTATTGATTACCTTTTTTATGTTTACTACCAATTTTACCAAACCCAACGTGATGGATCTGGGGTTACCTGCAAAAGACCCTAATCCGATTCCAATAAATGATAAAGTGATTGGCGATAAAAATCAGGTTACCTTTATTCTCGGAAAAGATAACAGAGTTTTTTATCATCAAAGCAATGAGAAAGATCTAACCGAAAACAATCTGGAAGAAACAGATTTCAGCGGAGTAAAGATTTCGAAAATAATTTCTGAGGCTTACAATAAAGCTCCGAAAAAAGAAATTTTTACCATAATTATCAAACCGACTGATGAGGCCAATTACAAAAATTTCGTAGATGTGCTAGACAATATTTCAATCTCCAAAAAAGAAAGATACGGAATTACCGACATCAAACCTTGGGAAAAGAAAGTATACGAAAACGTAACAAAATAAACGCAAGAGCATTTTCACAATGCTCTTTTTTTATTTACATTTGAGAATATAATTATTTTTTAATGAAAAAAACTTTAGTGATCGCCATCGCAGGAATTCTCACATTTTCTTGTTCTAAAAAAGAATCTCAAAAAGCTGATGAAAAAGCTGACAGCACAAAAATCACAGACTCTGTGAATGCTGAGCGAGTAAAAACCAATGATAGTATAAAAGCTTTAAACAGCAAAAACCGTTTCAAAGATTTTAATGGAGCCCACCAATTCTTTTATCAGAATGACAGTTCTCCCAGATATTCAGGTTCCGTAAATTTCACGAGAATTGAAGATGAGCGAGATCATTATACCCTATCCGGAAATATAAAATCAGGTAAAAATTCCGTTACATTAAAAGGAATTATGATGGTAGTTTCTCCTAAACACATGAATTTTACAGGAGAAATCACTCAAAGTATTACTGATAATGACAACGGAAAACTATATACAAGAAAAGGAACCAAAACATTTATGTCAAAAGATGGCGGAAAAACCTATAGACTTCAGGATATGGTAAATGGTTCGGGTTTTGTAGATTATATTGACATTCAATATTAATTTTAAATTATGCTCAACTTCGAAAAGAAAGGCAAAGGGAAAGAAACTTTAGTATTGCTCCACGGTTTTATGGAAAATGTAAGCATCTGGAGTGATATGGAAGTACATCTTTCAAAAGACTTTACTTTGTTAAAAATAGATCTTCCTGGTCACGGGAAGTCTGATGTTTTAGCAGACGTACACACTATGGAATTGATGGCTGAAGAAGTGAAAAAAGTTGTAGACCATGAAGAGCTGGACAAAATTCATCTACTCGGTCATTCGATGGGGGGCTACTCTGCTTTGGCCTTCGCTGAAAAATTTCCTGAAAGTCTGAAAAGTCTGACCTTATTTTTTTCAACCTATTTTGCAGATGACGAAGAGAAAAAAGAGCAACGCATCAAAAGTTACCGTATCATTAAGGATGCTTTTGCACATTATGTAAGAGCCGGAATTCCTAATTTATTCAATCAAAATGAAAGAGATGTTCTGGAAGGAAAAATAGAAACAGCTCTGGAGATTGCACTTTCTACCAATAATCTCGGGGCCTTGGCTTGCGTGAAAGGTATGGTAGAGAGGACCGATAAAAAACATATTTTAGAAACCCTAGAGGCAAAAATTGTAGTAATTGCAGGAAAACATGACAATGCGGTAAAAACGGAAAAGACCATTGGGCATCTTCCCGACAGAACCAATATCAAATCTTACATTGTCGACTGCGGACATAATGGTCATTGGGAAAAACCTAGCATCTGCGCAGAAATTGTCAATACAGAGCTTCTTCATCATTTGCCGAAAAAATTTGTATTTTAAATGGGTTTATTCTCTTTCAAAAAAAAGAAACCGATTATCGGCCTTACTTTATCCGGCGGTGGCATGCGAGGAATTGCACATATCGCCGTTTTGAAAGCCTTGGAAGAATATGATCTGAAGCCGCAAATTATTTCCGGAACCAGCGCCGGATCAATTGTTGCAGCCTTCTACTCCATCGGAACATCTCCGGATGAAATGATGGAAATCGTCAGAAAAACCACATTTTTCTCACGCTCTTATTTAAAGCTTTCAAAAAACGGAGTATTTAGTTCAAAATTTATTCTGAAATTACTTAACGATTACTTTCCTGAAGATGATTTTAAAGTTTTAAAAATTCCGGTTTATGTTGCGGCTACAGAAATGACACATGGAATTGTTGATTTTTTTTCGGAAGGTGAATTATTCATGCCGCTTTTGGCCTCTTCAAGTGTTCCGTTTGTGTTACCGCCCGTGAGAATCGGGGAAAAAGTGTATGTTGACGGCGGAGTTTTAGATAATCTACCGATAGAACCGATCATTGACAAATGCGATTTCCTGATTGGCTCACACGTCAACTCCATCAGCTATGACAGCCTTGAAAATATGAGTTTAATGAAAGAATTTGACCGTATTTTACATCTTGCGATCGCAAAATCAGTTTATTCTAAAGCAAAATCATGTGATATATTTTTAGATCCGCCAAAAATGACCAAGTTCAGTTTATTCAATAAGAAATTTCTGGATGATATGTTTTCTGAGGTCTACGATTACACCTGTCAAGAGCTTGAGAAAAAGGGATATGCGAAGTTATGAGTTAATTAGTAAAATTAACTATAAGTTCTCATCAATCAATCTCTTTTTAAACGTCTCAATTGTTTCAGGTAAAGATTCCATAGATTTTCCTCCTGCTGCATTGATGTGGCCGCCACCGCTGAAGTACTTTCTTGAGAACTGATTTACATCGACATCATCTTTACTTCTGAAAGAAATTTTAATAAAATCTTCATACAGATCTTCCATAAAAAATGCGGACATTTTTACGCCGACTATGCTTAATCCGTAATTGACAAAACCTTCGGTATCACCTTTCTGGAAGCCATATTCCTGGAGCTCTTTTCTGGTTAAAGACAAAACCGCTACGGTACCATCATTTACCACTTCGATTCGTCCCAAAACAAGCGCGAGTAAATGAAGACGTGAAACAGTATTTGTATCCCATGTATTGGAAGTAATCACTGAAGGATCTGCTCCCTTTTCAATTAGATTGGCTACAATTCTATGCGTTGCTGCACTTGTAGACCTGAAACGGAAACCTCCTGTATCAGTCATAATTCCGGTGTAAAGACATTCTGCAATTTCTTTATTCACCAAATCTTCATCATCCATGGCCTCAATAAAATGATAAATCATTTGGCATGTTGCAGGAATGACGGTATCTGAATACACAAAATCAAAATTTTCCGGCTGTTGGTGATGATCGATAAGAATTTTTTTTGCCTTCGCTCTCACTAACCAGTCTCCTAACAGGCCAATTCTTGCAGGCGAATTAAAATCTAAACAGAAGATCACATCCGCATCATAAATAAGGTCAGAAGCTATTTTTCTTTTGTATTCCCCGATGATGTTTTTCTTTGCTTCCGGCATCCATTTCAGAAACTTAGGGAAATCGTTTGGCGTTACCACTTCAGATTCAATACCTTTTGCACGAAGATAATGTTTAAGCCCTAAACTTGAACCAATGGCATCGCCATCCGGGTTATAATGAGTAAGAATTACGATTTTATTTTCCGGAATAAGAAGTTGATTGATCTCTAAAAGTTCTGCAGGTGTAAACATGGAATTTCTTTAAATTTTAGTCTTCAAAGATAAAGTTTTTATGCGGACGAATCTTTAAAAAGTATATTCCCTCATTCGATTTTGTATTTTACTGATGGGATATTTCATCAAAATAATTTAAGATAATATTTGCACTTAATAAAAATATACATATATTTGCAACCTGAAAATTAATAGATAATTACGACTAAAATATATAGTAATGAGTAAAAGAACATTCCAGCCATCAGAAAGAAAGAAAAGAAACAAACACGGTTTCAGAGAAAGAATGTCTACGCCAAACGGAAGAAGAGTTTTGGCAGCGAGAAGAGCTAAAGGCAGAAAAAGCCTTACAGTTAGTTCTGCAAGAGCTAAGAGATAATTCTTAACTTACAATATACAGAATATGCTTGAAAATAAGTTTTTTCAAGCATTTTTTGTTGTTAAATTTTCCTAAATTTTAGGTTTATAAAGCTTCTTTTTTCTATTTTTAAAATCTGAAAAAATATTTTAGAAAAAGCCTCTAAAAATTGAATTTATGCCACATACCAATATATCCGGAGACAATATCATCAATCTTACGCATGCAAAAATTACCCAGAAAAATTTTACCGTGCTTACCGATGTCAATTTAAATATCAAGAAAGGCAGATTTTGCTATCTTATCGGTAAAACCGGTTCCGGAAAAAGCTCACTTCTGAAAACATTATATGGGCACATCCCTTTAGTAGCAGGACATGGCGAAGTTGTGGGATTTGATTTGGCAAAAATGAAAGCGTCTGATGTCCCCAATCTTCGAAGAAAACTGGGAATCGTTTTCCAGGATTTTCAACTGCTTTCTGACAGAACGGTAGAGAAAAATCTTAAATTCGTTCTCGAAGCTACAGGATGGAAAGACAAAGCGAAGATGGATGAGCGAATCAACGAAGTACTTTCGAGTGTAAACATGAAAGGAAAGAAGCACAAGATGCCTCATGAACTTTCGGGGGGTGAACAGCAGCGTATTGCAATTGCAAGAGCCTTACTGAATCATCCTGATTTGATTTTAGCAGATGAGCCAACAGGAAATTTAGATCCTGAAACATCTAACGAAATCATGACTTTGCTAAAGCAGGTTGCTGCAGATAACGGAGCTGCCGTAGTAATGGCTACCCATGATTATCACATGATTCAAAATTTCCCGGGAGAAGCGATCAGATGTGAAGACGGAAAGGTTTCTGTGTTGGATACTGCTGAGTTATTTGAATAAGAAATAATAGATTAAGAAATTGAGATGCTAACATCTAAATCTAATTTCGATCTTCTTTTTTAAAAACATGAAACTCGTTAGTGAGTTCAAGATATTGGTCTGAGTATTTTCTCGGACTTTTTTCTATGATAAAATCAGATTCTTCTAATTTTTTTTCATTTGAAGAAAACTCCAGTATTAATCTTTTAATTTTTGAATTTTCGATCCCATAAATATTAATTCTTCGCTTTAAAAACAATTGGTTTTCTTTAGCAATTTTAATAAAATCTGCACCAACCTCAAAGGGAATAATTACGGAAAAAACTCCATTTTCTGAAAGCAATTCTGATGATTTTGATATGAGCTGATAAAAATTCAACTCTACATTCTGTCTGGCAATTTTATCCTTAGAAGAATCTGAAGTCTCAAAATAGGGCGGATTTGTAACAATTAGATCAAATTTTTCATGAGTTTCAAAAGTTTTAAAATCATGAAGAGCATTGTTTAATCTTAAATGAAATAGAGAGTTTTGAAAATTAAGTTTTGTGAGATTTACGGCTTCCTTATTAATTTCAATGCCTAAGAATTTTGCCTTAGAATTTCTTTGAGCAAGCATTAAAGATATCAAACCGGTTCCGGTTCCAATTTCTAAAATGCTGTTAGCAAAATCGACACTTGCTAAAGCACCCAGTAAAACACCATCTGTTCCTACGCGGAAAACATTGGCAGATTGTTGAATTTCGAATTTTTTAAATTTAAAAGGCTTCACTAGAGATTTGTAGGTAGTGTAATGATGAAGGTAGAGCCTTTTCCGACTTCAGATTTTACAGTAATCTGTCCTTTGTAATCTTCCACCATTTTCCGCACCATCGATAAACCTAAGCCCATTCCGCTGTTTTTTGAAGTAAAATTGGGTTCAAAAATTCTGTCATACATATTTTCAGCAATTCCTACTCCATTATCCTGTATTGAAATAACAACCCTTCTTTGTTGCTGTTCGATATCGACATTCACAAGAAGATCTCGATCGTCACTTTGTGCCTGTTTTGCATTGGTGACTAAATTTGTAATAATTCTGGACAAATAAATCCTGTCCATATTGATCATAATATTGCTCTTATTAGAATGAACGAAGATCTGATCATCATTGAAAACTCTCAAAATATCATCAATTTCTGTATTCAGATTAATGATTTCATTATTTTTTTCAGGAAGCTTGGCAAATTCAGAAAATGCGGAAGCAACTGTAGCAATTAAATCAATCTGATCGACCATTGTTTTGCTTAATTTCTTAACCTTTTCGCTTACATTAGGATCTTGCGGATCAAATTTTCTCTCAAAATTCTGAATGGTCAATTTCATCGGTGTCAAAGGATTTTTCACCTCATGCGCAACCTGTTTTGCCATTTCACGCCACGCCTCCTCAGATGCTTTAAAACGGAGTCTTTCCTTTTGATCCTGAATCTGGAGAATCATACGATTGTATGCTCTTGCCAAGGCATTAAGCTCATCATTTTTATAATATTTTATAGGACGCATCTCGTTTTCGAAAAGCGTAATCCTGGTAATCATATCAGAAAATTTGGTGATATTTTTTGCAAGATTCGCGGAAGTAACCCAGCTTAGCCAGACACTGAAAGCAATAAGTAAGATATCGACGATCAGAATATAAATAACATATTTGTGTAAAACTTCCAGATAAGCTGATTCGTTATGATATAAAGGAATATAAATAATTGCGATCGGTTCCAGCATATTATTTTTAAGCAGCAAATATGAAGAGGTAAAAACGGCATCTTTAGAAACATCATGCTGCCTAAAATCATATCTTGCCTCAGTTGAAAGAAGCTTGTTGACAATATTGATAGGAATCTTTTTCTTATCGACTAAATTTTTATCTTTATTTGAAAGTAAATAGTTTCCATTTAAATCATAAATAATAATATCATGCTGGTTGATATCTGCAATCTCGAATATCTTATTCTTTAATACAACAGGAAGATCTTTGGTTTGCGTAGTCGACTGGCTTACTGCATAATCTAAAAACCTTATTACCGCATTGGTCTTCTCCTGCATATCAATCTTGCTTTGCTGGAGAGCATTGTTCCGCAGAACAAAATAAGGAACCAATGAAGATGCCGCAACACTTAAAAGACAGACGAATAAGAAACCAAAAAAAAACCGGTTTCTTAAACTATACCCTTTATATTTATTAAACGCCATTCTGCCTGTTAATTAATTTAGCAATGTACTTACCAACAATATCAAATTCAAGGTTGACTCTATCCCCGATCTTAACATTTTTCATATTGGTAAACTCCCATGTATAAGGGATTATAGCAACAGAAAATTGAAAATCGCCACTCTTGGCAACGGTAAGACTGATTCCGTTTACAGTAATTGAACCTTGCGGAACCGTTACGAAACCTCCTTCTGAATTATATCGTATAGTAACAAAATAGCTGCCATCTTTATTTTCGATATCTACAATATCGCCGGTTTGATCTACATGCCCCTGAACAATGTGTCCGTCAAGCCTTCCATTCATTATCATGCAGCGCTCAAGATTCACCACGCTTCCCGTTTCCCATTTTCCCAAATTTGTTTTTTCTAAAGTCTCATTGATCGCAGTAACAACGTATTGACTCCCGGTAATTTCCACCACGGTAAGACAACATCCGTTATGAGCAAGACTCTGATCAATTTTTAATTCCTGGGTAAATGGACAGCTTAAAGTAAAATTAATATTGCTGCCGTTTTCTTCAATCTTCTCAATAATTCCTACCGCTTCAATAATTCCTGTGAACATATTATTTTTTGCTAAATTTGTAAAATTATAATCTTCAAAGATAATCAAAATGAGCCCAAAAAACCATAAAGTACGAGTAGGAATTTCAATTGGTGACTTCAACGGCATCGGCCCGGAAATCATCATGAAATCTCTGAAAGACAAAACTATTACAGACTTTTTCACCCCCATTATTTTCGGCTCAGGGAAATTATTTACTTATCAGAAGAATATTTTTAAGCTTAATCTGAATTTTAATTACATCACAGAAACTTCACAGGCTCAAAACGGAAAGCTGAACATGCTTAATTTGGTAAAAGATAATTCTAATGTGGAATTGGGAAAACCAACTGAGGAATCTACCAGAATGGCGATCGATTCGCTGGAAGCTGCCACGGAAGCTCTGATGAATGGAGAAATTGACGTCTTGGTTACCGCGCCTATCAATAAAGACGAAATGGTAAAGATGGGCTTTAAACATGCAGGACACACGGGTTATTTTGAAGAAAAATTTAATAAGAAAGGCTTGATGTTTTTGGTAACAGATGGACTAAAAGTTGCTGTTTCTACCCATCACATTCCTATTTCGCAGGTTGCTGAAAATATTTCTAAAGAAAAAATAAAAAAGCAAATCAAGGCTTTAAACCAGACCTTAATTGAAGATTTCTCTATATCTAAACCTAAAATTGCAGTATTAGGTCTGAACCCTCATTCCGGAGACGGCGGCGTCATCGGGAATGAAGAGATTGAAATCATTTCGCCGGCCATCAAAGAACTTTCGGACCAGGGGATTTTGGCTTTCGGACCTTTCCCGGCAGACAGTTTCTTCCAGCCAAATAAATATCAAAGTTTTGATGCGGTCTTGGCTATGTACCACGATCAGGGATTGGCGCCTTTTAAAACTTTAGCGTATGAAGAAGGGGTAAATTATACAGCAGGACTTCCCTTTATCAGAACTTCTCCGGATCATGGTGTTGCTTATGATATAGCCGGGAAAAATATCGCCGATGAGCAGAGCTTTATGGAAGCTATTTTCATGGCTATTAAAATTTTCAATAACAGAAGTGATTATAAAGAAATGATGAGCAATCGCCTTCAGCCGAGAAGAATGCCCTCAGATAACGGAATTGACGAAGATCTTCCTGTAGAAAGTGATATGTAAGTCGCAAATCTAATTAATATCAATTTTGTTAAACATTTTATTTGTAATATTAAAATAAATGCATATTTTTGCACACTCATTTTATGGACAAGTTAAGAAACTACGATATAAGCTTTTCCGGACTGAAAATCGGTAAGCACGAGTTCAGGTTTGAGATCAATAAAGAGTTCTTTCAATTATTCGAAACTGAACAGGAATTTACAAATCCTAATATTGATGTAGAAGTATTTTTAAATAAGCACACTACATTTTTAGAATTTGAGGTAAAAGTAAACGGAACTGTAGAATTGGTTTGTGATATTACAAACGATAATTTTACATACCCTGTAGAAAACGAAGTTGGTATTTTAGTTAAATTCGGGGAAGAGTATGACGACAGCGAGGAAGACGTAATCACTATTCCGGCTAAAGACCATGCATTCAACGTAGCACATTTGATTTATGAAAATGTTGCACTATCTATACCCATGAAGAAAATATCACCTAATATAAGTGATGAAGACTTGGCAATCCTGGAAAAATTCAGTCCGAAAGAAATTGAAAAGGAAGAAGAAGAAGTTGACCCGAGATGGGAAGCTTTGAAGAAATTAAAAGATAAAAATTAAATAATAATAATATGATGAGATGATGCAAAGATCTCATCGCTCATCAAATTAAAAAAGTTATTACAAAATGGCACATCCAAAGAGAAGACAGTCGTCTACAAGAAGAGATAAGAGAAGAACTCATTACAAAGCAGTAGTTCCTCAATTGGCAAAAGATGCAACAACAGGAGAAATGCACTTGTACCACAGAGCGCATTGGCATGAAGGAAAATTATACTACAGAGGAAAAGTAGTATTGGAAAAAACAGTAGAAACTACTACAGAAGAAAACTAAGAGCTTTTTAATTTAAAAATCTCTATTTAATACAAAAACCACTCAATTTTAATAAAAATGAGTGGTTTTTTGTTGCTTTTTGTGTTTTTTTGGTATCTTTGACGACAAATCAAATATCAATTTTATGGACATTAAAGACATACAAAATCTTATCAAGTTTGTATCTAAAGCTGAAGTTTCAGAAGTAAAATACAAGACTAAAGATTTCGAAATTACTATTAAAACTCCGCTTGGAGGCAATGAAGTAAGCTATGTTTCTCAACCCGCAATGTATCAGCAGGCTCCTCAGCTGGCAGCTCCGGGACATGCTCCCGCCGCCGTATCACCTTCTGCAGAAATTCCTGTAGCAGCTTCTGATGATAGTAAATATGTAACTATTAAATCTCCAATGATCGGAACATTCTATAGAAAACCATCTCCGGACAAAGATGTTTTCATCAACGTAGGTGATGAAGTATCAAATGGAAAGGTAGTTTGTGTTATTGAAGCAATGAAATTATTCAACCAGATCGAATCTGAAGTAAGCGGAAAGATTGTTAAGATTTTAGTAGACGATTCTTCTCCGGTGGAATATGACCAACCATTATTCTTAGTAGATCCATCTTAAGGAATTTTAGATGAAAGATTATAGATTTTAGATGGAAATTGTTTCATTTAAAATAATTTAAAATTCAAAATTTAAAATTTAAAATTTCAGAGGATGTTCAAAAAAATATTAATTGCCAATCGTGGCGAAATTGCGATGCGTATTTTACGTACGTGCAAAGAGATGGGAATCAAAACTGTTGCGGTATACTCCACTGCCGACAAAGACAGTCTTCATGTAAGATTTGCTGATGAAGCAGTTTGCATCGGCCCGCCGATGAGTAAAGACTCTTACCTTAGAATCCCAAGCATTATTGCTGCTGCAGAAATCACCAATGCTGATGCTATTCACCCGGGTTACGGTTTCTTATCTGAAAACGCCAACTTCTCCAGAATCTGTGCTAAAAACGGCATCAAATTTATTGGTGCAAGTCCTGAGCAAATCGAGAGAATGGGTGACAAAGCCAATGCGAAGGCAACAATGAAAGCAGCAAATGTACCTTGCGTTCCTGGTTCTGAAGGTTTAATTGAATCTTACGAGCACGCTGTAAAAACAGCAGAAGAAACAGGATATCCCGTAATGATCAAAGCTACTGCCGGTGGTGGTGGTAAAGGGATGAGAGCTGTTTGGAAAGCAGAAGATCTTAAAGAACATTGGGAATCTGCCATTCAGGAAGCTGTTGCAGCCTTCGGAAACGGAGGAATGTACATGGAAAAACTGATTGAAGAGCCCAGACATATCGAGATTCAGGTTGCAGGTGACCAATTTGGTAAAGCTTGTCACCTTTCTGAAAGAGACTGTTCTGTACAGAGAAGAAACCAGAAATTAACTGAAGAAACTCCTTCCCCATTCATGACTGACGAACTTCGTGAGAAAATGGGTGAAGCAGCAGTAAAGGCGGCAGAATTTATCGGTTATGAAGGTGTAGGAACGATTGAATTCCTTGTTGACAAACACAGAAATTTCTATTTCATGGAAATGAACACAAGAATTCAGGTGGAACACCCTATTACTGAGCAGGTGATTGACTACGACCTCATCAGAGAGCAGATTCTTTTGGCAGCAGGAACTCCTATTTCAGGAATCAACCACTACCCGAAATTACACTCGATCGAATGCAGAATTAATGCTGAAGATCCATATGCTGATTTCAGACCTTCTCCGGGAAAAATCACCGGATTAAATATTCCCGGCGGACACGGAATAAGAGTTGACACCCATGTTTATTCTGGATACACTATTCCTTCTAACTACGATTCTATGATTGCAAAACTAATCACTACGGCACAAACCCGTGAAGAAGCAATTGCAAAAATGAAGCGTGCTCTGGAAGAATTCTATGTAGAAGGTGTAAAAACGACTATTCCTTTCCACAGACAGTTGATGGAAGATGAAGCTTATCTTTCAGGAAATTATACGACAAAATTCATGGAGAGTTTTGTGATGGATAAAAAATATGATAATCACTAAGATTATTTTTTTATAAAAAACATAAACTGCTTCATTTTGGAGCAGTTTTTTTGTGTTCCCCTTTTCGTATTAAATTATTAACTTTGCCAAAATCAAAATTTTATGTCAACAGCAGAACAAATAAAGAACTCACAATATTTTATTGAACTTGAAGAAAAACATGGCGCGCACAATTACCATCCGCTTCCTGTGGTTTTAGATAAAGGTGAAGGCGTATTTGTTTGGGATGTTGAAGGCAAGAAATATTACGATTTCCTTTCAGCTTATTCGGCTGTAAACCAAGGTCATTCGCATCCGAAAATTGTGGAAGCTTTAGTTGATCAGGCTAAGAAATTAGCGTTAACGTCAAGAGCATTTTACAATTCAAGTTTGGGAGAATACGAAAAAAAAATTACCACCCTTTTTGGTTTTGATAAAGTTTTACCAATGAATTCTGGTGCTGAGGCTGTGGAAACTGCTGTAAAATTAGCCAGAAAATGGAGTTACGAAATAAAAGGTATTAAAGAAAACGCAGCGAAAATTGTAGTTTGTGAAAATAATTTCCATGGAAGAACCACAACCATCGTGTCATTTTCAAATGATCCTGATGCCAATAAAAATTACGGCCCTTTCACACCGGGATTTGTAAAAATTCCATATAACGATCTTGCAGCTTTAGAAGAAGTTTTAAAAAATGATGCTCAAAATATTGCAGCATTTTTAGTTGAACCTATCCAGGGTGAAGCCGGAGTTTACGTTCCGGACGAAAATTTCCTTAAAAATGCTTCCGACTTATGTAAAAAATACAATGTTCTTTTCATTGCAGACGAAGTACAAACCGGAATTGCGAGAACAGGAAGATTGATTGCCTGTCATCATGAAAATGTGCAGCCGGATATTTTAATTTTGGGGAAAGCTATTTCAGGAGGAATGTATCCCGTTTCAGCAGTTTTGGCAAATGACGAGATCATGAATGTCATCAAACCCGGACAACACGGTTCTACTTTCGGTGGAAACCCGATTGCCTGTGCAGTTGCCATTGCAGCTTTGGATGTTGTAGAAGATGAAAAACTATCTGAAAGAGCAGAAGAATTAGGCCAAATATTCAGATCTGAAATCGAAAAATTGATTGAAAAATCTGATCTGATCACCAAAGTAAGAGGAAAAGGCTTGCTTAATGCTATCTTAATCAATGATACACCAGAAAGTTCAACCGCGTGGGATCTATGTTTGCAGCTAAAGGAAAACGGATTGCTTGCAAAACCAACTCACGGAAACATCATCAGATTGGCACCACCTTTGGTAATTACAGAAGAGCAGTTGTTAGACTGCGTCAGAATTATTGAAAAAACAATCACAGAGTTTGGCAGATAAAATAAAGATTTTAATCATTCAGAAAAAATTCATGGGTGATATCTTGGTTAGTTCTACTACCTTTCCTTTATTGAAAAAGAAATTTCCGGATGCCGAATTAAGCGTCCTTTTGGAGGAAAAACATAAGCAAATTTTGTATGGTAACCCCTATCTCGATCATCTCATTTTTTGGGATGATCAAAATTTTGTACAAATGATGCAAAATATTCGAAGAGAAAATTTTGATATTGTTATTGATTTATATTCTAAAATAGATACCGGATTATTAACTTTATTTTCCGGAGCAAAAAAAAGAATTGGCTTTTTTAAAAACTACACGAAGTTTTTTTACAATAATCCCGTGAAAAGGCGACAGAAAGCAATTTCTGATAACACTACGTTAGGCATTGAACATCGATTGCAATTACTTGAACCTTTGGATATTAAATTTCAAGAAATTTTCCCAAAAACTTATATTTTGGATGAGGAGCTTGAAAATGCCAAAAAAATTCTTACACAAAACGGGTTGAAAACAGACGACAGCTTAGTAATGATCAGCACATTTGGCAGCTCTGAAGAAAAGACTTATCCTTTGGAATATATAGCTAAAGTGCTCGACAATATTGTTAAATTTCAGCCAGATTCGAAAATATTGTGTAATTATCTACCCTTTCAAAAAGAGCTTTTTATAAAACTAATGAATATGGTTTCTGATATAACACAGAAAGCTATCGTTAAAGAATTTGACACAAAAAATCTCAGGGAATTTGCGGCGGTAACCAGCCTTTGTAAATGTCTGATTGGCAATGAGGGCGGTGCCACCAACCTGAGTAAGTCTTTGAACATCCCTACTTTTACGATTTTTGCACCTCATATACAATTAAAAGGCTGGGCTTGGACCAGCAATCCTAAAATGGACAAGTTTTTGCATCTTAATGATTTTGTTCCTGAATCTAGCAATTATTCAGACTTTAAGCCTGAATTATTTGAAGACCAACTAAAAGATTTCCTGAATCTGGCACTTAATGATTAGTAAGCAAAAATGGATAAAGATATAAAAACCATACTTCTCATCACTTACGATAATTGGGGTTTTAACCAATATATCGCTGATGCTCTTGAAGCGAAAGGCCACGAGGTAAAGCATATCAATTTTCATCATTTCAGATACAAGTATCCCAACCTGGGGTATAAAATCTTCAACTTTTTCACTAAAAATACAGGAATTTTAAATCTAAAGCATCAGCATTACAATTCTGTAATTCTAAAGGAAATTGAAAAATTAAATAAAATTGATACATCAATTTATATTAAAGCAGATTTTTTGTCTCCTGAAACAATAAAGGCTATCAACAAAAAGTCAGAAAAATCAGTTTTAATTATCAGTGATTCCATCAACAGATATCCGAAAACAAAAAAGATCTTAACGCTGTTTGATAAAGTTTTTTCATTCGAGAAAAAAGACTGTGAAAAATACAATTTGATTTTTAAGACCAATTTCATCTACAATTATGTAGAACACATTCCTGAGGTATTTATATACAAAGTTTTTAATATCAGCTCTTTGGATAACAGATTTCCTGTCTTTCAAAAAATCGCAAAGTACTTGCATCAACTGAACATCAATTACAGAATCATTATCTTCACTTCAAAAAAAGAAAATGATCCGTATTTGGAATTTTCAAAAACTACCCTTTCTATTTCAGAAAACAATGCACTACTGGCAGAATCTGAGATCATGCTGGATGTACACAGAACTCAACAGCAAGGTTTAAGCTTCAGGGTTTTTGAAAGTTTGGGACTTCATAAAAAGCTGATTACCACCAATTCAGATATTATTAATTATGATTTTTATAATCCTGAGAACATTCATATCATCGAAGACGTAGAAAAAATCAGTATTCCTGAGTTATTTTTCGAAAAACCTTACACAAAAGTTCCGAAAAAATTTCTTGAAAAATACCTCATCGAAAACTGGGTTGAAGAGTTGATCTGATCCTATTTGGAAAAGTATTTTTAATTCTCGTATTTTTGCTTTTTTATTGCATCTTTCTTTTAATGATAAAAATATTTTTCGCTAAAAAAATTTAATGATTACCTATAAAAGCCATTCTAAAATCATCATTTTCTGTCCTCCGAAAAAAGTTACCGGCGGACCGGAAGCTTTGCACCAGCTTTCTGATAGATTGTATAAAATCGGAGTAGAAAATGTTTTTATGCATTATATTCCTAAAAGAAAAAATGCGAAAGCGATCAATTATTCTGTTTACAAAACAAAGGAAACAGATTCTGTTGAAGATCATCCCGATACAATTTTGATTATTCCCGAATCGATGACTTTTTTAATTAAAAAATATCCTTTAAGCCAAAAAGTAATCTGGTGGCTGAGTGTTGATTTTTATAAAATTTTGATGGAATATAGAATTCGTAAGCAAAGTTTTTTTACAAAATTATTTTATAAGCAGGCAGATAAAGAGTATTATTTTGAGGATTTACCCAATGTTTTTCAATGGGCACAATCTTACAGATCTAGTGTTTATCTGAAAAAACACGGTATTCCTGACAATCAGATTGATTATGTTTGTGATTATATCAATCCTTCTTTTACTGAAAATAAAAATGTCATCAAGAAAGATTTAAATAACAAAAAAGTTTTATATAATCCTAAAAAAGGAAAAGAAGAAATTTCTCAACTTATAAAGAATTCTCCGGAGCTGAATTGGGTTCCTATTCAGAATATGAATGCTCAGCAGATCAAAGATCTGATGTCAAAATCTTTATTATATGTTGATTTCGGAGAAAACCCCGGCCGAGATAAGATGCTTCGTGAATCTGTATCTCAGGACTGTTGCATTATTTCAGGAAGAAATGGTTCTTCAGCATATTATGAAGATTTGATGATTCCTGATGAGTATAAGTTTGACTTCAGCGAAAGTCAAATCCCTGAAATTATATCAAAAATAAAAGAAGTATTAGAAAATTATTCTGAGCATATCCCACAATTTTTGACCTATAAAAATGTGGTTTTAAATGAGGAAAATGTTTTTGAAAATAAACTGAAAGAAATTTTTAGAAAAGATAATTATGGAAAATAAGAAGAAAACCTTTGGAGTCAATATGTCTGGTTTTTTCAATGCCGAAATCGGATTTGGAGAGGCTATCCGTAATAATCTGAAAGCTTTGGAACTTATGAAGATACCCGCAAAGCCGATTAACTTTAATATGCACCTCAGTAATAGACTGAATGACAACTCAGTGAATTTTGAAGATAATACCAATGATTATCCGGTGAATATCGTCCACGTAAACATGGATACGATTTATAGCTTTTTTAATGAAAAATCTTCGGCCTTTTTCGAAAACAAATATAATATCGGATATTGGGCATGGGAAATGGAAGAATTTCCTGATGAATATGTAGAATACTTTAAATATTACGATGAAATCTGGACCTGCTCAAGATATTGTCTGGACTCTATTTCGTTAAAATCTGACATTCCTGTCACCAATATTCCTCACGCAATTGATATCAATGATGATGACATCAATAAAAATTTTGATTCTGGTCTGTCATCAGAAGATTATCATTTCCTTTTTATTTTCGATTATAACAGCCTTATTGAACGAAAAAACACACTTGCTCTAATTGATGCTTACGAAAAAGCTTTTGGTGTAGATAACGATAAAGTAAAGCTTGTTATCAAAACCTCTATTCCGGGCAATCACCTGTCAAAAGCCAGAAAAAAAGTGATGACAAGAATTGGCAGCAATAAAAGCATTATCTATAAAGAAGAAATGCTAAGAAGAAATGATCTGCTTGCTTTAATGAACTTTGCAGACTGCTATGTTTCTCTTCACCGTTCAGAAGGTTTTGGCCTTACGATGGCTGAAGCAATGGCACTGGGAAAACCTGTAATTGCAACAGGCTATTCCGGAAATCTTGATTTTATGACTGTTAATAATTCTTTTCTAGTAAAATATAAGCTGATCAGACATGATTATGATCTTAGTGTTTTACCAAAAAATAATTATTGGTCTGAACCAGATACAGATCATGCTGCAGAGCTGATGAAATTTGTTTTTGAAAATCAGAAACACGCTGTAGAAACAGGTAAAAGAGCAAAAGAAGACATTCATACTTATTTTTCTTTAGATGCAATAGGCAGAAAAATGAAAAAAAGATTGGATATCATTGAAAATACTATTCTGATCGAAAGAGATGACTACGAAATAAAAAACACGTTGCTAAAATTAGAAAGCGATAATAAGATCCTGCAAAAAAGAGTGAAATATCTGGAAAAAGGATTGTATAATAAGGCAAGAAAAAAAGTCAACGATATTTTAAAGAAAATAAAAGGACGCGAATAATTTAAGACTTTTTTTAAGATTAAGAATAATTACGGTGCTTATTTGATATGAAAGACAAAATTGCTATTGTTGTTCAACGTTATGGTTTAGAAATCAATGGCGGAGCAGAGCTTCATGCCAGATTGCTCGCTGAAAAACTTTCTGCCATCTATGATATTGAAATTATCACCACATGTGCAGTCGAATATCAGTTTTGGGATAATTACTATCCTGAAGGCATTGAAGTAATCAATGATATCAAAGTAAGAAGATTCAAGACTTTAAAAAAGGACCTGAAAAAATTTAACAGGCTTAGCAAATTCGTTCGTAACTTGCATAAATATGGCCGACAGAAATTAAATCTTAAAAATTTTCCATATCTGCTCTTTAAAAAAATAAAATACAATAAGAAAAAATTTATTTTTGCTGACTGGCTCGAAGCGCAAGGACCATTTTCTACTGATTTAACTGATTTTATAAAAGCAGAAAAAGATAATTACAGGGCATTTATATTTTTTACTTACTTATACCATCCTACAAATATTGGAATTAAAGAAGTAGCTGAAAAAAGCATTCTGATTCCTACGGCACACGACGAACCTCAATTTTATCTTGATGGATATGCACAATTGTTTTCTTGTCCAGAATTTATCATGTACAATACGCAGACGGAAAAAGATTTTGTAGAAAAAGTGTATCCGCAAAGCAAAAAAATAAAATCAGACATTGCAGGAATTGGGTTTGATGATTATGACATGGCTGTAACTCAATTGCCGGAAGATTTTCAGGCTAAAAAATACTTCATTTATATAGGCAGAATTGTTGAAGACAAAGGTTGCGTCATGATGATTGAGTATTTTAGAAACTTTAAAAAGAACCATCCAGAATGTACTGATATAAAATTGGTGCTGGTCGGCAAAAATTCTCTTGACGAAAAATTAACGCAGGCAGATGACATTATACTAACCGGTTTTGCGGATGACTTATTGAAAAACACACTACTAAAAAATGCCTGCGCACTCATAATGCCTTCATTTTATGAAAGCCTCTCATTGATAACGCTAGAAGCCATGATCATGGAAATTCCTGTCATTGTGAATAGAAATTGTGAAGTTTTATATGCTCATATAGAAAAAAGTGACACAGGTAAAAGTTTTAGAAACAATAGCGAATTCTCGGAAGCTCTCCTGTTTTATTTAAAACAGAATAACAAAGATTTGCTCACAGAAGGTGCAAAAGCAAAAAATTACGTATTAAAAAATTATTCCTGGAATACTGTAATCAATAAGTACGATTCCGTTATTAAATCATTGTGATCACGAAGAAAATTCAATTTTTTTCCGGGAAACCCATTTTCTAACAGAGCAGGAAATGTAACCACAGTAAAAAACAGTCTCAATTTTAATGTATATTTATAAAGCAGTATTTATTTGTAATATTGTATTATAAATACTTATATGCTCTTCAATAGTTTTATCCCAAGAAAATTGTTTTGCTCTTTCTAACCCTCTTTTAGCATATTCTTTTTTGAATTCTTCATTTGTATAAAATTTAAAAATTGTTTCAGATAAAGTAATTTCATCTCGCGGATCTAGAAGGATTCCCCCATCACCAACTACCTCTGGTAACGAGGATGTATTTGAAGACACCGTTGGTACACCACATTGCATAGCTTCTAACGGAGGCAATCCAAATCCTTCATACAGAGACATATAATAAAATGAATTTGCCTGACTGTACACCGCCGCTAAATCTTCATCAGGAATTCGTCCTGTAATTATAATTTTATCTTTTAGATCTTTAGCATTTTCGTACTCTTCAAAGATTTTATCATATTGCCATCCTTTTGAACCTACCAAAACAAGATATAAGTCATTAATATTATGAGTTATAATTGTTTTAATATATGTTCTTATCAAATGATCTATATTTTTACGAGGTTCTAATGTACTTAGGCTAAGTATATAATTCTCCGGTAAATTATATTTCTTTTTTACAGAGATATTTTTATCCTCATCTACTGAAGGATAAAATATCTCTTGAGAAGCTGCTAACTTTGAAACAAAGATTTTATCTGGATCTAAACTGGGATCATGTAGAAGCAAATCTTTTCTAGTATTTTCAGATACACATATTGCATAGTTGTTTTTCCCTAAACTTTTGATAGTCTTTTTTAAAATCTTTGTATTATCGTTGTATTGTGGATATAAAATTGGAATTAAATCATGAATAGTAACTATTTTTTTAACATTGGGAAAACTATTTAGACTTTTATTTATGGGATAATAAACAGAGTGATAAATCATTTGTCTGTCCATAATTTCTGTTTCATTATAAGTAATCATAAAATCAGAAAGACCCAATTTTTTATACAAATATCTGAAAGGCTTTTCTTTTCTAAAAGGTACAAACTTTTTTCTTTCACTATTACAGATCAAATCGGCTTCTAAACCATTTTCAGATAGAAATTCCCTTATTTTCGATTTAGTATCTTTACTATCAGTATAATTATGATTAGCAGAAACCAAATCAATATCTCTATTCTTATAAAACCTACTAAATAATTCATACGCAACTCGGTAAATACCCGTTTGATTTTGTTTATATGAATTACCCATTATTTCAACATCGAAAATTAATTTTATTTTATCCATTAAAAACTTTTAATAATTATTTTGAATTTAATAAATCTTTAATGAATAGATAATCTCTTTCCTGATAAGACTCTCTATAAATATCAAATTTTTTAATTTCTTTTTCTTTTAACCCGAAAAAATATTTGTATGTTTTGATATCTTTCAAGGCAAAATCAGTCTGTTCTTGAGTTAAAACTTTCGGAGTGAAAATATGAATATTATTTTTTCTATAATATTTTTTTCCAAAATTTTCAGCAATGATATTCAGAGATTTTTCAGAATAAAAAGCAATATGTTGTCCGGTTTCGGGAGCAATATATACCCAATTTTCAATTTGGGATGCTGTTTGGGGAATTATGTCTGTCGAAAAAATGAGATGTTGAGAATATTTTAAAATATTTTCAATTTCCAAGAGTGGATTTTCTAAATGCTCAAATACTTCGAAAGCTGTAACTAAATCAAAATTTGATTCTTTCAGGTCTTCAATATCAAAATGTTTGGAAAACAAATTTTCACAGTAAAAATCCTGTCTATAAAAATTATATCCCTTATCCCTCATTGCTCTTACAAAAAGACCATACCCACCTGCAAAATCTAAAAAAAACTGCGCTTCTGGAAATAGACAATCTATCATTTTGCTTACATTTTCCTTAAGAAAATCGTTACGATTTAAAATACCAATATCTAGGGATGTTATAGCATTTTCGTATGCTTCTTTTAACCAAAAAGGTTCATCGGTTTGTATAAAACCACAATTTGAACATTGATAATAATTTACACGATATTTCGTTAAAACAGTTTTCTCAAAAATTTCATGAGATGGTTTTTTACATATTTTACACTCCATATGATAAAATTTTTGATTTTTCTTTAAATGAATAAATATAGATTATAATGTAGCAAATTGATAGCAATACGATATTGTAATAATAGTTGCCAAAAGCTTGTTTTGATAATATAAATATCGAGAACAAAACCAATACAAAATATTTTATTAATGAAAGGGGTGTAAAATTTCTGTTTTTATAAAATATATAATATATAATAGCCAAAGCAACAAAAGTTAAATAATTGGCAAAATTAGATACATCTATTCCTTTATTAAATAAATATCCTGTTATTGAAAGAGAATCATATCTAGGATTAGAATTTTTAAAATAATCAATACTATACAATAAACTTTTACTATCGATAATCAAAAAAGGTAAAAAACAAATGAAAAATGATAGAAAAGTCAGAAATATATATTTGAAATATTCAGCAAGAGATAACTCTCTATGATAATACACCACTACCAATGGCAACAATGGCAAGAAGTAAAGTTTCATAGACATGATAATTCCTAAAAAGACAAAACTGAGAGCTTTTTTTCTATAAATGATTGATACAAAAAACAAACAGAAAAAAGGAAATGATAAGCTGTCAATCCAAGAATATTTTATCATGTAAAAAGTGTAAGGACAAGTAAAAACCAACATTATACTAATACTTAAAATCTTCAAATCTCTTTTCAAAGCAAGAAATAAAATTAAACATCCCGAAATAAGATAAAATATATTACCATAGCGTAAATCTCCAAAAATTATTTGAAACGGTGTTAGCAAGTAAATATTTATTGGCCAATAAACTAATTTTATATCCTGTTTTCCATAAGCATAATTATAAGTTCCACCATAAATATCAGAATAAACTCTTTCATATGGATTTTTCGAATGTACTAAATCATTTATTGACTGTTTAAGAATAATAAACAAATCAATAAAAGGCTCTGGATATAAAAAAGGAACGATTAACGAAAATAATATGAAACACACCAAATATATATTTGCCAATATTTTTCTTTTTTTATAGAAACTAAGAATTAGAAATATTCCGTTGATAATGAGAAAAAAAATTTTTAAATTGAAGCCAATATAATTTTTTAATGTTAAAAATAATTTACTTTCATTTTCTATCTTTCCCGTAAGAAAAATGAAAATATTGATAAAACAGAAGATATATATATATTTTGTAAGCGTAAAATCCTCACTTAAAGAATATCTTGTTTCCGAAAAAGAAAAAACTATCAGAAACAAAACAAAAGATATAATAGGTAAAAAACTAAGCTTTGTGTTTGACCCTATAAATATCGATAGTAATGCTCCTAGAATAAAATATCCATAAAGAAATACAGATATTTTATTTAATTTTCGGATATTCTTTTTGAGAACCTCCATAAATTACCTCCTATCATACTCATCCTCCAACCTCACAATATCATCCTCACCAAAATAAGTTCCGGTCTGTACTTCAATGAACACAACCGGCTTTTCAGATAAATTCATGATGCGGTGTTTGGCACCTAAAGGAATGAAAATACTTTCACCGTAAGATAAAGAGATCTCCTTGTCATCAAGTACAATGGTGGCATCTCCTTCAATGATCGTCCATTGTTCTTGTCTTTTGTGATGGTATTGATACGATAATTTTTGTCCGGGATTTACTTCAATCCTTTTTAATTTATAGTGAGGCTCATCAGCCAAAACAAAATATTTTCCCCAAGGTCTTTCACCGACTTCTAACATTATTTGTAATCTTTAAGTACAAAAATAAAAACTTAAATTATTAAATAAGGTATTATTTAAAAAAAATCAAGATTTTTGTATAAAATTAGTTCTATGAAAATTAGTGGTTACGGATATGTAAGAAATGGATTCCAGTATGGAGTTCCTTTTTTAGAATCTATTCAGTCTGTTTTGCCGATTTGTGACGAATTCATCGCAGTAGTAGGAGATTCTACAGATGGAACCCGTGAAGCGATTGAAAATTTAAACGATCCTAAAATAAAAATCATAGACACCATTTGGGATGACAATCTGAAACAACATGGCAAGATTTTCGCCCAGCAATCAAATATTGGTTTAGAACATGTTTCTGGAGATTGGGTTTTCCATATTCAAGCAGATGAGGTAATTCACGAAAATGATTTACCAAAGATTCTGGAAAATATCAAAAAATATAATAACAATGCTCTCGTAGAAGGTTTTCTGCAACCTTTTCTTCACTTTTGGGGAGACTATAACCACATCCGCAACAGCCGTGCCGTACACAAAAATGAAATCAGAATTTTTAAAAACAATCCTGAGATCAGATCTTATATCGATTCTCAAGGATTCAGAAAATTTAAATCTGATGAAGGTTATAAAAATGGCAGCGAAAGAGGTGAAAAATTAAAGGTATTACGTCTTGATGCTCCGATTTACCATTACAATTCTGTGAGATCAAAAAAGAAAATGATGCTGAAAGCCAATAATTTCCAATATTATTACGGTCAAAAAGATCAAAAACTAGCAGAAGCACCAAAGGAAGAATACAATTATCACACTGTCGACCGAGTAGGAAAATTCTTAGGAACTCATCCAAAAGTAATGGCACAGGCAATTGCGGATCATGATTTTGTCTTCGAGCATGACAAATCGCAGGCAGTTTGGGACAAAAAAGATAAATTGGTACAGCCTTTAGAAGACTTGCTGAAAATAAGAATCGGCGAATACAAAAATTATATTCTACTTAAAAATATCAAATAGTTTTTCCAAAAAAACCTCTCTTTTACGTATAAACTTTTTTGAAATGCTTAAATTTGCACCTTAATTTCAAAGAAATGAGTAAAGTAAGAGTCCGTTTTGCACCAAGTCCTACAGGGCCATTGCATTTGGGAGGTGTAAGAACTGCGTTGTATGATTATCTTTTTGCAAAAAATAAGGGTGGTGAGTTTGTATTGAGAATCGAAGATACAGATACCGCACGTTATGTAGAAGGTGCCGAAGATTACATTGAAGAAGCTCTTGAGTGGTGTGGAATCATTCCCGACGAAAGCCCTAAAAAAGGTGGAAAATTTGCCCCTTACCGACAATCTGAAAGAAGAGATATCTATGATAGATACACTGAGCAGATCTTAAAAACCGACTACGCTTACATCGCTTTTGACACCGCTGAAGAATTGGATGCCATCCGCGCCGAGTTCGAAGCTAAAGGTGATGTCTTCTCTTATAACAACATTTCAAGAAACCGTTTAAAAAACAGCATTTCACTTTCTGAAGGGGAAATTCAAAAATTGATGGATGCAAAAACGCCATATGTTGTAAGATTCAAGATGCCGGTTGACAGAACTTTGGGTTTAGTCGACATCATCCGTGGAAATTCTGCAGTGAATACCGATACCTTAGACGATAAAGTTCTAGTGAAAAACGACGGGATGCCTACTTACCATTTTGCCAACATCATTGATGACCACGAAATGGAAATTACTCACGTTATCCGTGGTGAAGAGTGGCTTCCTTCCCTTGGTTTACACGTTTTATTATATGAAGCAATGGGCTGGCAAGCTCCTGAGTTTGCCCACCTTTCTTTGATCTTAAAACCTGAAGGAAAAGGGAAATTAAGTAAAAGAGACGGTGATAAATTCGGTTTTCCTGTATTTCCATTAGATTTCAAGGATCCCAAAACAGGAATTGTTTCTAAAGGCTTTAGAGAAAACGGATATTTGCCAGAAGCTTTCATCAATATGGTGGCACTTTTAGGCTGGTCTCCTGCGGACGATAAAGAAATTTTATCACTGGATGAAATGGCTAAAGAATTTGATTTAAATAAAGTTCATAAAGCCGGAGCAAGATTTAATAAAGAAAAAGCTGAGTGGTTCAACCATCAATATATTCAGCTGAAATCGGATGAAGAATTACTTCAAATTTTAAAAAATTCAGATTTAAATTTAAATATTGAAGATGAAAAATTATTGAAAATTATTCATTTGATGAAAGAAAGAGCAACGTTCCCGAAAGATATTTACGAAAACGGAAAATTCTTTTTTGAAGCTCCCATTTCTTACGATGAGAAAGCATCTAAGAAAGCATGGAATGAAGAAACTGCAGGTCTTTTGACAGAATTTGCCGAAAGTTTTAATTCAATTAATGATTTCACTTCAGAAAATATTAAACAAAACTTACACGATTTTGCAGAAAACAAAGGTGTAGGAATGGGAAAAGTAATGATGCCTCTGCGTTTAGCCTTAGTTGGAGAACTGAAAGGTCCGGATGTTCCGGATATCGTGGAACTCGTTGGTAAAGAAGAAAGTATCGCCAGAATAAGCAATGCTGTAAATAATTTTAAATAAATTTTCATAATTTTTCATACATTTGAAAGATTTAATTTACTTCAAGAATGGAATATTTAAGTTTCGAACTTCCTATAAAAGAACTGATGGATCAGTATCAAACCTGTTCGTTGGTAGGAGAAGAAAGTGGTGTTGATGTAAAATTAGCATGCAGTCAGATCGAGGATAAGATTATCGATAAGAAAAAAGAAATCTATGGAAATCTAACTCCTTGGCAGAGAGTACAGTTATCGCGTCATCCTGATCGTCCTTACACCATAGACTATATCAACGGTATGGTAGATAAAGGAAGTTTCCTGGAATTGCATGGTGACAGAAACTTTGCAGATGATCCTGCGATGATCGGCGGTTTGGCAACATTAGATGGTCAAAAAGTAATGATCATCGGTACCCAAAAAGGGAGAACCACCAAAGAAAGACAATACAGAAGATTCGGAATGCCTAATCCTGAAGGATATAGAAAGGCATTAAGATTAATGAAGCTGGCTGAAAAATTCAGAATTCCTGTAATTACCTTAGTCGATACACCGGGCGCATATCCTGGATTAGAGGCAGAGGAAAGAGGTCAGGGTGAAGCTATTGCAAGAAATATCTTTACAATGGTGCAGCTTAAAACTCCTATTTTCACTTACATTATCGGTGAAGGAGCAAGTGGCGGAGCATTAGGAATTGGTGTAGGAAATAAAGTATATATGCTTGAAAACACTTGGTATACGGTAATTGCACCAGAAAGTTGCTCGTCAATCTTGTGGAGAAACTGGGATCATAAAGAAGACGCAGCCAACGCATTGAATTTAACCCCGAAAGACGCTTTAAGAGAAAAATTCATCGATGGAATCATCGAAGAGCCTCTTGGCGGAGCACATTACGATCCTGAAGCAACCTATTTGAATTTAAAAACCTCGATATTGCAAAACATCAAAGCGTTTTCTAAATTCACAGGACAGGAACTGGAAACCCAAAGACAAGACAAATTTATTGCCATGGGGCAATTCAAAGGATAAAAATAAAAAAAGGTAGCTGAGAAATTAGCTACCTTTTTTATTTAAATATAATTTTATTTACTCCGACACATCCAGCTGTATCTCAATATCTTTTGTGATCTTCTTCAGTGACGAATATTTTGCGTCACACACCATTGTAGTCAGCACATATTCACCTTTATCGATCAGGACAAAATTCTGTCCTTTTGCAGGAACATCAAGGTTATAATATTTTTTACCGCTTATCTTCACGATCAGCCTGCAGTTTGATCTGTTTTTGATATTGATATATGCTTCCTTATCACTCGGATCATCATTAAAAATGTGAGTAAGCATTGCCGCGGTTCTTTTATTTTTATCACTTGCCTCAGATTTTTTACTGACACTTCCTACACTTGCAAAATTTACATTTTTTTCCGGTGATTTATTAACTGTTACATCCTTACCTTTATTAAGCTCGTTATTGCTTACTATTTTTTCAATTTTATCTTTACTTAATGGTTTGATGGTCGGTTTGGCTTCTGGTGAGTTGTCTGCCATAATAATGGTAATCAGTCTTTTTTTAAAAAAATCTGTTCTCGCATGACCTGGGTTTTGCTTTAAAAAACCTGCGATAATTCTTGGTTCGTTAGAAGTTTCGGCTTCTGTTTCTGTATAGATAATGACCGTTTCTTTTTCGGCAACAACTTTAGTTTTAGATTTTTTTTTCTTCTGAGAGAAACCAAGACTGAAAATGAGGAGGAATATGATTAGAAATATGTTTTTCATCTGTAGAAACCTTTAAAAATTTATTAAATAATGCTATAACGTGAAAAGTCATTTTTTAGTTTATCATTAAAATCATTATCTTTGCACATCTTTAAAATAAACTATTAAAGTTAATCATAATTTTAAATAAAAAATAAATAAATATTATGTCTTATTCACCAGCTGCTGCAGACGTAGCAAAATTGAGAAACCAAACAGGTGCAGGTATGATGGACTGCAAGAAAGCTTTAGTTGAAGCAGAAGGAGATTTCGAAAAAGCAGTAGATATCCTTAGAAAAAAAGGACAAAAAGTAGCTGCCAACAGAGCTGACAGAGATTCTTCTGAAGGTGCTGTAATCGCTAGAGTAAATGAAGATAATACTTTAGGTACTATTATTTCTTTAAACTGTGAAACTGACTTTGTTGCTAAAAACGAAGCGTTCATCGAGCTAGCTTACGAAATTGCTGAAATGGCTATTTTCGCTGCAACTAAAGAAGAATTATTAGCTACAGATTTCCACGGAATGACTGTTGCTGAGAAATTGATCGAGCAGACAGGAGTTATCGGTGAGAAAATCGAGATCGGTGCGTTCGAAAGAATCACAGGACCTTTCCTGGGAGCTTACATCCACGCAGGAAACAAAATTGCTGCAATTACTTCACTTTCTGCTAAAGTAGACGGTGCTGACGAGGCTGCTAAAGCTGTTTCTATGCAGGCTGCTGCAATGAACCCAATCGCTCTTGATGAAACTTCGGTTTCTCAGGAAACAATCGACAAAGAATTGGAAATCGAAAGACACAAACTTACTGAAGAAGGTAAACCTGCAAATATTATTGATAATATATTAAAAGGTAAAATGCAGAGATTCTACAAAGACAATACTTTGGTACACCAGGATTTTATTAAAGATAGTTCTGTTTCTGTTGCTGATTACGTGAAATCTGTAAATGGAGACTTGAAAATTACAGGATTTGTAAGAGTAAGCTTAGCTTAACCAGTTTTTTTATACAATAAATGATCCCGGTGAAAAAATTCACCGGGATTTTTTTGTTTATTCCCTGTTGCGAAGATGAACATTAAATGAACTTTAGTTTAAAAAATTCATACTTTTAAAAATTCTAAAAAAATGTTAAAAAAATTAGATAAGATTTTGATTATTAATACTTAAATTTGTCGCCCTTGAAATTCAGGCATGAAAAAATTTTTACTAAGTATTTGTACTTTTCTTTGTTTACTTGTCAACGCACAATTAGATACTGATCACTGGTTTGCTCCTATGGCCGCAAAAGCCGGAACAAATAATCTGCAGAGCTTTTTATATTTATCTACCAATGAGACCGCACCTTTTTCGGTGCAGATCTATAACAATAATACACTGTACACAACGGTACAGGTAAGTAAAGGAAACCCCGTACAGGTAAATATTCCCGAATATTTTCTTATGGCGGTAAACCAGGCAGATCTCTTTACGCCCTCATCCATGGGTATGTATGTAAAAGGTCCAAAAAAATTCTTTGCCAACTATAGATTTTCGGTAGACAATCACGCAGAGATCATCACATCAAAAGGTCTTGCAGGTTTAGGCACCAAGTTCTATGCGGCAATGGCACCCAATACAGGAAGTAATTTTTACATTAATTCTACTATCGGTGTTACTGCAACTGAAGACAATACATCGGTTGTAGTTTCAGGGTATGACCCCAATGTTATTTTTTCTGACGGTACTTCTACACCCAACAAAACATTTACTCTAAACAGAGGACAATCTTATGTAATGGATGTTGTAAGCAGCGATTCACCTAATAATTTAGCAGGTCTTGTCGGGGCAAAAATAGAATCTACAAAACCAGTTTCTGTTACCAACGGGAATTTTAATGCAATTTATACCAATCAAAATTTTACCAATAATGATATTCTGATGGATCAGGCTGTACCTGTAGACAGGTTGGGGAAAGATTTTGTAGTGGTAAAAGGCAACGGACCTGCCACTTCCGGCATGGAAACAATTTTGGTACTTGCGACAGAAAATAATACTACATTCACGGTAAATGGAGCGCCTTCGGGAGTTACGCTGAATGCAGGACAATATTTTATGGTTCCCGGCGCTTCTTATGTGAATCAAGGGAATAATAATTTTAACATGGCTATTTCCTCCACGAAAAACATGTATGTTTATCAATTGCTGGCAGGTGTGGCTACAGGATCCATTTATGCTACAGGCGGGTTTAATTATATCCCGCCGTTGAGCTGTTTTTTGCCCAACAAAGTGGATGAAATAGGTTTTATCAATCAAATAGGATTTCAGACCTACAATACAAAACTCAATATCATCACCCAAACCGGTGCCATCGTTACTCTTAACGGAGGCCCTATCGCAACAGGAAACGGCCCGTATCCCGTGACCGGAAATGCAAATTGGGTATCCTACTCAATTCCCAATATCACAGGAAATATTACCGTAAATTCTACAAAATCGGTGACTGCAGGTATTGTTGGCGGTAGCGGTGCCGTAGGATATGGTGGATATTTTGCAGGATTTTCATCGGTACCCGGTATTGCTAAAACCGGTGACTGTTTAAACGGTATTTTGCTTCAGGTTGATAATACCTATGATGCTTACCAGTGGTTTTTGAACGGCAACCCTATTCCAGGTGCTACAACTTATTTTATTAATCCTGAAAATTACGGTGCCGGAAATTACACGTGTCTTATTACAAAGAATAATTGCGACTCTAAACTTACCAACGTTTACAGCTACACGGTTTGTCCGCCTATCTCTACTACAACTTCAAATATAGGTTCTTGCAATACTAAAGTAATCAGTCCGGCATTTACATCTTCTACACAAACTATTTCTATTGCCAATACAAGTATCAGCATTGCTCCGACATCTGGTACAGCGGTTATAAACCCAACAAACGGCCAAATTACTTATACTCCAAATCCCGGATTGAGTGCGGACGTGACAGATTCTTTCACTTATTATATTGAAGGAACCGGTAACCCTGCAGCCTTTGAATATTTTAAGGTAATCTTAAATATTGATGTCCTTCAGGTTACCAATACTGCTATAACAACTTGTACGACTAATGGAACGACAGGAATATTTAATTTAACTTCAGCTATCGTGACTACAGATCCCGGAATTGCTATCGCTTATTTCTCTGATGCCGCTTTAACGCTGCCTATCACGACACCGACTTCTTACAGCGCATCTGCAGGAATTGTTTATGCCAAAGTAACTTCGACTTACGGATGTTCAAAGGTTGCTCAGATTAATTTATCATTAAATGCAGCACCGAACATTACCACCACAAATTTTAACGGAAATCTCTGTGATGATAATTTTGACGGAATCATCAATGTCAATTTCACTACAATTTCACCACAAATTGTCACTAATTCTGCAAATTTTACAGTAAAATACTATCTACTACAGGCAGATGCAACAGCAGGAAACGCTAATACGCTTCCAACAAACTGGTCTTACACTGCAAATACAACAGTTTATGTGAGAGTAGAATCCAGTAATGGCTGTCCTGCAGCTTTTGGCCAGATCAATTTCAGCATCGGAGCTAAGATCTCTTTATTGACGCAAGATTACAGCACCTTATTATGTGATGATAATTCTGATGGTACGGAAACTGTAATTTTAGATAATTTTAAAAATAACTTCACGACAGACCCTGCAGTTTCGTTGACTTATTTTAACTCGCAGTCAGATGCACAGACTGGAATTAACGCCATCAACGCTACACAAACTGTAGCACCGGTAAGAACATTTTACATCAGATTTCAAAGTACTAATGCTTGTCCGCAAATTGCAAAATTAACACTGAGCTTAGATACAATTGTTGCTAACAATGCGACATTAACAGCATGTTCAAACATTCTTGGGAATGGTACTTTCAACTTAACAACAGCAAACGTAACGACAACACCCGGTGCCGTTGTCACTTATTTTTCTGATGCGGCTTATACAATACCCATTACAACACCATCCGTTTATAATTCAGCTGCGTCTAATGTTTATGTAAGAGTTACTTCGCCGTTCGGATGTACAAGAACAGCACAGATCACCTTAACGGTGAATCCGCTTGCCAATATCAATACGTCAAATTTTAATGCAAATATTTGCGATGATAATTTTGACGGGATCATCAATGTTAATTTTACTTCTGTAACACCTCAGATAGTTACAAACTCGACTAATTTTACGGTTAAATATTATTTAAATCAGGCCGATGCAAATGCCGGCAACAACAATACTTTACCTGCCAACTGGACGTATACTGCCAATACAATTGTATATGTAAGGGTAGAAAGCAATAACAATTGTCCGCCCGCTTTCGGACAGATTAATTTTACGATCGGAAATAAAATTACACTACTTACAGCTATTGTCAATACTCAGGTTTGTGATAATGATTTGAATGGCTCTGAAACCGTCAACCTCAACGATTATAAAAACCAGTTTACGACAGATCCTGCAGTTACGCTGACATTCCATTCGACTTTGGCTAATGCGCAGGCGGGAACAAATGCAATTGCTGCACAACAAGTTATTACAACGTCAGGAACCTACTATATAAGGTTTACCAGCAGCAATGCCTGTCCAAATACAGGAACTATAACCATTACTTTAAAATCCGGTAAAAAATCTGACATTTTAAAAGATCAGGTGGTCTGCCTTAATGAAAAAGCAGTTTTGAATGCAGGAACCGGTTTTACATCATATTTATGGAGCACCGGCGAAACAACACCGATCATTACAGTAGGTGCCGGAATATATTATGTCGATCTGGGATTCAACGGCTGTATTTACAGACAGACCGTCAATGTAACGACGGCGCAGGCGCCTACCATTACAAGTATTCAGGTTACGGGATCAAACGCTACAATTAATGTATCGGGTGGAACCGCTCCCTATCAATATTCTTTAAACGGAATTGATTATCAGTCTTCAAATACGTTTAGCGGTCTTACGAGAGGCCCTCATACCGTGTATGTTTTGAGCGCAGACGGGTGCAGACCTATCATAAAAGAATTTTTAATTCTTAACCTGGTGAACGCCATCACGCCAAATGGGGACGGTCATAACGATGTATTAAACTATTCTGACCTTAGATTAAAACAAAATGTAAGCATTGAAGTGGTAGATCGATATGGTGCAGCTGTTTATAAATCATCCGGTAAAAATTACATCTGGGATGGAAAATCAGAAGGAAGAACCCTCTCAACAGGCACTTATTGGTATATATTGAAATGGATTGAACCTGATACAAAATTACCAGTTTCACATTCAGGGTGGCTTTTAATTAAGAATAGAGAATAAGTTTTAAATTTTCTTTAGCATTTATTAAGAATATATTAAATATTATTCTAATTTTGTAGAAATCCTAATTCCATAATTATGAAAAGATTTCTACTAAGTTTTATATTAGTTTTTATGACGTTCTGCTCTCTCTCCGCACAGAGAGATACAGACCATTGGATAGCACCTTATTATTCAACAACGTCAGGATATAACAATACTTTATATTTGTCTACAGATTCGGTTGTTCCGTTTGATGTACAAATATTCAGTAATAATTCTTTGCTAACCACTGTAAGTGTAGCTAAAAATGCACCTATAACCTACGCAGTAGCTAGTGACATCATCACAACAAATACTACTTCTGATGTTTACAGTATAATAAACAAAGGATTATATTTAAAAGGTCCAAAGCCTTTTTACTGTACACTCAGATTGGCACAAAGTGCACATGGAGAGATTGTAACAAGTAAGGGTAAAGCTGGTATCGGTAAAGAGTTTTATGTTGCTAATACACCCTCCAGTGCTACCTTCAATAATTTTACCGCTGGGATCTTAGCAACAGAAGATAACACAGTGGTAACCGTTACATGGAACCCAGCAACTCCTATCAGCTTTTTTAATGGTGCTCCTACCTCAAACACCAATACTTTTACACTGAATAAAGGACAATCTTTTATTTATGCTGGTAATGCCGGAACCGCTGCTCCTTTTATGGGAGCTAAGATTGTATCAACTAAACCTGTTACACTAACCAACGGAAATGTGAATGGTAATTTCGGTGACAATACTGGTGCCGGATCTGATGCTATTTTGGATCAGTCTGTACCTACTGAAAGACTAGGGAGTACTTTTGCTATGGTAAGAACCAGATCCACCACTTCAGACTTAGAAGGCGCAATTGTAATTGCAGTTGAAGATAATACGCAGGTATTTTTAAATGGATCAACAACTGCAGTTGCCACATTAAATCAAGGACAATGGTATAGAATTCCAGGATCAAGCTATGTTGCCCAGGGGACTTCTGGCCATTACAACATGCTCGTCAATACATCAAAAAATGTATATATATACCAATTGGTATCAGTAGGCGACAGTAGTGCTACCTGTGGTTTTAACTACATACCACCGTTAAACTGCTTCTTACCGAGAAAAATTGACGAAATTGGAAAAATCAACGAAATGCCCGGTATTTCTGGTGCAATAGGTATAAAACTAAATATTATAACAGAAGCAGGAGCAACTGTGACTGTGAATGGTGTAGCGCCAACTGCAGCACAAGGTCCTTATACGTTAACTGGAAATCCATTATGGGTAACATATGGATTAGAGAATGTGACAGGAAACCTTACTATTCAGTCTACCAAAGCGGTAACAGCGGGTATTAATGGCGGATATAGTACTGCCGGATATGGTGGATATTTTGCAGGGTTCAATTCTATTCCAATTATCAGTAAAAAAACAGGAGATTGTGTTCCTGGGATTATTCTTGAAGTTGATGACAGCTACGAAACTTACCAATGGTATCTGAACGGCGTTCTTATCCCCGGAGCAACTTTCAATACATACACTCCGGTAGCTGCCGGCAATTACACTGTAAAAGTGACAGCAGGTTCATGTTTAGCGGTAACAACCCCTATTTTTAAAGTATTTACCTGTTTACAACAAACCGCACAAACTATTTATATCTGTGGTACGAAAGTAATTACCCCTACATTTACCAACTCGACGCAGACTCCTGTTCCAAGTACGGTAACAATACTTACACAACCTACACATGGTACAGCAACAATAAATCCTTCAACCGGAATTATCACCTACATTCCGACTCCTGGCTATTTAGGTCCTGATGTAATTATTTATAAGTTCTGTGGTAATGCACCGGAATTTGTAGATTGTCAGCAGATTACCTTAAACCTAAACTTAGTACCGTTTGTATTAACTGACAGGACTGTCAAAGCATGTCAGTATGCAGGAAAAGGATTCTTTGATTTAACAACTGCGAATGTTACAGATAATTCTGTACCTACAACTAAGAAATACTATCCTACATTAGCTGATCTTAATGCGTTTACTAATGAAATAACTAATCCTACCAACTACTTCTCAGGAGCAGGGTTTGTTTATGTAAGAGTTACCACTTCAGAAGGTTGTACAGGCACAGCTAAAATTACCCTTGACTTCTATCCTACTCCGGTAGTGAATGATGCTACTTTAACGGTTTGTTTTCTTGGAAACGACGAAACTAAGGGTAATTTTAATTTAACAACAGCAGTAATAACCAATCAGACTCCGGTTACAAAAAAATATTATCCGACGTTTACAGATGCAAGCAACGGAACGAATGAAATCATGAATTCTACATTATACATTGCCAGTGACGGGTTTGTATATGCTAGAGTATTCAATTCAAACGGTTGTTATGCCATTGCAAAAATTAATCTTAAAGTGACACCTCCAAAAAGATCTACTGTATTAAAAGACAAATTTATTTGTATAGATGACAGAACAAGTCTGGATGCAGGACCGGGATATCAATCTTACGAATGGAGTACTGGTGCAACTACTCAAAGCATCCAGGGAATTCCTGTCGGTGAATATTGGGTAATCCTTCAAAATAACGGATGTTTTGTAAAACAATTCGTAAGTGTGAAAAAAGTAAATGATCCGATCATAACATCTATTGAAATATCTAATAATACAGCAACTATTTTTGCAGAAGGAGGTACGGCACCTTATAAGTATGCAGTAGATACTCCTACCAACTGGCAAGATTCTAATGTATTTACAAATCTTTCAAGAGGGCAGCATACTTTCTATGTAAAAGATGTAGTAGATTGTACACCAATATCGGTAGAAATTACAGTTCCTAATTTATTGAATGCCATTACTCCAAATGGTGATAACGTCAATGACTTTGTTGATTACAGCGAGTTGGCTTATAAAGGAAACCTTACATTTGTAATCTATGATAGATACGGAAATAAACTATTTACCGGTGACAAGTCAAACAATTATAAGTGGGACGGAAGATTTTCAGGTAAAGGAATTCTAACCGGAACATATTGGTACCACATCAACTGGACAGAGCCAAATGCACAAAAAACACCAATTAAATACACAGGTTGGATTTTAGTGAAAAACAGAGAATAACAAATAATCCTTACAATAAAAAGAAGCCACAGCACAGAGTTGTGGCTTCTTTGGTTAACATTATCAACAATAATTACAAAAAATTCTGAAAACATATGCTTTTTTGGATTATTTTTGTAAAAATCCTAATTCAACGCTTATGAAACAATTTCTACTCATTTTTCTTTTAATGATTACCGGCATCAATGTTTCTGCTCAAAGAGACACCGAACATTGGATCGCCCCGTTCTATGCATCATCTACTGTTACACAATCACTTTATCTGTCTACAGATTCGGTAACACCTTTTACGGTCACTGTGTTTAGTAACAATACTGCTTTAGGAACAGTCACCATCAGTAAAAACAATCCTCAGGTTTATACAGTTTCTCCTGCTAACATCTCAGCCACGAGTGTATCAGAAGGTTTTACTGTTATTAACAAAGGTTTATATTTGAATGGAACCAAGCCATTTTATTGTACACTGAGAATCGTCAGCAGTACCACGCATGCAGAAATTCTTACCAGTAAAGGCAAGGCAGGGATTGGTAAAGAATTTTACGTTGCCAATACCCCATCTCCTTTTGCCAGTACCGGAAATAATTTTACTGCAGGAGTTTTAGCAACAGAAAACAATACTGTGGTAACTGCCACTTGGAGCGCAATTTCAACTGTAGCCTTCATTGGAGCTGCCCCAACTACAAATACCCATACCTTTACCTTAAATAAAGGACAGTCTTTTATTTTTGCTGGTTCCGGAAGTCCGGCAGCAAATATGAGTGCCTTCATCGGTGCTAAAATAGTTTCTGACAAACCAATAACTCTTACCAACGGAAACGTACTCGGTAATTTCGGTACAGGAACAAGTGCTGGAGCCGACATTATTCTTGATCAGTCTGTACCGACTGAAAGATTGGGAAATACTTTTGCAATGGTAAGAACCAGATCAACTACAGCAGACGACATAGAAGGAGGTATAGTGATTGCTACTGAAAATAACACGCAGGTATTTCTAAACGGCTCTACTACACCAGCTGCTACCTTAAATCAGGGGCAATGGTACAGAATTTCCGGAAGCAACTATCTTGCACAGGGAGGAGGAGCTCATAAAAATATGTTTATCAGCACTTCAAAAAATGTTTATTTATACCAATTAGTTTCTGTAGGCAACAGCAATGCGACGTGTGGTTTTAACTACATTCCGCCATTAAACTGTTTCTTGCCCAGAAAGATTGACGAAATCGGTAAAGTAAATGAAATGCCAACGGGTGCCGGTGGCGCAAGTGTTGTAGCAAGTGGAACTTCTGTAAAGCTTAATATTTTAACGGAAGCAGGTGCGACTGTAACGGTAAATGGTGTTGCTCCGACTGCTGCTCAAGGCCCATTTCCATTAACCGGGAATACCAACTGGGTAACATACGCATTAGAACCTGTAGCAGGCAATTTAACCATATTATCAAATAAAGCAGTTACTGCAGGAATTAACGGTGGATTCAGCACATCGGGATATGGCGGTTACTTTGCAGGTTTCTCTTCTATTCCGCTTATTGCAAAACAGACAGGAGACTGTATTCCAGGGCTTGTTTTGGAAGTAGATGACAGTTATGATACCTATCAGTGGTTTAGAAATGATATTCCTATTCCTGGAGCAAACAGCAATTCGTTTACTCCTACACAATCAGGAAATTACACGGTAAGAATTACTGTAGGATCTTGTCTTCCTGCCACGACACCTGTTTACAAGGTCTTTACATGTCTTCAGCAAACTACTGCAGCAAAAACAGTATGTGAAGGTTATATAAATATTGTTCCGGCATTTACAAGCTCAACACAAACCTTTGTTCCCAGCACAGTTCAGATTGTTACTCCACCGGCAAATGGTACAGCAATCATCAATCCTACTACAGGAGTGATCGGATATGTTCCGAACTTCGGCTTTGTAGGGACAGACACAATTACTTATAAATTCTGCGGTAATGCACCGGAATTTGTAGATTGTGAGCAAATTACTTTGACATTAACGATCTCAGAAAGCCCTGTTGTAACCAATGCTACAATGAGATCATGCTATCTTGAGTCTGATATTGCGACAGGTTTATTCAATTTATCCAATGCGGTTGTAAATACGCAGCCTGGGACAACTAAAAAATATTACCCGTCACTTACCGATGCAAATAATCAGACGAATGAAATTACAAATTTTGCCAACTACATTGCTCCAAACGGAGTAGTATTCGTGAGAGTGAGTAATGCGAACGGATGTTACAGAGTAGCACAAATTACTTTAGTAGTGCTTCCGCCAGTAAAATCTACCGTATTGATTGACAAAGAAATCTGTATTGAAGACAAAACAACATTAGATGCAGGTCCTGGTTTTGATGGCTACCAATGGAGCACAGGAGCTACAACACAGACTATTACTGATGTAAGTGTAGGAACTTATTCAGTTATATTAAAAACTGGAGATTGTTTCACAAAACAGACAGTAACTGTTTATCCGACAAAACAGCCCGTAATTTCTAATATTGAAGTTACCAGTAATGATATCACCGTATTTGTTGTTGGCGGTACTGCTCCTTACAAATATTCAACCGATAATATCAACTGGCAGGATTCTAATGTATTTACCGATCTTACAAGAGGTGATACAACGGTGTATGTGAAAGATAGTTTTGACTGTACGCCAATTGTGGTTACCATTACAATTCCTAATATTGTAAATGTGATTACCCCAAATGGTGACGGTGTGAATGATGTACTCGATTATTCTGCATTGGCTCACAAACCAAATTTAATTTTGGGAATCTTTGACAGATACGGAGTTAAGATTTTTGAAGGTAATAAAGACACCGGCTTCAAGTGGGATGGTACTATCAACAAGACCAAAAAAGTTTCTACCGGAAATTACTGGTTCAGCATCACCTGGAACGAAAGTAAAAACAAAACTCCGATCAAATTTTCAGGCTGGATTTTGGTTAAAAACAGAGAATAACAATTAATTATAAACATTTTAAAAAAACCACGATATAAAGTCGTGGTTTTTTTGTTCATTTTTGAATGATGCACCGTATTTTATTATTAAATTTGTGATAAATCAAATACAGAATGAAGAAACTTCTATCTTTTTTTCTTATTTTTTATGTTTTCTCTATTTCCTTTGCACAACTGGATAGAGAGCATTGGTTTGCACCGATGGTAGATAGAACCGGAAACCCTAATCCGTATCAAAAATTGTATCTCTCAACCAACCGCACCACTCCTTTTACAGTAAGTATTTATAATAACAATGTAGTCATAGGAAGTGTAACCATCAGCAAAAACAATCCGCAAAAATTTGATGTTTTGAGAGATTACATCATTACCACTACACAAACAGATTTATTTACTCCTACTTCAAAAGGTCTTTATTTAAAAGCAGATTTTCCTTTTTATGCTAACTTAAGGTTTTCAGTATTCAATCACGCAGAAATCATTACCTCCAAAGGTATACCTTCAACCGGTAAAACATTTCACGTTGCTAGTGCTCCTATTACCGTGAGCAATACAATCCTGAATTTCATGACCAGTATTCTGGCGACAGAAGACAATACGACAGTAACAATATCAGGTTACAAACCTACTGTACAGTTCTCAAACGGTACAACAGGGGCAACCACACCGACGATGACTTTTATTTTAAATAAAGGACAATCCTATATTGTTGATGGCATAGGTGATCTCACAGGAAACTTTGACGGCTTTATAGGCTCAAAGATTATCGCCGATAAGCCTGTGAATATTACAAATGGAAATTTCAACGGTCAATATGCAGGAAATATCCCTACAAGTTCAGATATTTTAATGGATCAGTCTGTACCCGTTGAACAGCTGGGAACGCAGTTTGCCTTGGTAAAAGGTAACGGAAGCATCGGCAGCAATATGGAAGGCGCCCTTGTGATTGCCACTCAGGATAATACACAGGTCTTTCTTAATAATGAGACTTTACCGATAGCCACACTGAATACAGGTCAGTATTACGTAGTTTCAGATACTAAATATCAGCTGCAGGGTACTAATCATTACAATTTATATATCCGGACAACAAAAAATGCATACGTCTACCAATTGCTTGCAGGAGATTCCGTGAGCGGAACTCAAGTTGCTACAGGGGGATTTAATTTTATTCCCGCATTAAGTTGCTATTTACCAAAACAGATTAACGAAATTGGTTTTATTAACGAAAATTTCGTTCATTCTAATGTTAATCCTTCTGGCATACTGAATATCCCTACCAAGCTAAACCTTGTTACAGAACGTGGTGCCGTTGTTACAGTCAACGGTGTTACTCCTCCTGCGACAACAGGTCCATTTGATATGACAGGCCTTACACCATGGGTAACCTATGGAATCCCGAACACAGTGGGGACAATAACGGTTGTTTCTACGAAAGCGATTACCGCAGGGATCACTGCAGGAAGTGATGCAGTAGGTTATGGTGGTTTTTTTGCAGGCTTCTCTACACAGCCGGTGATTATAAAATCCGGCGGAGACTGCGTTCCCGGCATTGTATTAACCGTAGACCCTATCATCTACGAAACATATCAATGGTACAGAAACGGCAACCTGATTACCGGTGCCACCGGACCTTCTTATACTCCTACACAATCTGGGAACTATACTTGTTCTGTAACAATGGGAAGTTGCGCACCATTGGTAACTGCACCTTACAAAGTTTTAAATTGCCTAAAGATTACGGCAGCAAGCTTTGATATTTGTGAAAACAAAATAATTGCTCCTGCTTTTACTTCTTCTCCTCAAACTCCGGTGGTATCTACAATTGCAATTACAACAGCACCAACGCTAGGAACGGCAACCATCAATACAACAACAGGAGTTATTACCTACACTGTAACCAACCCTTCAGCTTCAGGAACAGATACTTTCACGTATACATTCTGCGGCAACGACCCTGACTTTCCGGATTGCGAATCGGTAACCGTTACATTAAATATTCTACCCGTTACTGTTACCAATGCCACATTAACAGCATGTAATGTAAATGGTGTCGGAACATTTAATCTAACAACAGCGAATGTCACACCCAATAATCCTGTCATTAAAACCTACTATACCAGTTTATTAGCTGCGCAGACAGAAAATGCCGCAGGCCAAATCGGCGTACCGGGCAACTATTCCGCACCTGCCGGAACGATAGTGTATGTTGTGGTTAAAAATCCTGCAGGGTGTAAAAATATCGCGCAGATTACCCTTAATTTATTTCCTTTAGCAAATATTGCACCCCTTAACCTAATATTTTTATGTGATGAGAATCTTGATGGAGTAGTTAATGTAGTTTTATCAGATATTACTCTTTTAGTTTTAAATAATCCTGTCTATTTTACAAATGTGAGATATTATGCTCTACTGGCAGATGCAAACCTGGGAAATAATAATACACTACCAAATAATTGGAGTTTTAGCACAAATACAACAATTTACGTACGGGTTGAATCACCGGATGGATGTGCTCCAGTAATAGATGTTTTAAATTTTGCTGTTGGATCAAAGCTGGCATTATTAACCACAGCATTTATAACAACGTTCTGTGATGATGATCTTGACGGTAGTAAGCTGGTCAATCTCTCACAATTTATACCTCAATTTACAACAGATCCTCTAGTAACGGTAAGCTATCATTCTACATTGGCCGATGCTCAAAACGATACTGCTGCGATCAGTGGCGCTGTTACACTAACGGGAACTCACACTTATTTTATAAGATTTGAGAAAATCGGTTTCTGCCCTAATGTAGGATCAATAAGAATCACTCTTAAAATTCCTAAAAAATCGGATGTATTGGTTGATAAACTGATCTGTCCGAAAACTAAAACAACATTAGATGCAGGACCCGGATTTACAACATATCTATGGAGCACAGGAGCTACTACTCCATCTATTACCAATGTTGCTGCAGGAAATTACTGGGTAGACCTTACTTTTGACGGATGTATTTACAGACAATTTGTAAACGTATCAGAATCTATTTTACCGGTCATATCATCCATTGACATCAACGGGTCTACCGTAACTATTGGCGTAACCGGTGGAGTTCCGCCTTACGAGTATTCTTTGGATAACAACAGTTGGCAAAGCTCAAATGTTTTTAATAATGTACCGATTGGCAATCATAAAATCTATGTGAGAGATTCTCAGAGATGTGATGTTGTAGAAAAAACTTTTGTCATCATTAATCTAATCAATACAATTACACCTAATTCGGACGGCCATAATGATGATATAGACTATTCTTCTTTGATGAGCAAAGATAATCTTATTTTCAGGATTTTTGATCGTTATGGAGCTGAGCTGTTTAGAGGATCACCTTCCAATAACTTTACATGGGACGGAAAAATGAAGGGCAGACCAGTATCTACAGCCACTTATTGGTATTTTATTTCCTGGACAGAATTCGGTAATTCTACCACTGTCAAATACACCAGCTGGCTATTGGTAAAAAATAGAAATGACAGTTTGTGGGATAAATAGATTCTTGATCGCTGAGTTTTCAGCGGTAATATAACATTCATTAACAGTTTGAATAAAAGTTTAATATAATTTTAACCTGCTTTAAAGTCCTAGATAACAAGATATGATGCTTTTCTTATGTAATTTTGCACATTATATGAAGAAAGTCATTACCCTTTTGCTATTAGTTTTCATCGTCAAAATTAATGCACAGATTTTTTCGGGACAGGTATTTTTAAGAGACAACTCTGTTTTGTACCTTAATCAGGTTTATGTGACCAATCTTACAACATATAAAACAGTTCTTACCAATTATAACGGAGACTTTACCCTTCAGGCCAGTCCCGGAGATGTCATTCGCTTCACTTCTATTATTACCGAAAGAAAAGATGTTCAACTATCGCCCCAAAGCCTTAACGTTCGAAATCTGGTAGAGTTAAAAGTTGCGTATCACGACATCCAGGAAGTTGTTATTAGCAGATTCCGGCCAACGGGAAATTTAAGATATGATGTAAATTCTTTAAGAAAAGACGATAAGGCATATGCCTTGAAAAAAGTCATAGGCTTACCCGAACCGAAAGGTGATGGTGCTTCTCCTGTGCTTCCGGTCGCAGATTTCAGAGACGGTGGACTTACCTTCAGTCTCGAAAGTATTTTTGACATTCTTTCCGGCGAAAGAAAAAAGAAACAACGATATGCTGAGTATGAAAGAATGAATAAATCGGTCTCAAATATTAAAAATTATTTAGGAAAAGATTATTTTACAAGATTTAAAATCCCTGAAAATCTGATTGATAACTTCCTCCAGTTTGTTTATACCTCAGAAAATATAGAAATGTATGTACAGTCGAATAATATTGAAGGGGTAAAAATTCCGATTGAGAAATATCTACCGATTTACCAACGAAGATTGAGAAATTCTCATTTACAGGATGTTTTACAATAATACTGTACGTTATGGCATGCTTTATTTTTGTCATAATTTATTTGAAAATTATTATTTTTAAGGAGAAATAAATCCAATCACCAGTTTTATAATGAAAAAGTTACTTTTACTGTTTACCACCCTACTTTTCATCTGTTTTTCTGCCCAGCAAAAAGCAAAAGATTACAGCAATATTCTGAGGAGTAAAAGCATCTATGAAATCAATGCTTTTTTGAGGGACGCTCACCCCGATGATCCACGCAGATCTGTTTTGAAACCAAAAGTGATGGATCTGATGAAAGAATATATCAAAAATGCACCTCCCGGAGACCAGAAGGTAAGACAAATGCAGGATTGGCTGGCTATGCTGAAAAGAAAACCTTCTACTAAAATAACTTTTGACGAAATGAATGCAATTATCAGGAAGAAACAGATTGCGAAGTACGAAAGAGAACTGCAGGTTGGCCAGTCTGCTGTTGTTTATACGCCCAGTTCACCAAAAAACGTTTTCGTAGCCACACCCGCAGTTACTAAAACAACCACTGCGATCGCAGATACTGAAGCATCTGAATTTAATATGCTGATGGCCGACAATCCTGTAGAACATAAGAATAAGACAGTGAAGATACTTAATTCACTTTTTGATAATGATCCCAATGCAAAAGAATGCATTATCATGATTGAAAATAAGTCTGACTGCAACATCATTGTAAGAATAGAAGGAATCGGGAATACAAAATACAGACTTCCTGTGGCTGCTCATGGAGATAATTCTCTCGTAATACAAAAAGGCGACTATCTTTTGACAAGTCTTGTTTGCGGTGCTCAGTATGCTTCCCAAAAAACCATTCAGAAACCACTGATGGTAGCTCTCGGCAGTTCTTCGAAATAGATTTATCTCAAGCAAATTAAGATTTCACGTTTTTTATTAAATGTAAAGCGATTGTAGGGTATTTTCGCTAATTTTGCGAGATTTTAGATTTATAAGATGGGCAAAAACAAATTAGCAAGATTCGCAGAAAACAAAATATTACCCAACGTTATTCAGCCAACCAGAGAAGAGGCCATTAACAGCTTTGGACTGAAGGGAAAATGGAGAGAGAACTTCTTTAAAAACGACCAACCTATCGTTTTAGAATTAGGTTGTGGAAAAGGAGAATATACCGTGGGCCTTGCCAAAACATTTACAGAAAAAAACTTCATCGGAATAGACATTAAAGGTGCAAGATTTTGGTTTGGAGCCAAAGAGGCCATTGAAAATAACATGAAAAATGTTGCATTCATAAGATCTCAAATCGAATTGGTAGATCATTTTTTTTCTGAGAACGAGGTTGATGAAATTTGGATCACTTTTCCCGATCCGCAAATCAAATTTAAACGTACAAAACACAGACTAACCCATCCCGATTTTCTGGAACGTTATAAAAAATTCTTAAAGCCTGGTGGAACTATTCATCTTAAAACAGATTCTGAATTCCTGCATGGTTATACATTAGGGTATTTACAAGGGGCAGGGTACGAAATTCTATCGGCTCACCACGATATTTATGGAGCCTTAGAATATGATCCGAATACTCCGCATTTAAGAGACATAAGAACATATTATGAGGAACTTTTCTCGGCTAAAGGAAAAACGATTACTTATATAAAATTTAGGATCAATTAAATCTTTACTGAATCAAAAAAATAATGAAAGGCTGTAATTTTTACAGCTTTTTTTTGCGAAAGAAAGTAAATTCATTCAAATCTAAAGAATAACATTTAAATTTACACTGAGAAAATATTAATATGATAAAAACTCTTTCAATTTCGACGCTGATTATTTTGTTTCTGACCAATTGCGGAGGTACAATTCAACAGACCAAACAGCCTGCAAAAAAACCTGCGGCACCTGTAATCTCAACTATAGGAACAAAAACCAGTCCTGCTGCGCAAACCGAAATCGAATATCAGACATTAATAAAAACCTATAAATCTGAAACAGCAGATGTTTTAAATGATTTGCTGAACGGCTCATCACAAAACTCCAGGACCTCAATTATTGTGGAAAACCAGTCTGCTTGCAACACGGTTTTAACGATAAGCGGAAATAACTATTTTAAAAAGATACCGATTGGAGCCAAAAAAACAGCATCGGTGATGGCTCCCAAAAATCAGAATTATAATTTTTCCGGGATGATTTGCAATTCGGTTTATCAGAAAACAAAATTTGTCACCAGTTCATATTCAGTAAAGCTATCAAACTGAAATTTTATATAAGACAAAAAAATCCGCTAAACAAGTTTAGCGGATTTTCTATTATTTAAAGATAAATCTTCAATTATTCAGCAGCAGCGTCGAAATCTGCATCTTTATCAGCAGATACTACTTCTCCTTCTTCTTTAGATTTTTCTTTATCAGCTTTTCTCTGAGACTGACCTTCTTTGATAGAATCTGAAACTACGTTTAAGATCATATCGATAGATTTTGAAGCATCATCGTTTCCTGGGATCACGAAGTCTACTTTTCTTGGGTCAGAGTTTGTATCAACAATACCGAAAACCGGGATACCTAATTTCTTAGCTTCAGTTACAGCGATGTGTTCTCTCATGATATCTACAACGAAGATTGCAGAAGGAAGACGCACCATGTCAGAGATAGAACCTAAGTTTTTCTCTAAATTAGCTCTTTGTCTGTCAACTTGTAATCTTTCTTTCTTAGATAAAGTTTCGAACGTACCGTCTTTTTTCATTTTGTCGATAGAGTTCATTTTCTTTACAGCTTTTCTGATCGTAACGAAATTCGTTAACATACCTCCCGGCCATCTTTCTGTAATATAAGGCATATTAAGTTCAGCAGCGTGCTTAGCAACTACTTCTTTCGCTTGCTTTTTGGTAGCTACGAAAAGAACTTTTTTACCTGCAGAAGTTAATTTTTCTAAAGCGCTGCACGCTTCGTCCAATTTAACAGCTGTTTTATGTAAGTCTACAATGTGAATACCATTTTTCTCCATAAAAATGTATGGAGCCATATTTGGATTCCACTTTCTAGTCATGTGACCGAAGTGTACACCAGCCTCTAGAAGGTCTTTTACATTTGCTTTTGCCATGTTTTCTGTTTTTGTTAGTTTACTTTCCGTTTCTTAAACAATCAACGACTTCTTTAGATGGGAGAAGTGTTTGGATGCTAAACGTAACGGGCAATTTGCTTTAGGCTGTAGGCATTAAGCTGTAAGCTTTCAAGCGAGTTAAAAAGTTTAATAAGTTTTTCAAAAAGCCTATAGCATAATGCTTTAAGCTTACTGCAGATCTTAACGTTTTGAGAACTGGAATCTCTTTCTTGCTTTTTTCTGACCTGGTTTCTTTCTTTCTACCATTCTTGCATCTCTTGTAAGTAAACCTGCAGGTTTCAATGCTAATCTGTACTCAGCATTAATTTCGCAAAGTGCTCTAGAAATACCTAATCTGATAGCTTCTGCCTGACCTGTATTACCACCACCGAAAACATTTACGGTAACGTCATACTGACCAACAGTCTCAGAAAGGATAAACGGCTGATTCAATTTATAAACCATCACGTCTGTAGAGAAATAAGTTGCAGCATCTTTACGGTTTACTGTAATAATCCCGGTACCAGGTCTTACATAAACTCTTGCTACAGAAGTCTTTCTTCTTCCGATTTTGTGAACTATAGACATATTAATTATTTAAATTCGTTAATATTAAGTGTTTTAGGCTGTTGAGCTTCATGCTTGTGATCAGTTCCTTCATATAAATAAAGGTTCTTAAACAAAGCAGATCCTAATTTAGTTTTTGGAAGCATACCTTTTACAGATTTTTCCAATACTTTTAAAGAATCTTTGTTTAGAAGTTCTATTGCCGTCATAGACTTCTGACCACCAGGATAACCTGTATGCCAGATATAAGTCTTGTCTGCCCACTTGGTTCCGGAAAGAGTAACTTTCCCAGCATTCAAAACAATAACATTATCACCACAATCTACGTGAGGTGTAAAGTTTGCTTTGTGCTTACCTCTCAAAATCTTTGCAACCTTAGAAGCTAGTCTTCCTAACGGTTGTCCTTCAGCGTCTACCACAACCCATTCTTTATTTGCAGTAGCTTTGTTCGCTGAAACAGTTTTGTAACTTAATGTATTCACACGTTTTAGTTAAAGATTAAACATAATTTTCCCCATAAGGGTGTGCAAAGGTACACATTATTTTTATAATGCAAAAACTTATTTAGCTTTAATAAATCCGCATCTATATATGTTATAAGGTTACAAATCGAAAATTGCTACGCTAAGAATTTAAAACCATCTCAGGATTTAAAAGAAACAAATTAAATCATCACATTAAATAAATGTAAATCTTGCTTTTAATCGGGTAGCAAAAACAGATATATTTTATGAAATAATTATATTTGCGGAAACCAAAAAAACCATGAGCCACGGAAAATTAAGAGTAGATAAAAACTGTCTCAATTGCGGACATATTGTAGAAGAGAGATTTTGCCCGCACTGTGGGCAGGAAAACACGGAAACCAGACAGCCGTTTCATTATCTTTTTACCCATTTCGTAGAAGATTTTACTCATTATGACGGTCAGTTTTGGGGCGCATTGAAAAATTTGGTTTTTAAGCCTGGAAAATTGACCAATATTTATCTCGAAGGCAAGAGACAGAGATTCGTTCCACCTGTGAAATTGTATATCTTCGTCAGTTTTATTACTTTTTTCATGTTTGCACTTTTTCCGATATTCAATTTAAATTTTAATACACAAAATAACAGCGGAAAATCGAAGGATCAAAGTTTTTTAGAAAAAGTAAAAGCTGTTCAGACAAAAAAGATTCTTGACAGTATAAAAGCTGAAAGAAAGCTTACCAAAGAAGATTCGGTAGCGATATCTCAACTAAGCGTCTTAAGCGATTCCGCCAAAATAAGCAATATCGGAGCAGCGTTTGAAATGAATAAAAAATTAGATGACAGTTTCGAATACGACGGCTATAGAACAAGAAAATCTTACGATTCGGCAATAGCAAAAAAACCTTCATTTTTCAATTTTATAGATGTTCCGGTGGCACACAAATTTTTTGAGCTTAAAGAAAACGGGGTGACAAAAGGAGAAATCCTTAAGAATCTAGCGGAAACATCTTTTCACAACCTGCCAAAAGCACTATTTATTTATCTTCCCTTATTCGCATTCTTTTTATGGATTTTTCATAAAAAGAAAAAATGGTGGTATTTTGACCATGGAATTTTCACGCTGCACTATTTCTCTTTCCTGCTGCTAAATATTCTATTTATAATGCTAACCTCAAAATTGGTAAGCTTAACAGACTTTTGGTTAATTGATACACTTTTGTATTTAGTAATTTTTGCATTGTCGCTTTACAGCGTTGCTTACTTTTTTATAGCGCATCACCGTGTTTACAAATCGCACGGATTAATAAGTCTTGTTATCGGATTTATTCTGTTCACCATCAACTTCTTTGCGTTTATGTTTTTGGTGATTATACTTGCTTTAATAAGCTTCCTGATGATACACTAAACGAAAAAACCTTTAAAAAGAGATGACATCCTCTTATTTTTTAATTTCTTAATGATTTGCTGCCTCTGAAACTTGCAATTAAATAATAAGCAACAAAAACCATAGAGAATTTTAGAATTGCCGGAATTGCCAATTTAAGATTAAAAATAAGCGTACCAATTAAAACCAGCAAAGCCATTGCAGCAAAAGAAAAGGTAAGCTTCTGCCATAAGGAGAATTTCGGTGTATCCAGAAAGTAAGACAACCCCCATGCTGAGCCAAATGCTATAGCATAAAAAATCTCCAGCGGGATATTTCCACTATTCATGAAAAAATAATTGATAACGAAACTGAGAACCGTTCCCAAACCGAAATACATCAGTGCTTTTTGCATATCATTTTTATATGGCGCAAAAATAGAGAATTTTATTTTGAATGTCTACAAATTGCATTTTACGGTCAATTTAAAATTATGATCGTATTTTGTACATCTGTCTTACCTCTGAAATAGGAAATATATAATTCAAAGAAATTATCTAAATGATTATAATTCAACAATTTGAATATTTAAAATAAGTTTTTATTTATTATTATATTTGGGAACTTAGAAATTTTCTACAATCAATATGGAAACCCAAAAATATACTCCAACAAACAAAGTAAGAATTGTAACAGCAGCGTCGTTATTCGACGGACATGATGCAGCTATTAATATTATGCGTCGTGTGATTCAGGGAACAGGATGCGAAGTTATCCACCTTGGCCATGACAAATCTGCTGAAGAAGTTGTGAACACAGCCATTCAGGAAGATGCCAATGCAATTGCACTGACTTCTTATCAAGGCGGACACAACGAATATTTTAAATACATCTACGACCTTTTAAGAGAGAAAAACTCTCCGCAAATCAAAATTTTCGGCGGCGGCGGCGGTGTAATTCTGCCAGAAGAGATAGAAGATATCATGGCTTATGGAATCGACAGGATTTATTCTCCGGATGACGGTCGTGAGCTTGGTTTACAGGGAATGATCGACGATTTGGTAAAAAGATCAGACTTCCCAACCGGAAAAGATGTGACGGTGGAAGATTTAGATTTAATCAATTTTGAAAATTCTATCAGCATTGCGAAGATCATTTCTGCAGTTGAAAATTTCTCAGAAGAAAAACCTGATTTGGTAAAAGCGATTGACGAAAAATCAAAAGATTTAAATATTCCAATCATCGGGATCACAGGTACTGGTGGAGCCGGAAAATCTTCTTTGACAGATGAATTGGTAAGACGTTTCTTACGTTCCAATACAGATAAAAAAATTGCAATCATCTCCATTGACCCTTCGAAAAAGAAAACGGGAGGAGCCCTTTTGGGAGACAGAATTCGTATGAACGCGATCAATGATCCAAGAGTTTATATGCGTTCGATGGCGACGAGAGAAAACAATGTTTCTGTCTCGCCTTTTATTCATTCAGCTTTAAATGTATTGAAATTGGCTCATCCCGATGTGATCATTTTGGAAACTTCAGGAATTGGACAATCGGGATCAGAGGTTTCAGACTTTGCGGACGTTTCCATGTACGTAATGACTCCTGAATACGGAGCTTCGACGCAGTTGGAAAAAATCGACATGTTAGATTATGCAGATTTAGTGGCTTTAAATAAATCTGATAAAAGAGGTGCTTTAGATGCGCTTCAAGCCGTCAGAAAACAGTTTCAGAGAAACCATCTGTTGTGGGAAAGTCTGTTAGATGATATGCCGGTTTACGCAACAAAAGCTTCTCAGTTCAATGATCACGGAACAACTGATTTATACAATAGATTAGTTGAGAAAGTAAACGACAAGTTTTCAGATTTAAGTTTACAAGGTTTTGTTGAGCAGGAAGTTTCTGAAGATATTATCATCATTCCTCCAAAAAGAGTGCGTTATCTTTCTGAAATCGTTGAAAATAATAGAATTTACGATGCCAATGTTGAAAAACAAGCCGAATTAGCAAGAAAAATGTATCACATTGAAGGCGTGAAAAAATTCCTTTCCAATGAAACTTTAGAGTCTGAATATCAAAAAGCAGAAAAAGACCTTCAACAGGAAAATATCGACTTCCTGAACAATTGGGAAGATACTAAACAGGCTTTCAAGGCTGAGTTTTATTCATATTTCGTTCGTGGAAAAGAAATTAAAGTCGAAACCTCAACAGAATCTTTATCACATTTAAAAATTCCAAAAATCTCTTTACCGAAATATACCGATTGGGGCGATTTGATCAAATGGAAAGGTCAGGAAAATCTTCCGGGAGGATTTCCTTATACAGCAGGAATTTATCCTTTCAAAAGAACCGGAGAAGATCCTACAAGAATGTTTGCCGGAGAAGGAGGACCGGAGAGAACCAACAGAAGATTCCACTATGTTTCTGCGGAAATGGATGCAAAACGTTTGTCTACAGCGTTTGACTCTGTAACTTTGTACGGTCAGGATCCTGCTTTACCACCAGATATTTACGGTAAAATCGGAAATGCTGGAGTTTCTATCGCAACATTGGACGATGCTAAAAAATTGTATTCAGGATTTGATTTGGTGAATGCGATGACTTCCGTTTCAATGACGATCAACGGACCAGCTCCGATGTTGTTGGCTTTCTTTATGAATGCTGCAATCGATCAGAATGTTGAGAAATATATCGCTGAACACAATCTTGAAGAGAATGTTGAAAAAGCTTTAAAAGCAAAATTCGACGACAAAGGTTTGGAAAGACCAAAATATAACGGTGAATTACCTCCTTCAAACAATGGATTAGGTTTAAAACTATTAGGAATCACGGGAGATGAAGTGATTCCTGCTGAAGCTTATGCTGAAATTAAAGCTAAAACAATCGCGACCGTTCGTGGTACCGTTCAGGCTGATATTTTAAAAGAAGACCAGGCTCAGAATACTTGTATTTTCTCTACTGAATTTGCTCTAAGATTGATGGGTGACGTTCAGGAATATTTCATCACCGAAAAAGTGAGAAACTTCTACTCGGTTTCTATTTCAGGATATCACATTGCAGAAGCGGGTGCGAATCCGGTTTCTCAGCTAGCATTTACATTGGCAAATGGTTTCACTTATGTTGAATATTATTTGTCAAGAGGAATGGATATCAATGATTTCGCACCTAACTTATCGTTCTTCTTCTCCAACGGTATCGACCCTGAATATTCAGTGATCGGACGTGTAGCAAGAAGAATCTGGGCAAAAGCCATGAAACTGAAATACGGCGCAGACGAAAGAAGCCAGATGTTGAAATACCACATTCAAACTTCTGGTCGTTCGCTTCACGCTCAGGAAATTGATTTTAATGATATCAGAACAACTTTACAAGCACTTTACGCAATATATGACAACTGTAATTCATTGCACACCAATGCTTATGACGAGGCGATTACAACTCCGACTGAGCAGTCTGTAAGAAGAGCGATGGCAATTCAGTTGATTATCAATAAAGAATTAGGATTGGCGAAAAACGAAAATCCGCTTCAAGGTTCATTTATTATTGAAGAATTAACTGATTTGGTGGAAGAAGCTGTTTATGCGGAATTTGACAGAATTACAGAAAGAGGTGGTGTTCTTGGTGCGATGGAAACAATGTATCAACGTTCAAAAATTCAGGAAGAATCGATGCATTATGAATGGTTGAAGCATACAGGAGAATATCCGATCATCGGGGTAAATACTTTCCTTGGAAAAGATGGTTCGCCAACGGTTCGTCCGGGAGAAGTGATCCGTTCTACTGAAGAGGAAAAGCAGGTTCAGATTGAAACGCTTCATAATTTCCAACAATCAAATGAAGATAAATCCGAAGCCGCTTTAAAAACATTACAATACGCTGCCATCAATCAGCAGAATTTATTCAATGTGATGATGGATGCTGTGAAATACTGTTCGCTTGGGCAAATTACCAATGCTTTGTTTGAAGTGGGTGGTAAATACAGAAGAAACATGTAACACCAGGTCTGAAGTCAATGATTGACTTCTACCTGTAAAAATCATTTATAAATCAAACCTCAAGGAAATTTCTTTGAGGTTTTTTGTACTTTTACTTTTAAGAAAAATTAAAATGAAAAGTTTTATCAGAATAATATCAGCAATTTATTTATTGGGATCTGCTATCTCGTGTAAATCTTATCCGATGGGGGTTCTTCAACAAAGCGATGTCAATAGAAATTCTGAAGAATTGCAAAAAAGACATGCTGCTGAACGCGAAAAAACAGAGGTTAGTCATCTAAATAATTTTGGAAAACCACCAAGCAAATAGCTTAATTTAAACTTTGTCACTATCGAAAACCTTCAAAAAATTTCCTGAGATTTAATTTTTCAATGAACCACATATTCACACAATGATGTATTTTTGCCATTATAAAAAGATAACGATGAAATACACTTTTAAAAATATTTTCGTTTTGGCATTTGCGGTTCTGGCATCATTTGCCGATGCTCAGAAAAGAACTGAGGATTTCTCGATAAGCTTTCCGGATACGAAGCTTGAAAAAAGTTATTATAAAACAATACAACTCATTGATGCCAGAACAGACACGACTTCATTAGGAATTGTTCAGAAAGGCGCATTTAACAATAAGGCAAAAGTGGTACCTGTTACAAATCTTTCAGACCAATTTCAGAATCTTCTCAACCATATAAATGGTGAAAATACTGAAGACGGTACTATTGTAATGTATCTTAAACAGCTTTATTTTGCAGAACTCACCGGTGCATTCAGCGAACATGGGTATTGCTATTTCCAGGCATATCTTTTTGCAAAAAATGATGACGGAACCTACTCATACCTTGATAAAATAGATTCTGTAATAGACCATTCTTCTATGGATGTTACGAAAGCTACAATGAAAAAAGGCAGTGAGATGGTAAGCGATTTTATCAGCAAAAATATTGTGGTCAAAGCAACTCCAAACGACCTGTACACCTTAGAAGATGTAAAAAACTTTGATCAGATTGAAAAACAAAAACTAAGTCTGTACAGCACGACAACAATGAAAGAAGGAGTTTACATGAATTATATTTCCTTTAAAAACCAGCAGCCTGAAAAAGAATTGACCAATGTAAAATTCTACGGAAAGTCTCCAAAAATCATGACGATATATGAGACAATCGACGGTAAAGAGAAAGAAATCAAAAAAAACAGCACGTATGCTATTGTCTATCAAGGAACTCCATACATTTATATTCCTGTGGAAAATCTTTATACAAAAGCAGAAAAAAGAGATGGTGACTTCTATTTTACAGGAAAAATAAAATCTACGGCTAAAACCGGTGATGTCGTACTTGCTTCAGCTTTTTTCGGAATTATCGGCGGTTTAATCGCATCGGGTCCTGCTTCTGTGCCATTCGAATTAAAACTAGACTATCTCAACGGCGGTTTTGTTCCTATCAAAGAAATTGAAAAAAAGTAACAGATCAATCCTCCTGCGAGAAGATTTATTTAAACATGAAACCAAAAGCCATCTTCAACTGGAGCAGCGGAAAAGATTCTGCGCTTGCCTTATATAAAATTGTAAAGGAAAATAAGTTTGACATAACAACCCTTTTGACAAGTATCAATAAAGATTATCAGCGAATTTCGATGCATGGTGTTCCTGTCTCATTATTGGAAAAACAAGCTGAAAGTTTAGGTTTCCCTTTAATTAAAATGGAACTTCCGAAAGAACCCTCGATGGAAGAATATCAGCAGATTATGTCTGAAACAATGTCAAAAATTAAATCTTACGGTATCACTTATGCTATTTTTGGAGATATTTTCTTGGAAGATTTAAGGAAATACAGAGAAGATCAGTTAAAAACAATTGGGATGAAAGCTGTTTTTCCTCTGTGGAAACGAAATACTTCGGAACTCATCAACGAATTTTTAGATCTCGGTTTTAAAACTATTATCACATGCGTCAACGAGACCTATTTGGATGAAAGTTTTGCGGGAAGAATTATTGATAATGATCTCATTAAAGATCTTCCTAAAAATGTTGATCCTTGCGGAGAAAACGGAGAATTTCACACTTTTACTTTTGACGGACCGATTTTTAAAAATCCGATTAAGTTTGAAATTGGAGACAATGTAAAAAAAACGTATCCCAAGCCGAAGTCTGGCGACAATCAGGACGATGGAGAATATGTTTTCTGGTTTTGTGATTTGGTTCAGAAATAAAATTTTAGAAAGTCCGTTTAGTTTAAAACTAATAAGCATGAATCCATTTTTAAGAATTGAAAAACCTTGTACGGAATCTTTAGAAAATATGCATGATGTTTCTGAAGGAAAATTCTGTGACTTGTGCTCGAAAACAGTGATTGATTTTTCACACTTAAACAAATTTGAAATCACAAATATTATAATCGAAAGTAGAAATAAAAAGGTTTGTGGAATCTTTTTTAAAAATCATTCGAAAGAATTTTCACACGAAGAAAAAGAAATTTCTTATCCAGCAAGAAAAACAGAATTCTCCATGATCGTTGCAGGTTTAGCTTTGACAGCAAGTATCATTAATTCTTATCCGGCACAAACGAAAAACCTTGTACAAAAAGAATTTGTAAATACTGCGACATCTAAAAAAGAAAAGAATCAAGTAGTAAATAAAAATGTTGGTGAAAATTTTACCATTTCAGGAAGAATAATCTCTGGTGATAAACAACAGCCGATTTCTGCGACAGTCAGTTTTATTACGATTTCAAAAGTCTATACTACAAATTCTGATAAAGACGGTTATTATTCTTTAGAGGTTCCAAAAGAAATACTTAAATTCGAAAGTCTCTTAGAATTCAATCCCAATAATTACGTTTACGACAACAAACTTTCAATTTACACAATTAAAGAGTTAGGCAAAAAGCAGTTAATAAAGTTGGATTATAATGGGCTTGATAAAATGATGGGAGAAGTTTCTTCGGGTCCACCAAGCGCTACAGAAAAGTCTCTTATTGTTTTAGATGGTAAAAAAATTGACCATAAATCATTCAACAAAAGTTATTGGATGTACTACAGCAGATATGACATACACTACATCCCAAAAGAATATGTAAAGTTTTTCACAAGTAAAGAACAGATAGAAGATATTTACATAGTTTTTGTAAAACCGAAATAGTTTTATTAGCTAAGCATCTTCAGTAAACTTAAACGTTGGTTTTCTCAAACTTTTCCCGTCCATATTTTGATATTTTTTATTTTTTATAACTTTAGATATCTAAAGCACATCATGAAATTTTTAATCATTCTTAGTTTTATTTGCCTTCTATTTTCCTGTCAAAAAACTGAGACTATACAACCAGTTAACAGAAAAGCAATTGCGGATTCTGGTGTTGTCGTATTTCAACAAAAATTATATAAAACTCAAATCGATTCTATTTTTAATCAATACAATTTCAACGGCAGTGTCGGTGTTTTCAAAGATACTGTTGAATTATACCTACGGAATAATGGTTTTGCAGATTTTAAAAATAGACAAGCGATTAATAATAAAACAGTTTTCGCTATCGGGTCAGTAAGCAAGCAATTCACCGCGGTTCTTATTTTATTAAAAATGGAAGAAGGCAAGCTTACTTTAGACGATCAGGCTTCAAAATATCTCAAAGAATTTCAAAGCAAAGAATACGGTAATATCACGATCCATCAACTTTTAAATCACACTTCAGGACTTAATACTTTGGGTCAGAAATTGATGTTTGCAAACGGAAAAGATTTCCACTATTCTAATGATGGCTACAATGCTTTAGGGAAAATTATAGAAATAGTAACCGGGAAATCCTATGATGAAAATGTGATTGATTTATTCAAAAGAGCGGGTCTGAAAAACTCATCTACGGGAAATCTGTTTGATAGTGAGAATTTTGCCGGAGCTTATTTAGGAAATGAAAAAAACTTTGAAATCATGCACAATATGCCTAAAAGATTAGGCGGAAAAGAAATCGGAATTGCTGCAGGCGGAATTTTGTCTACAGTTGATGATTTGCATCGGTGGAACAATCTTCTTTACTCGGGAAAAATAATACAACCCGAAACATTAAAAAAATTCTTACTGAAAAGTGCTGAAAGACAACACCCGATTTTCGGAAAAATGGGATATGGATACGGCATTATGATGAATATGGGAAAACCTGCAGCGTATTTTCACAGCGGTTATATAAAAGGCTCGCCCTCGCTAAATATTTATTATCCCGAGACAAAAACTTCTGTCATCATTCTTTCAAATATTGCTGATGAAGAAAAAGGGAAAAGCACAACCTTCAAACCTCATCGTGAGATCAAAAATTTTACCGATATGATAGAACGTATTTCTACTAATCAAAACATAAACTAATTTATAGAGTTTCGATGAAATTTTGAATTTTTGATAATGCTTTTGAAAATTACAGGAATATACTCAAGAGAAAAAGCAAAATATGATTCATCTTAAATTCATCGTCAATGTAATTCAAGTTTAAAAAGTGTTTTCAAAACTCAGGTTTTTATCAATCTGAATATTTAAAATTTGCGCAGTCATTTTGTCACTAACTTCCAGCAAAATATCCAGTAAAGCTTGTTCAGTTAGACATCTGTCTTTTTACTTTCTGCTACTGAGGTAATTATTTAAAACACTTAAATTAAAACATTTACTTTTTTGCTTCTGAAATATAATAACTGAATCTGTACCAACATACCATATACGCCAAAAACCTTCCTTATCCCAAATTCCCAAAAATGTATATTTTGAGAAAAAAAACCTACAATAAAAAATAAAATACATCCTATAAAAAAGTTCTTCAAAATCAAAGGATGAAAACTCAATTCGATGTATTCTCTGAATTTCAATTTTTTGAATGCAAAATTGTATAAAAGCATTGAAAGGGAAAGAAGTGCTAAACCGATTTGAATGATATAAAAATAATCATTCAGAAATAAAAACACACCCATGCCAATCAAAGAAAAGGCTATTGAAGAAAAAATAATATTTCTGAATCTAGACTTTAAAATTGTCTTCTCTATTCTTGCAATTTTTTTGAATGACAAGGCATCAGCATTCACCATTTCTAATTCATATTGCCACACAACTTTAGTTTTAAGAAATGCTTCCTGAAAACTTAAATTTTCTTTCATTAATTCTGAAATCTGTATCACAAAATGGTCATAAATTTCATTCAAAATAACAGCATTCAGATTTTTTTTGCTCAGAAAATTTTTTATCTCACGCTCTTGAAAGTTAGTTATCATATATTAAAAATTGTATTAAGATTAAATAAATAAGTTTTCATTTCGGCTTCCTGAGCGGCTTGTTGCCTTTTTCCTTTCTCTGTTAAAAGGTAATACTTGCGGTCTCGCCCATTGATTTTCTGAATTTCGGAACTGATGATTCCATCACCTTCTAATTTATGCAACAAAGGATATAACGCTCCTTCAGTCATCTCCAATTCACCTTCTGTAAGATCTTTTGCTCGTTGTGTCATTTGATAACCATACATTTTCACCTCTTTTGAAAGTAATTTTAAAATGATATTTTGCAAAGTTCCTTTGTAAAGACTGTTGTTTTTCACCTATAGATTTTATACATAACAAATTTATGTATAATTTTCTTATGTATAAAATTTTAGATGGTAATTTTTAAAAATGCCTATTTTTACGTTATGAAAAAAATGTATTTCATCGCGATCTATCCGCCACAGGAGATTATTGACGAGGTAAAAGTTTTCCAAAAAGATTTAGCTTTAAATTTTAATAATTCAAAAGCTTTGAAAAATGATGCTCACATCACTTTACTTCCTCCTTTTGAAAGAGAGTTGACGATGGAAAATGATATTCATGTGGAATTCGATAAAATTGACACCCATATTTCATCTTTCGAAATAAAATTAAACGGTTTCGGAAGTTTTCCTAATCCAAACAGTCCGGTTTTATTTATACAACCAGAAGAAAATGAAAGTCTAAAGCAATTGTTTTTAAATGTTAAAGAAGTATTCACCTTTAATAAACGATCATTTAATCCTCATATGACGATAGGTTACAGAAATCTCACTTTCGAATATTATCTTAAAGCATGGGAAATCTATAAGGGAAAAGAATTTAAAACTAAATTCATCGTTGATAAAATTTCACTATTGCGTCATGACGGAAAATGGATATCGATTGCTGAAAAAAAACTTTCCGGGAAATAAAAAAATCGACCTATAAGAGCCGATTTTTTTATTTTAGTGATATAAATATTTATTCTTTAATAATCTTCTGAGAAATAATTAAGCTTTTACCCTCAGTTGCAGTGACAGTATAAATACCGGAAGGTAGATCATGAATATCAACATAAACCGTTGCAGCATCCTGCAATTCAAATTTTACAGGTACTAATTTCCCTGATGCATCATACAAAGTGATTTTTATGTCTTTTGCGAAATTTGATCTTCCCCGGATAAAAAATTCTGTGTTTGCAGGATTAGGATAGATACTGAATCTTCTTTCTTCTGCTTTTATTTCAGAAGTTCCTAATGCATTTTTATTTAATGTCCACGAGACGTTTGTAAAATGTACAGTACTATGATTATCTGTTTTTACCAATGTCGTATTATCGGTTACAGAGAAAAGAAGCGTATTATTGCCATTGTTGAGTTGCGAAGGTGTGACAGTGAGTGTATTTCCTGTAGCAGCTAGAGTTGTTCCATTCAGTTTCCAGGTGTTAACCAAAGTATTAGGAATAGGAAGAATTTCGTTTACGGTAAACGTCACATTAGAATTTGCATCTACAGTACTTGTGTTTACAGGCGTAAAAGAATCTACCGGCGAAACCAAACTATGAATTTTTTCGATAATTCTCTCTTTACAAACTGAACAAAACTGTTGATTAAGATACCTCATCTCACAACTTTGATGTGGCCTGAACCAACTTGGGCTTTCCGCATGAGGAAACACCCCCACAGAATTAAGACCCACCCAATTTTTCCACTTTATTGTAGCAGGATTTGAGGTCTGAGTTTTATTAGCTGATTCTCCTGAACCTGCAAACCAATACTCATCTGCTAAATTCCCAAAAGAATGTCCCAGCTCGTGCACGACAATTTCGTTAGCAGACGAATTTAAAGAAGCAAAAGCATACGCACCTCCACAGCCACCGTATTCTGTAGAATTGCCCAGAACATAGGTAATATCATAATCCGGAACATTCGCCGAAAGCACTTGAGCTACTTTATTTGTAGTATTGCTGTAAATGCATCTGTGCACCCCTATATCAAAGGTAGAACCTAAATAATTATTAGGATTTGACACCGGAATGACTGGTTCTGTGACATCAGTTGCGGTTCCCGGATGCTTTACGCCGGATTCAGCAGAAATCACCTTTACTGCGTACACATTGAAGTAATTTTTATATTCTGTATACGGACTTTTCGTAAAAAGATAATTGACGGTATTTTGTGCTGAAGTTACAAATGCCGGAAGCTGCGCAACAGTAAAGCCATCACCCAAAACTGCGATATTGATGCGCTTATCATTGGTTCCGTTTTGAAGCAAAGGTACTGTATCAAATGTCTGTGAAAAGCAGAATGAGCTGCTTAGTAACAGAATTAATAAATGTTTTTTCATGATTACAAGTTTTGAGTGAATAGCAGGTGTTTTTTAGAATCTGTGAATTTTTCAATTTTTACAAATTTAATCTCTGAAAAATGCGGAAATCTAAAACTAAACTCACTTTCCTGCAAGGTAAGCTTATGTCTTCCCATCTTATCTCCGAAGCTTTCCAATTCCGGATTTAAAGGATTTTTAGCATTTTGTATATAAATTTCTTTCCCGCTCCTGTCGTATAAAGTAATGATTAAATCACCGTTTTCGAGCTCATTTTCATTAAAAGCCGGCATTGATTTCATCTTTCCATTCACAATTTTCTGATCATTGAGAGAAATTTTTTCTAAACCAGACTGATCTTTTCTGATCTTAAAAAAAAGATATAGAATTTCATTTTTGCTTTGCACACTCACTTCCTTTAAAGATTGAGACTGGCTTTTAACCTGCCCCACTCCGAAGAAAGTTAAGATACTGACAGCCATTAAGCTAGTAAATATTTTCATGATAATATTTTTCACTAAAGTATAAAAAGAAAGGATAAGTTGATTAAAATTTTCCAATTAAAATGCAGAATGTCATATCTTTGGAGCGATGATTTCAGCAGAGAAAATAATTTTAGGTATCGACCCGGGAACTGCCATTATGGGTTTTGGACTTATTTCGATAAAAAAAGGGCAGATGGAAATGATTTCTATTCATGAACTTATTCTAAAGAAATATCCTAATCACGAAACAAAACTTAAATATATTTTTGAAAAAACACTTGCGCTGATTGATCAATATCATCCTGATGAAGTAGCACTGGAAGCACCTTTCTTTGGAAAAAATGTACAATCGATGCTAAAATTGGGTCGCGCCCAGGGAGTTGCGATGGCAGCTAGTCTTCACAGAAACATTCCGATTACAGAATATTCGCCCAAAAAAATTAAAATGGCTATTACCGGAAATGGAAATGCCAGCAAAGAGCAGGTGGCCGGAATGCTCAAAAATCTTTTGAATTTGAAAGAATTTCCCACTAAATATCTTGACGCCTCTGATGGTTTGGCTGTAGCAGTTTGCCATCACTTCAATTCGGGTACAATTGCTGATACAAAATCTTATACTGGCTGGGAAAGCTTTCTGAAACAAAATCCGGATCGTATGAAATAGCTGATTATTAAAGAAAAAATAACAGAATCAATAGTTTCTTTATCTTTGAATTTAAACATAAAAAAAGCCCTTTTAAAAAAGGGCTTCGTCTATTTAATTGTTAAGGAATTTTTTCGATCCTTGTTGATCACCTTCTGTGTAGTTGATGATATATGCTCCTTTTACTAATTGCTGGTTGATCTGAATTTCATTTGTTTTTGAATTTCCTCTCTGAATTAGTTTTCCGCTCATGTCATAGATTTGATAATCACCAAATTTAGCTTTAGTGCTTCCAAAAAGCTGAAGTCTGTTATCTGCTTTGATATAAACAATTTTAGTTTCAGTATTATTGTTATTCATCTCCGAAGTACCTAATGTATCTAAGATTCTCACCGCGTAATCTTCCATTTGCCCATATCGTAATTGCGAACAAGCATCATAATCCGGGAAAGTCACTCCATTAAATGTAGCAGCATCTACTGCTATTCTCATTCTTAAATACACATTCTTAACAGCAGTTGCCGGAGGTGTAATATTATTGATAAGAGTGAGTCCTGAATTTGTAAGATTAGCCGAAAGATTATTAACTACCAGTTCTGTGTTTTCAAAAGTCCCGTTGTTATTATAATCAATCCAAACTTTCGTTCTAAATTTTTCGGCATGATTAAATGTGTAAGCATAGGTCACTCTCAACTCTGTTGCTACATTTGAGGTAATGTCTGTAAAATAAGCAGGTCTTATGCATGTTGCAGCAGCGTAATTTGCATAAAAAAGAGGTGATGCTTCGTCAGAATCATATCCATTGCTGATGCTACTGATATTTCCGAATATCAGTCGTGTTGGTCCGACAGCGCTGTTAGTCGGATTTATTATTCCTGTAGGGTTGCATTGAGCATTCACCACAGAAACAGGTGAAGCAATAACCGTTGCAGGATCCGTACCCGCAAGCGAATTGATGAGATTTTTTCTGTATTCCATCATCAGCAGGACAGCTCTGTTTCTTTGTCCTTCTGTGAACTTACGGTTAGAATTCGTATAATTCATGACATTGTACTGCGTACCATCATAATTTTGGCCTGTACACGGATCTATAGCATTATTGGTTGGTATTGCAACCCCATACATGCTTCTTGAAGGTGAAGTATCACAAACTAAGTCACCTTGTGTTGCACAGTTGTTGTTTACCGGACAGGTAGTCTGACTGTTAGCCGAAATCCCCTGGAACGTATGATAAAGACCAAAAGCATGACCCAGCTCGTGGGTAAGCGTGGTATCATTCTGATTCTTTATCGTCGCCACTTTCATAAAACTTTCATAGTCGTAATCGTATGAGCTTGGAAATGATGCATATCCCATGAGCCCATAAGATAATTGCTGCTGACCGTCAAAACCAATAACTACATAAATATTAAAATACGAATTTTCCGGCCAGTGTGGAGCAAGTTCGTTTTTAATTTGTGTATCTGTAGCTCCGGAATCTGTCACTCCGTTCTGATCATAATCTGGGAGCGTACTTCCGTTGTATCTTACAATACCTGTTGTAGGCATACATGTGGGAGATCTTTTTGCCAAAACAAGTTTAAATGGAATTACATTTCCTCCTGTAGGGCCAGCTCCTTCTGGATAAAACCCATTGCCATAAGTTGTTGCATACATGCTGTTTGCTCTGGCTATCCAATTGATAATTTCCTGATCTGTTACTGCCAAGTTGGCATTTGCAGGATCCTGAGATTCTATAACATGCACGACCACTGGGATTTCATATAATTGTCCTGTATAGAGAGCGTTCCACGATGAAGATGCACCTACTTTATTTAGAAAAGCCTGTTGATTCATATTATTGATCTTCTGCTCACCTTCTTCCCGTGCTCTTTTTAAATCCGGATGTCTGTCATCCAATTTTTGCATTATTTTATCAAAGCCACATTCTTTGTGTAAATCCTGCGAAAATGAATTAACAAAAAATATAAGCAATAAAATAGTACCGATTCTTTTCATTTCTCTCTATATTATTAAATATTCGATTGCAAACCTATCATTTTTTTATCAATTCTCAAGTACATCAAGTTTGAAAATGTAACAATAACTTAATATTTAACATCTTTTAATAGTAAGTACTTTGAAAACAATGATTTATATTACAAAACAACTATACTTGGTAAAACATATTACTATTTGTAACATTGGTATGATTTTTAATACTAATTTTGTATAAATTTTCAATAATGAAAAACAGTCAACCAATTATAAATCAAACAAATCATCAAATAAACTGGTTTCAGAAATTCCTGATGATCTGCTCCGGAGGAAATATTCATATCTTAAAAAAGACGCCAAGCGAATGGAATAAATTCTCAGGAATCGGTGGAATTGTCTTATTCACTGCAGTTTTTGCTACATTATCTGCAGGCTATGCAATGTATACCGTATTTGATGATATTTGGATTTCGGTAGGTTTCGGTATTTTGTGGGGGTTAATGATTTTTAATCTTGACCGCTATATTGTTTCATCAATTAAAAAAACAGGAACGTGGTGGAACCAGATTTTATTGTCGATTCCAAGATTGATTTTAGCAACATTTTTAGGAATTATTATTTCAAAACCTTTGGAGCTTAAGATTTTCGAAAAGGAAGTCAACAAACAGCTAAATACCATCATTCAAAGAAACAAAAAACAGCTTCAGGGTGAAATGACCGGAAGGATTTTACAGCAAAGCGGCCCGTTTGATATTGAGAAAAAGCAGATTTCAGAAAAAATCGCTCAGTACCAAAAGTCTTACGATTCTGCAGCGGTAGAGCTCGAAAAAGAAATTTTAGGAAAACAATCAGGACTAACGAGTGGTAAAGAAGGTTTCGGACCTAATGCAAAACGTAAGCAGGAGCTAAAAGAGCAAAGAAGAGTAGATCTTGAAAACTATCAAAAGCAGGCAGCTCCGAGATTAGAATATTTAGACAAAGAAATATCTAAGGTTTATACCAATCTAGAAACGGAAAGAAAATCCACAGAAACTATTGAGGATAAATTCAACGGTTTTGCTGCGCGGCTTCAGGCTTTAGATGAATTGGGAAAAAACTCGGCCATTATTGCAACTGCTGCAGCTTTTATCATGGGGCTTTTTATCTGCCTGGAAATTTCTCCGGTTTTGGTAAAATTGATTTCTCAGGTTGGACCTTATGATTATCTTTTGGAAAAAACTGAAAATGATTTCAGACTGTATTCTAAAGAAAAAATAGAAAAAGGAAATGCTTACACCGACTTTCGAATCGATGATTTTAAAGATAAACTGAAATAAAACATACTGTTGGGAATATTTTTTGATGAAGTTAATCATGCCTTCATCAGTTGTAAAAGATTACAGATATTTCCCTGAAACTGAGATATTACGAATTGTATATCAGTCTGGTTCTGTATACGATTACCAGAGAGTACCAAGTGATATCGTTGAAAAATTTAAAGCGGCGCGGTCCAAAGGCCAGTTTTTAAATGCTGTGATCAAGCAGAGATTCAGATTCAGAAAAATTAAGTAAAAAAACTCACAGAAACTCTGCGAGTTTTTTTATGTATGCCAAAAAAATTGTCTATAAAGAATAATTCGGAGCTTCCTGTGTAATAATGACATCGTGTGGGTGAGATTCTTTCAATCCACTACCGGTGATCATTACCATTTTAGTATCTTTTTGTAAAGCATCGATATCTTTTGCTCCACAGTAGCCCATTCCTGCTCTAAGTCCCCCCGTTAACTGAAAAATCACGTCTTCCAGCTTTCCTTTATGTGGAACCCTGCCTTCAATACCTTCCGGTACGAATTTTTTAGCTTCACTCTGGAAATATCTTTCTTTTCCACCTCTTTTCATAGCAGAAAGACTTCCCATTCCTTGATAGGCTTTGAATTTTCTTCCCTGATAAATGATTTCTTCACCTGGTGCCTCATCTGTTCCTGCTAAGAGAGAACCTACCATTACGGCTCCTGCTCCGCTTGCAATAGCTTTTACGATATCTCCTGAAAGTTTTACTCCGCCATCTGCGATAACAGTTACATTTTTAGACTGAGCATATTCATAAACATTATAAATGGCCGACAATTGCGGAACACCAACTCCTGCAACTACTCTGGTTGTACAAATAGATCCCGGACCAACACCTACCTTAAGAACGTTTGCGCCAGCTTCAATCAAATCTTTCGCAGCTTCGGCAGTAACGATGTTTCCGCCTACCAAATCTAAATCGGGATATGCTTTTCTGATTTCTGAAATTCTTTCTAAAACTCCTTTGGAATGTCCGTGTGCAGAATCAATGGCGATAATATCTACTCCGGCTTGCACTAAAGCCGCAATTCTATCCATTGTATCTTCACCAACCCCAACTCCTGCGCCTACGATCAGACGGCCGTTTTCATCTTTATTGGCGTTTGGATATTCTAGTTGATTGTCAATATCTTTAATGGTAATCAAACCAACCAATTTATAATCTTTATCTACAATAGGAAGTTTTTCTACTCTGTTTTTAAGAAGGATTTCTTTTGCCTTCTCAAGATTGGTGGTTTTATCTGATGTGATCAGCTTATCTTTTGTCATGATCTCTTCTACCTTCATATCAAGATTTTCCTGATATTTTACATCTCTGTTGGTAATAATTCCGATCAAAACATTATCAGCATTTACAACAGGCAGACCTGATATTTTATATTTAGCCATTGTTTCTTTAGCCTGAGCCAAAGTATGATCTTTTGTCAAGGTCACAGGATCAGAGATCATTCCGTTTTCTGAGCGTTTCACACGGTTGACCTGTGCAGCTTGCTCGGCAATCGTCATGTTTTTATGAATAAAACCTAAACCGCCCACTCTTGCAAGAGCAATTGCCAGCTCGCCTTCCGTAACAGTATCCATCGCAGCAGAAACTATAGGAACATTAAGCGTGATTTTATCGGTAAGTCTTGACTTTAAAGAAACCTGGTTAGGTAAAACTTCTGAATAAGAAGGTACGAGAAGAACGTCATCGAAAGTGATGGCTGTCTCTACAATTTTGTTATGAATAGACATCTTTACTTTCTTGCAAAATTAAGGCTTTTAGGCGAGATACGAAAATCCTTTTTAATAGTTTAAATGAAACTTAATAATCCATAAATTAAATTAAAAAGTCGCAATCATAGCGATCGCAACTTTTAACAATATAAAAATAAATGAATATGAATTTATTTATCTGAAACCTTGCTGATCATTTTCGAAATATCATCTGAGGTAAAGCTTCCTCTTACATCTACAAAAACTAAATCCTGATCCGAATTTACAGTGATCAGCATATTTTTAATAGATTCACCTTTTTGCTTGACCCTGATGTTGACATTATTGCCGTCATGCTTTATTGTTGCCCAGTCTTCATAATTATTATCGTTTAAATAACTAGCGTACTCTTTTAGCATTTTTTTGTTTCCGTTTTCTACTGTAAGAACTTTTATTTTAGAAACTTTTTTGACTAATGCAATGACAGCCTCATTATCACCTTCTTCTCTCAAAGCTTTTTTGATGTAAGGTTTAGCTAAAAATAGGGGTACATTGATGCTTACGAACTTCGCTCCTTTATAATCATACTCTGACTTTGAAAAAAATGCCATATTCGGTTTTTCTGAAACCAAGCATGATTGCATCAGAATCGTTGTACAAATGGCAACAAATAAAGTTTTAAATATTTTCATGGTAGCTCTTTTAAAATTAATTGATTGAAGAAAGACTTCCGCCGGACATTTTACTAACATCAGAATCGATTTTAGGATTTCCTTTGTATCTTACAGAACCTCCGGAAGATGCCTTTACCCTCATTTTATCTTTTACATTCACAGAAGCACTGCTTCCCGATGTGGCTTCCACTTCTGCTATATTTAATCGAAAATTTTCAGCTTTGATGACTGAGCCGCTGCTTACATCAATCATTCCAATATCTGCATTTCCTTCTACATTGACACTTGAGCCGCTTGAGCTTTTTACCATCACTTTACCTGACGTGATGTTTGTTTTTACATTAGACCCCGAACTAACATTAAGATCAGCCGTATTTGCTATTGTAAATTTTCCACTGACTAAAGCTCCTGAAGAAGCTTCAATTCTGAGGTTATTTTCTTTAATTGAATTTACCGCCGTAAAATTGGAACCAGATGAAACCTTAACATTATCCATTTTTGGTGAAGAGATATTCACACTCAGATTTTTGAATTTTAGCTTTTTAACTCCTTTAGTATCGATGTAGACTTTCAAAACTCCATTTTCCACTCTTGTGATCACATTTTGAAGTTTATCAGAATCTGCAAATACTCTTACATTGGTGGCATTTTCCTGTTTGAAAACCACGTTTATCCCTGAACTTACATTGATTCCGGAAAACTCACTCACATTCCGGTTTTCTCCATTTAGATAAGATGAATTATTTTCGGAATTAAACCCGCTCTTTAATGTCGTAGTTGTATGTGTTGATGCATTATTTGTTTCGCCGGAGTTGATGATTTTATTCACATCATCCATGGAAAGCTTCCCATCAAGCATCACGAGAATATTCTCGCCATCTCCGCTATCAATTCTCAGAAGGATATCTTCAAGAATTCCGTTTTTCGCTTCGGAAGAAAGAAATTTTACCTTGCTGTCCCCATTTTTTACAGACATCATTTCACTGTAATTCATGTTTTTGAGATAAGACGTAATTTCTTTATTCAGCTGATTGAGATTATTCTGAGACTTTCCGTTTTCAGGACTTTCGGTGATCAAAACTTTCAAACTGTTGATTTTTGCAAGCAAAGGCTTTATCTGATCCAACTCAGAATCCCCTATATTCAGATTGCTCAGCATACCGAACATGGGTTTTGCAATTTTAATGGAGGTTACACCTTCCACTTCCTGATATCTGTCAAACAATTGATCAAGTTTTTCTTTTTGCCCGTACACATTGAAGAAATGTGAAAAAGCGAGTGCGAATATGATAAATATTTTTTTCATGACTTTAATTAAAATTTAGTTGACTACAAGCCTGATCAGTTGCGTAATCTATATTGATTGTTCTATTAGTATTCTACGTTATCCATTACCTTGGGCTGTGCCAAAGCTTGATTCATATTGTTGGCAACCACCTGAAACGAATATTTGGTAACATTGATGGCTTCTTCCATATTATCGATTCTTTTTCCGTTGACGATCACATAAGAATCTTTATATCCTGTGGAATCTTTTATATTTTTAATAGCAGAATTGCTGACGTATCTAGGCTTTGTTTCCTTTTTAATTCTGCTTTTCTTCGAAAGAATTTTATCTAAAACATCAACTTCCGCTAAGGAATTTTCCTCAAAAATAGAGTCCCTTTTTTCTCCGGAAATCGAATCGTTACTCAATACAGCAACTTGTGTTTCGTGCTCGTGGTTTTCTTTAATAAAATCAGATTTTTGCTTTTGAATTTCATTTGCAACTAATTGTGCCTGATTTTCTACATCTGCATTTTGATTGTATTTAAAAATTAATACGATACTGAAAAGCAAAATTACACTTGCTGCCATCCAAAACCACTTTGGGAAAGAAGGCTTAGCTTTACTTATAGGAATGATTTCTCCTTCATGATCTGCATTACCTTCTGCTTTTTGAAGAAAATCTTCAAAATCCCAGTTCATTTTTTCCTCTTTCAAGTCTTTGAAGACTTCTTTATATTTATCCAGATATTGTTCGTTGCTCATAGCTCATCAGTTGTGAGATTTGTTCTTTTACTTTTTGTCTTGCCCGCATAAGATTCACTCTTACTGCATTTTCCTCCATTTCCAGCATTTCGGAAATTTCAGAAACATCATACTCTTCTACATCTTTCAAATGGATGACCATTTTTTGTTTTTCAGGAAGCTGATTGATAAAACCAATGATATGCTCCTTTAGATTATTCACATCCATACTGTAAAGTTCTGACCGGTGAAGTTGCAGATCTGCAAAGCCCAACTTCACATCGTGGTGTTTCAATCGGTTGAGGCATTCATTTTTTACTGATTTTAATGCATAGGATTTGAAATTACCGAACTGTTCCAGTTCATCTTTTTTCTGCCAAAACCTGATCATTAAATCCTGCACCACATCTTCTGCCTCATCACTACTCATGACAAATCTTTTCGCAAAACGATACATCTCATCTTTGAGAATGAAAACCGTATTCTTGAAAGTCTCCTGGGTCATAAGTTTGTTTCTATAAGTAAGACATTTAAAAACTGAAAAACATTACATGCAAAACAAAAAAACTTCAAAATAGTTTGAAGTTTTGTAATTATATGCTTTAATATTCGTCAAAAATATGCTTTAAAATTGCCTTGTCATCGCCTGTTAAAGGTAATTTTCTTCTTGCCATCACTTTCTCGGCAACTTCATAGGCTTTGTCTAATTTAAATCTTTCATCATCTTTAAATCCGCCCCAAGAAAAGTTTTCAATTAAATTCGGAGGAAAGCCTTCCCTGAAAATATTGGAAGCTACACCAACCACAGTTCCTGTATTTAATTGGGTATTGATGGCCGTTTTAGAATGATCACCCATTATCAGACCAGCAAATTGCAAACCTGTATCTTCAAAAAGCTTCGTCCTGTAACTCCAAAGTTTTACATTGGCATAATTGTTTTTGAGATTGGAAGAATTGGTATCCGCGCCCAGATTACACCACTCGCCTATCACAGAATTTCCGACAAAACCATCGTGACCTTTATTAGAATATCCGAAAATAACGATATTATTCACCTCACCACCCACTTTGCAATGCGGACCAACCGTAGTCGCACCGTAAATTTTTGCTCCTAAATTAAATTTAGACTCCTCGCATAAAACAATCGGCCCACGAAGATTGCATCCTTCCATTACCTCTGCATTTTTTCCAATATAGATTTTTCCTGTTTTGGTATTGATGGTAGAGAATTCGACTTGGGCTCCTTCTTCAATGAATAAATCTTCCTTATTTCCTAAAAATCCGTTGGTAGAAGATAACTCCTGAGAAGTTTTACCTTTTGTTAATAATTCAAAATCAAAATCAATGGCTTTATCGTTATACGTAAAAAGGTCAGTAGGTTTTTTAAAGAAAATCAATTCTTCTTTGATATCGGTCATTTTCTCAATCTGGTTCAGAGAAAAACCTTTCATATTGATTTTTGCCGCGATTAACTCATCTTCATAAACCAAAGCTTCACCTAATTTCAAGTCTTTTATCTGTCGAATGATTGTTTCAGTCGGCAAGAAATTCGCAACTAAAAAAAGACTTTCTACATCTTCCGGATTTTTAAATTTCCATTGAAGATAATTTTCGGTGAAAAAAGATACTTCTTCGTTTGCTAAAATTCTCTGCCATCTTTCGGAGAAAGTAAGAATTCCGCATCGCATTTCTGCAACAGGACGAGTAAAAGTAAGCGGAAGAAAATCTTCCCAATATTGTGCATCTGAAAATACGAGTTGCATTTTAATATAGTTTTTAGGTTGGAAGCTGGATGCTTGAGGCAGGAAATTTACAATCACTCAGCTTTTTACAAAAATACGAATCATTGAATAAATTTTTGCAATATGAATTTAATTTTGATAAAATTTAATCACAAAAAAAGTCTCCCAAAAATTGGAAGACTTTAAATATTTTAAAACAAAAAATTATTTAGAGAATTTCTTGTATTTATTCATGAACTTGTCTACTCTACCTGCAGTATCAACCAATTTGGTCTTTCCTGTGTAGAAAGGGTGAGAGCTAGAAGAGATTTCCATTTTGATCAATGGGTACTCTACACCTTCGTGCTCGATCGTGTCTTTTGTGTCAGCAGTAGATTTACCTACAAATACTTCGTCGTTACTCATATCTTTGAAAACAACAAGTCTATAATTTTCTGGGTGAATTCCTTTTTTCATAATACAATTTTTAAAAAAAATTAAAGTTTGCTTTCGAAATAGTAATGGTATTTCTCTGCTAAATTTTAGGTTGCAAAAATACAATTTTTTTTATAATATACAAATAGTTAAGCAATAATTTTTCACAGATAACAAATCCATTTTGAAATTTATCGAAAAACATTATAATAAACACATCGTTAGCAAACTATAGAAAAAACAATGGATAGCAACATATTAAAGTTGAAGTATTTTCGTTAAATTTGGAATCTATTTAAACTTAAATTTCAATGAAATTCAAATTACTGCTGTTTTGCTCTTTCTGGATGTTTGTTTTAGCCATTTCTTGCAACAAAGACGAGATTTCTTTTGGTGCACCGTCTCAGGAACTCAGTTTTTCGAGAGACACTGTATTTTGTGATACCGTTTATCATCAGGTGCGCTCCGAAACTTATGCTGTGAAAGTGTATAATAATGAAGACAAAGATATTATGATCCCGAGAATCAATCTTGAGAAAGGATCTGCTTCTTTATATAGAATCAATGTTGACGGAAAAGCGGGTCATGATTTTACCAATGTTCCTTTAAGAAAGAAAGACAGTCTGTTTATTTTTGTGGAAATTGCCCCGCAAGCAACAGGTCCTGAAGCAATTGCTGAAGACCGTGTGATTTTCACAAGCCCTGCAGGACAACAGCATGTTACTTTATTTTCTGTGGTTCAGGATGCCGAATTTTTTATTCAGACCCCTTCAAATCCTAATATTTTGACTAGCAATACAAACTGGACGAATAGTAAAGCTAAAATCATATATGGTAATCTTACCGTTGATCAAAATATAACTTTAGATGTTCAGGCGGGAACAAAAGTGTATTTTCACAAAAACAGCGGAATGAAAATTGCCGCCGGAGCAAAACTAAATCTCAACGGAACTCAAGCAGACCAAATCATCATGCGTGGAGACAGGAACGACCCATATTACGATACCATTCCTAGAAACTGGAATTCTATCAAAATGGAACCTGCTTCTATTCTTAATATGAACCACACCAGGCTTTTCGGGGGAACAAAAGGTCTTGATATGAAGCAGACCACTGCCACAATAAAAAATTCTTTTATCCACACCTTTCAGGAATACGGAATTTATGCTGTAGGATCTACAGTTAATGCTGAAAATTTAGTAATGAATAATTGTGGAGAATCAGCGATTGGAATTTTATTAGGCGGAAACCATACTTATAAACACGCAACAATTGCCAATTATTCTGGAACTATGAGTTCTCGTAACCGAATGGGAATTTTCGCAACCAACGAATGGAAAAATGAAAATGGAGTAATCGAAATTGCTGCTTTGCAGAAGTTAGACATCCTCAATAGTATCGTATATTCTGACAGAGATAATTCTATAAATTTAGAGCAGGCAGGTACAAGTCAATTTGAATATTTGATACAAAATTCATCGATAAAATACAACAACACTTCAGAAGCAGGATATAATTTTTCTGACGCAATTCATGTGATTCAAAGTGTGAAAAATGAAGATCCGAAATTTATTAATTACTTTACTGCACAGATGAATTTACGGGTAAAAGCAGATTCGCCGGCAAGAAATAAGGGGTCGGTCTTAGTTGCTGCAACAGTTCCGACCGATATTGTAGGAGTTACCAGAACGACAAACCCGACCTTAGGAGCATATCAGTAATTTAAATTTTTATCGATGGATTTAAATATTTTTAACATAATTATCTTTATTATTCTTACTGTAGTGTACCTAATCGTAAGAAAGTTTTTTAAAAGAGTTGCTAATCTTACTGGAAAATTGGGAGATTCAGAAATTCAAGAAAAAGAAGTTGAAATAGCAAGGCTGAATACTAAAATCATTGAACTGGAACAACAGATTAGCCATAAATCTTAATGGAAATTACAAATCTTCAGCAGCAAGTTGACGAATGGATCAAAACCATTGGTGTACGCTATTTTAATGAGCTTACCAATATGGCAATGCTTACTGAAGAAGTCGGAGAAGTTGCAAGAATCATTGCAAGAAGATATGGCGAGCAAAGTGAAAAAGAAAGTGATAAAACAAAAGATTTAGGTGAAGAATTGGCAGATGTTTTATTTGTCACCTTATGTCTGGCCAACCAAACCGGAACCAATCTGCAGGAGGCTTTTGACAGAAAAATGAAACTTAAAACTGACCGGGATAAAGATCGGCATCAGAATAATGATAAATTAAAATAGGATAGTAAATTATTAAATTCTGAAATCTGATGTAATCTTAAACTGGAAAAATAATGAAGTTAGAAAAATCAAAATTAACAGAAAATAAAACCATACAAATCAGCGGTTCGAAAAGTATTTCGAATCGTTTGTTGATTTTAGAAAGTTTATTTTCAAACATACAAATCGGGAATTTATCAAATTCTCAAGACACACAATTACTCAAAAAAGCACTCTCTTCAAGTACTGAAACTGTCGACATTCATCATGCAGGAACGGCAATGCGTTTTTTGACATCCTATTATTCAATTCAGGAAGGAAAAACGACCATTCTTACCGGTTCCGGAAGAATGAGAGAAAGACCTATCCTAGATCTGGTGAATGCTTTACAAAATTTGGGAGTTGACATCAAATATTTAGAAAATGAAGGCTTTCCGCCTTTGAAAATTACAGGAAGAAAAATTATCCGGAAAAAAGTAATTATTCCTGCAAATATTTCGAGTCAGTTCATTACTTCGCTCTTATTGGTAGCGGGAAAGTTAGAAAATGGTTTAGAAATAAATTTGATCGGAGACATTACTTCAAGGTCATATATTGAAATGACTTTAGATATTATGACAAGATTCGGCATTAAAAATACATTTGTAGGGAACACAATCAAAGTTGAATCATTCATCAATAATCGCTTATCAAACATCAATTATGAAGTAGAGAGTGACTGGAGTTCGGCGTCTTACTTCTATTCATTTGCAGCAATCGGAAGAGAAACGATACATCTGAAAAGTTTTTACAAGGAATCAACACAAGGAGATTCTGTCATTACTCATATTTATGAAAAGTTTTTCGGAATTAAAACTATTTTCACAGAAGACGAACACAAACTGACCCTTCAACCTATTGAAAATTTCCATTTTCCTGAAAATATTATTTTGGATATGAACAACTGTCCGGATATTGCTCAAACGCTTTGTGTAACCGCAGCAGCTTTGAAAATTCCGTTTGAAATTTCAGGCTTGGGAACTTTAAAAGTAAAAGAAACTGATCGACTTTTGGCTTTACATCAAGAACTTAAAAAGCTGGGAGCAGAAACTGAAATTACAGATTCAACCATAAAATCTTTAGCATTTAAAGACATTGAGGAAGAAATATCCATCAAAACATATCAGGATCACAGAATGGCGATGAGTTTTGCACCATTTTGTTTGATTAAAAAATTGAATATTGAAGATGAAAATGTTGTCGATAAATCTTACCCGACGTTTTGGGAAGATTTGTCTGAAATTTTAAACAAAGACTCATGAAAAATCTCTTTTTGTTTATTGCATTAATCATTTCTACATTCCTACGCTCTCAAGAACTTAAAAATTTTACAATTCCAAAGAATTATGAAAAAATTCTGGAAGTAAAAGGAGATTTGGATAAAGACGGAAAAGAAGAGACAGTCATAATTTTCAATACCAACATAAAAACAAAATCAGAAGGACTTGAGCGGAAATTTTATATTCTCAAAAACATCAGTGGAAACTTAAAAATCTGGAAGGAAAATTCTACAATAATAATCGACAGTAAATTCGGATTTTATCCTACCACTAATGAGCTTAATGTAATGATAAAACATAACTGTCTTATCATTTCTCAGCACTTTTTCACAAACTCGAGACATTCAGAAACGTCAAAATATACATTTAGATTTCAAAATGGAGATTTTTATCTGATTGGTGTGCAACATCAATTGGATGACACCTGTGATTATAATGTCATCAACGAAGTCAATTTCTCCACAGGTAAAGTAATTATCGATGAAGAATATTCAACTTGCGATGATGAAAAAACAGATATACCGAAAGATTTTCATAAAGAGATTATTCATAAATTTACCACACTTATAAAAATGAACGGTTTTAGGATCGGCGAAAATAAATTCAAAATTCCTCAATCAAATAAATATTTCTATTACTAAATGTCACAAACAATCATCATCACCGGAACTTCCTCAGGAATAGGATTCGTATTAGCAGAATATTTCGGGAAGAAAGGTCATAAAGTTTACGGTTTAAGCCGGAAATTTACCGAAAGTCAGTTTTTCAAATCAATCCCTACTGATATTACCGACAACAACGCTGTTCAGAGTGCAATTGCTGAAATTCTGAAGACAGAAACCAGAATCGATGTCTTAATAAATAACGCCGGAATGGGAATGGTTGGTTCTGTGGAAGATTCTACTAAAGAAGATATTTTAAAACTTTTTAATCTGAATCTTGTGGGTGCCGTTCAGATGATGAGCGCTGTTTTACCTAAAATGAGAGAGAATAAATTTGGGAAAATCATCAATGTTTCGAGTATTGGAAGTGAGATGGGGCTACCTTTTCGTGGATTTTATTCTGCTTCAAAATCTGCGTTAGACAAAGTAACAGAAGCAATGCGATACGAAGTTTACTCTTGGAATATTGATGTCTGCTCGCTTCATCTGGGTGATATAAAAACTAATATAGCAGAAAACAGAGTGAAAACCAAAGTTTCTGAGCCTTACGCAACTGTTTTTGATAAAGTATATGCTTTGATGAATTCTCATGTTGGCGTCGGAACCGAACCGTCAGAAGTTGCAAAATATATTGATGCACTTTTAGCTAAAAATAAGTGGAAAGCTCATTATTATTTCGGTAAATTCGGACAGAAGATCGGAGTTCCTTTGAAATGGGTTTTGCCACAGGGAACATATGAGAATCTCATGAAAAAGTATAATAAACTAGCTTAAATTCAGTTATTAAAACAAATTTTAGTTAGTATTAAAATATTTGGACCATTAAGAAAAGTTGAAATTATTTCTAAACATATTTTTTATCCTGTTTTGCGTTTTTGTACAAGCGCAGAAAAAGCATTATTTTCTGATCGATTCTGAAACTAAAGTCAAAAAAAAGGTAAAAGATTCAGCTTCTGCAGTCAAATTTCTCGATTCTTTAGCGCAAAGCAATTACTTCTTCACTGAGTTGAAAGAAGTGAAAATAAAAGGTGACAGCACAGAAATCATTTATGATAAAGGGAAAAATTTTAACGAGACATTTGTCACACTTTCAGATTCTATCATCAAAAAACATAAATTACAAAGTGAATTTTTCACTAAAAATTTAGACTCAACCAAAAAAGTAATCAACAAAAAATATATTGATGATGGTTTTGCATTCAGCAGAATCAAGTCAAAATACAAAGGTCAGAAAAACGGGTATCCTAATGTAGAGCTCGATATTAATAAAAATGATAAACGGACAATCGATGGTTTTGTGGTAAAAGGGTATTCGAAAGTTCCTAAAAGATTTATGAAAAATCTCGAGAAGGAATTTAAAGGAAAAACATACGATGATAAAAATTTGATTTCGATCAATAAAAATTTTCAGAGCCATGCTTTTGTAAGCCTCGAACGGCCACCACAAACGCTTTTCACAAAAGATTCTACACAGATTTATCTGTTTATGGAAAAGAAAAAGACCAATAGTTTTGATGGTGTCATTGGTTTTGGAAATGATAAAACAGAAAAATTCACTCTAAACGGAACACTGAATGTCAATTTCAGAAATATGTTTAACAGTTTTGAAACTGTGAATTTATATTGGCAGAGAAACCCGGATAAAGGTCAAAATTTCGATTTACAAACCGATATTCCATATTTATTTAAGTCAAATGTTGGTTTGAATATGAAAGTAAATATTTTCAGACAAGATTCTACTTTTGCCAATGTAAAAGCACTTCCTGCTTTATATTATCACATGAACAGTCGAAATAAGATAGGTCTGCGGGGAACTTTTGAAAGCTCTACAATTATCGATTCACTTTACGTTCAGGGAAAAGATTACAACAAAAAAGGCATCGGAATCTGGTTTGAAATGATAGAACCTACAGACATTGATTTGTTTCTTTATAAGACGAAAATTAGCGCCGGATATGATTATCTGACGACCGTTTATACCAAAGATGATGTTACGGCTCCGCAAAATCAGTTTTACTTTTTCGGGGAACATAATTATCACATCAACGGTAATCACTTTCTCAATATAAAAGGCGAAGGTGCAATGATGGATTCTAAAATTGATTTTTCTGCCAACGAGCTCTACCGTTTTGGAGGCTGGAATTCCTTACGCGGTTTTAATGAAAATTCTCTTGCCGCCGATTTCTACTATTACGGAGGTCTGGAATATCGGTATCTGATCGGTAATCAGGCATTTTTCGATGTATTTGGACAATATGGGCAGCTAAATAACAAATCGCTCAAGGTAAAGCCAAAATTATACAGTGTCGGGCTGGGTTTTAACTTTTTTATTCCGATTGGTTTAATGAGTTTTCAGCTATCGAATGGTAATGAATTTGGGAATCCTTTCAAATTTAATGATATCAAAATCCACTGGGGAATTCTGAGTAGGTTTTAAGAGCCTAAATTAATTTCAACAGTTCGGCAGTTTCTTAAAGCATTCAAAACTTTACTAATTATCACTTTCACTATCATCAGGAGCTTCTACCCTTTCTTCACTGTATCTTTTTTGTTGCCTGTGCTTTTTCCAAAGAACACAAAAGGATGTCGTTTCGATCGGGGTTAGGGTGAGGTATATTCCCTCATGCGGTGTCAAAAATATTAAAATTTCTGATTTAGGTTTAGGTTTAAGTTTCGGTAATCACGTTTTTGTATTGAACTTCATTCTAATTGATAACAAAACAATTCTTTATTGGTCAACGTAAACGGAGTTTTATGACAGGTTGTAAGCTAAAAGATTCTTTACGCCGCAGAGCCACGAAGTGGCGAGCTGTTCATAGAACATAGATCATATTGATTGATTGATTGATTGATTGATCAGTTAAGATGATCAAGCTCCGGAGGAGCGGCCTGTTAAAGTCGGCTGGACATAAAAAAATCTGCTATTTAAATATCAAGATAATTTTTGCCTTTGTGTCAGCTTTAAATTTAGCTTCAGTTTATTTCAAAAAAAAAGCTCCTTTATCGTTTGATAAAGGAGCTTTAAAAAAAAGACTGGCGGCGACCTACTCTCCCGCTTTCGCAGTACCATCGGCGCTGGTGGGCTTAACTTCTGTGTTCGGAATGGGAACAGGTGAGCCCCACCGCTAAAACCACCCTAAAGGTTGTATATAGCTGTAAGCATTAGGTTTTAGGCCTTAAGCTTATGGCTTTTTATCGATAAAAATGTTCACAAAGAGAGAACCTTGATTGCGCAATTAAGCGTTGCCAATTAGGCAATAAATCTACGGGTAATTAGTACTACTCGGCTATGCTGTTACCAACTTTACACCTGTAGCCTATCAACGTCGTCATCTCCAACGACCCTTAAAAGATGTCTCATCTTGAGGCGAGTTTCGCACTTATATGCTTTCAGTGCTTATCTCTTCCAAACGTAGCTACTCAGCGGTGCTCCTGGCGGAACAACTGATACACCAGAGGTTTGTTCAATTCGGTCCTCTCGTACTAGAATCAAGCCCTCTCAAACATCTAACGCCCGCAATAGATAGAGACCGAACTGTCTCACGACGTTCTGAACCCAGCTCGCGTGCCACTTTAATGGGCGAACAGCCCAACCCTTGGGACCTTCTCCAGCCCCAGGATGTGACGAGCCGACATCGAGGTGCCGAACCTCCCCGTCGATGTGAGCTCTTGGGGGAGACTAGCCTGTTATCCCCGGAGTACCTTTTATCCTATGAGCGATGGCCCTTCCATACGGAACCACCGGATCACTATGTCCTGCTTTCGCACCTGATCGACTTGTAGGTCTCACAGTCAAGCACCCTTATGCCATTACACTCTACGCACGGTTACCAAGCGTGCTGAGGGTACCTTTGAAAGCCTCCGTTACTCTTTTGGAGGCGACCACCCCAGTCAAACTACCCACCACGCAGTGTCCTTCTAAAAGAAGTTAGGCTCCAAGTAAGTAAAGGGTGGTATTTCAACGTTGACTCCACAAACACTAGCGTGCCTGCTTCAAAGTCTCCCACCTATCCTACACATTACTTACTCAAAGTCAATACGAAGTTATAGTAAAGGTTCACAGGGTCTTTTCGTCCCATTGCGGGTAAACGGCATCTTCACCGTTACTACAATTTCACAGAGCTCATGGTTGAGACAGTGCCCAGATCGTTACACCATTCGTGCAGGTCGGAACTTACCCGACAAGGAATTTCGCTACCTTAGGACCGTTATAGTTACGGCCGCCGTTTACTGGGGCTTCAGTCAAACGCTTCGCATTGCTGCTAACGCCCTTCCTTAACCTTCCAGCACCGGGCAGGTGTCAGACCCTATACAGCATCTTTCGATTTAGCAGAGTCCTGTGTTTTTGATAAACAGTCGCCTGGGCCTCTTCACTGCGGCCAGCATTGCTGCTGGCGTCTCTTCTTCCGAAGTTACGAGACTATTTTGCCTAGTTCCTTAACCATGATTCACTCTAGCACCTTAGGATTCTCTCCTCGACTACCTGTGTCGGTTTTGGTACGGGTTGCTTCACTTCGGCTTTTCTTGGAAGCACTTTCCCTGCAGCAGCTTCGCCCGAAGGCTAGGCCTTGACTATTCCGTCAGTCTCCAGCAGGTACGGCACTCCGTCCCCTTTTTAGTGTGAGCAAGTATGGGAATATTAACCCATTGTCCATCCACTACCCCTTTCGGGTTCGCGTTAGGTCCCGACTAACCCTCAGCTGATTAGCATGGCTGAGGAAACCTTAGTCTTTCGGTGAGCGGGTTTCTCGCCCGCTTTATCGTTACTTATGCCTACATTTTCTTTTCTGTACGCTCCACAATATCTCACGATACTGCTTCTGTGCGAACAGAATGCTCCCCTACCAGATACAACCCAAAGTTGTAAATCCATAGCTTCGGTACTCTATTTATGCCCGATTATTATCCATGCCGGACCGCTCGACTAGTGAGCTGTTACGCACTCTTTAAATGAATGGCTGCTTCCAAGCCAACATCCTAGCTGTCAATGCAGTCCAACCGCGTTGCTTCAACTTAATAGAGATTTGGGGACCTTAGCTGTTGGTCTGGGTTCTTTCCCTCTCGGACACGGACCTTAGCACCCGCGCCCTCACTGCCGTGGAACATTTATTAGCATTCGGAGTTTGTCAGGAATTGGTAGGATTTGACTCCCCCGCATCCAATCAGTAGCTCTACCTCTAATAAACTTATACACGACGCTGCACCTAAATGCATTTCGGGGAGTACGAGCTATCTCCCAGTTTGATTGGCCTTTCACCCCTACCCACAGGTCATCCGAAGACTTTTCAACGTCAACCGGTTCGGTCCTCCACTTTGTGTTACCAAAGCTTCAACCTGCCCATGGGTAGATCACAAGGTTTCGCGTCTAATCCTACTAACTAAGCGCCCTATTCAGACTCGCTTTCGCTCCGGCTCCGGACCTGAAGTCCTTAACCTCGCTAGTAAAATTAACTCGTAGGCTCATTATGCAAAAGGCACGCCGTCACCCAACTTGTGGGCTCCGACCGCTTGTAGGCGTACGGTTTCAGGTTCTATTTCACCCTTCTATTCGAAGTGCTTTTCACCTTTCCTTCACAGTACTTGTTCACTATCGGTCTTTCAGGAGTATTTAGCCTTGGAGGATGGTCCCCCCATATTCAGACAGGATTTCACGTGTCCCGCCCTACTCATTTATCACTTATGTATGCCTTTCATATACGGGGCTATCACCCTCTATGGCTGTTCTTTCCAGAACATTCTATTAAACATATAAAAGCTTTTGGGCTAATCCGCGTTCGCTCGCCACTACTTACGGAATCTCTTCGATTTCTTTTCCTCAGGGTACTTAGATGTTTCAGTTCTCCTGGTTTGCTCTCCTTGCGGAGTGACATGTCTTCAACATGCCGGGTTGCCCCATTCGGACATCTGCGGATCAATTCGTGTGTGCCGATCCCCGCAGCTTTTCGCAGCTTACCGCGTCCTTCTTCGCCTCTGAAAGCCTAGGCATCCGCCATACGCCCTTAACGATTTCTTTCCTAATTATTAATTAGTTCAGTATTTTTTGCTCAGTATTACTACCAAGCTATTTTTGTAAACTCAAACGCTTAATTGCGCTCGGTTTTCTCTTTGTGATATTTTTACCGTTAATGTCAATGATCTTATGTCTTTCTGAAAGTCTGATAAACGGATATTTGTTTTGGCTCTATCCATCGTACTTTTAAATCAAACTCGCAAAACTGTGGAGAATAAGGGAGTCGAACCCTTGACCTCCTGCGTGCAAGGCAGGCGCTCTAGCCAGCTGAGCTAATTCCCCCTCTAGGTAAGATTAAATGATTAAAAGATTTAATAATTAAAAAATTAACAATCGCTAATATTTTAATCTTTCAACTTTTTAATACTTTAATCCCTTCAATTAGTAGTCTCGGGCAGGCTCGAACTGCCGACCTCTACATTATCAGTGTAGCGCTCTAACCAGCTGAGCTACGAGACTCTCTCTAATTAATAATTATTAATTAATAATTGTTAATTATCTCTCTTCCCTAATACTAATTTCTAGTGGGTTTTGTATTTTTATAATATAAGCAACCGAGTAAAAACTAAAACGTTTTCTTTTAAGCAAGTATATGATACATTTAAGTATCTTTTTTTGTTTAACGTCTAAGGACGCTCTAAAATGAGATGTTCCAGCCGCACCTTCCGGTACGGCTACCTTGTTACGACTTAGCCCTAGTTACCTGTTTTACCCTAGGCAGCTCCTGTTACGGTCACCGACTTCAGGTACCCCAGACTTCCATGGCTTGACGGGCGGTGTGTACAAGGCCCGGGAACGTATTCACCGCGCCATGGCTGATGCGCGATTACTAGCGATTCCAGCTTCATAGAGTCGAGTTGCAGACTCCAATCCGAACTGAGACCGGCTTTCGAGATTTGCATCACATCGCTGTGTAGCTGCCCTCTGTACCGGCCATTGTATTACGTGTGTGGCCCAAGGCGTAAGGGCCGTGATGATTTGACGTCATCCCCACCTTCCTCTCTACTTGCGTAGGCAGTCTCACTAGAGTCCTCAACTTAATGCTAGCAACTAGTGACAGGGGTTGCGCTCGTTGCAGGACTTAACCTAACACCTCACGGCACGAGCTGACGACAACCATGCAGCACCTTGAAAATTGCCCGAAGGAAGGTCTATTTCTAAACCGATCAATTCCCATTTAAGCCTTGGTAAGGTTCCTCGCGTATCATCGAATTAAACCACATAATCCACCGCTTGTGCGGGCCCCCGTCAATTCCTTTGAGTTTCATTCTTGCGAACGTACTCCCCAGGTGGCTAACTTATCACTTTCGCTTAGTCTCTGAACCCGAAAGCCCAAAAACGAGTTAGCATCGTTTACGGCGTGGACTACCAGGGTATCTAATCCTGTTCGCTCCCCACGCTTTCGTCCATCAGCGTCAGTTAAGACATGGTAACCTGCCTTCGCAATTGGTGTTCTAAGTAATATCTATGCATTTCACCGCTACACTACTTATTCCAGCTACCTCTACCTTACTCAAGACCCGCAGTATCAATGGCAGTTTCATAGTTAAGCTATGAGATTTCACCACTGACTTACGAGTCCGCCTACGGACCCTTTAAACCCAATAAATCCGGATAACGCTTGCACCCTCCGTATTACCGCGGCTGCTGGCACGGAGTTAGCCGGTGCTTATTCATACTGTACCTTCAGCTACCCTCACGAGGGTAGGTTTATCCCAGTATAAAAGAAGTTTACAACCCATAGGGCCTTAGTCCTTCACGCGGGATGGCTGGATCAGGCTCTCACCCATTGTCCAATATTCCTCACTGCTGCCTCCCGTAGGAGTCTGGTCCGTGTCTCAGTACCAGTGTGGGGGATCACCCTCTCAGGCCCCCTAAAGATCATTGACTTGGTGAGCCGTTACCTCACCAACTATCTAATCTTGCGCGTGCCCATCTCTATCCACCGGAGTTTTCAATATCGAATGATGCCATTCAATATATTATGGGGTATTAATCTTCCTTTCGAAAGGCTATCCCCCAGATAAAGGCAGGTTGCACACGTGTTCCGCACCCGTGCGCCGCTCTCAAAGATCCGAAGATCTTCTACCGCTCGGCTTGCATGTGTTAGGCCTCCCGCTAGCGTTCATCCTGAGCCAGGATCAAACTCTCCATTGTATGTTTGTCTTACGCTCACTCAAAGTTTTGACGCTTTAGTTTTTCCTTACTTGGTTGTTATATCTATTTTTCAATGATCTCTTCTCTTCCGCTCCCCCGGCCACCCTTTTCTGTCGTTGGGCTTTGCCGTATTTGCGTGTGCAAAAGTAATAATTTATTCCGAAACAGCCAAATGTTTTTGTGAAAAATTTAAAGTTTTTTTAGTAACCCTAATCTCCCATTTACAACACCTAAACTTCCCTACTCCTGCGCTCCCTTTATCGGGACTGCAAAGATATAAACTTTTTCTTTCCTCACAAATTTTTATCAACTAAATTTTTGCAATTCCCTAAATTTATATCCAAATAGGATCTTCTTTAAACGCCCGCTTTAAGGCTCTCCTGCGCTACCAATCACTCTCGTTTTCAGTGGGGCAAAGATAGGGCATTTTCTATATCCACACAAATTTAATTAACATCATGTTGAAGTTTAATTCATATAACAGCATAAGACACTGAAAGTCTGAGAGAAAAATTTAACGTGGAAGGTTAGGTGAAGGGGGACAACGAATGCTGGTTTGAGGGTTTGAGAATATGGGGGATCGTGCTATAAGCACTGAAGGGCGCTGGGTAACCGTTGGTTAGGCCGCTCTTTTCTTCATGAATTTCTCTGCTGCAAACAGGGCGCTCCTCCAGAGCTCATTGTGGAAAAGTAGTGTATTTGAGCGGTTCCCGGAAAGATCGCACCTGAAAGGATCTTCTTAATTAGATGATTTATTAGTAACCTTTGTGTAAGAAGCTTTGCGTGCAGCTCTCTACGGAACCCAGCTTTCATTTATAAATCATGATGCAAATTGCTCTCCTCCGGAGTTTATGTATTGCCGGTGATCTGGCTACAGATATTTTATGTTTGTAAAGATCAGGCTTTCAGATTTTTCCAAATTAACAAATGAACGCGCTCCGCAGGAGCGCAATGACTACAGGTGATTTTCTAAAACACGATGAAGATGCCGCTGTTTTCTCTGATAAATAATCTCTGCAGACATGGTGCTTCTACGGAGCTTATTACAAGGATGAACTGAAATTAAAAAAATTTTAGTCGTCTCAAGGTAATATTCAAAGAGTCGTATATAAATATGACTGATAAAATTGCTGGGTCTAATTAAATTTAGTGGTAACAATGGTAATTTTTATCGCCTCCCCCCTAGCCCCGATCGAAGCGGCATCCTTTTTTGCGGTGGCGGAGCGCAGCGGAGACCAACGCAAAAAAGATACAGCAAAGAGAGGGAATGAGCTCCTCAAGAAAATAATCAAAATGTAAAGCAATCTTTTAAAGATAAAATATATCAATATATAAGAAATGCCTCTGAAAATACAAAGACATTATTTAAAGAAATTTAATCGATAAACTTATTTTGTTTCCTGATAAATTACTGATAGAAATTCGGCGAAAGATTTTTCTAAACCAACGATATCACCTGACTTTAAATGTAGGGTACCATCATTTTTACTGCTGTTACCTAATCTTGCAGACGAAATCTGGTAATACTGATCTGAATTTTTAGCACCTTTCTGAATTTTTATGGTAGAACCTAAAAGCTTTTTTGTAGATATCGTGTAAATTTCTCCGGAAATCATAGAAATTTTCAGGTATGTTCTTGGCTGTAGTATGTAATCTTTTCTGTTAATGCTTATTTTCTGGTCTTTTTGCGAAGCGGCAAACAAATAAAGATTTCCTTCTTCCAATGAAAATTTTTCTGCAGGCATATAAAATAATTGTAATCGATAGTGAGATGCATTGAATTTCTGAGGATTCTCATCTATGCTTTCAAATGGCTTTACCGAAAATGAATTGGCTCCGATTTCTTTTGCTTTTTTATAAATCTGCGAAAAAACAGCTGCATCATCTTTTGAAAATCCTTGTACTTCAATTTCTCCAAGATATTGTGCATCATTTCCCGATTCTTTTAGGTGATAAAGGAATTTGTCTGTGTTAACGTTTGTTTTTTCAACTTTTGTGAGATATATATTTTGTGCACTTATTAAATGCGCAAAGAAAATCAAGGTAGTAATTATTAAATTTTTCATCAGCAAGAATTATCTCGAAAGAATTTGAACACATTCTTCCAAGCTGTTTTCCCAATGTTTGGGTTCGATCTTATAAATTTCTTCAATTTTATCGAGACAGAGAGTACTCCTTTTTGGTCTTTTCGCAGGAGTTGGATATTGCTCGGTAGTTAATGAATTTAGTTTTACAGAGGATTTTGAAAAGTCTGCGATTTTTTTTGCAAACTCAAACCATGTTGTTTCCGGGTAATTTGAGAAATGAAAGATTCCGAAAGTTTTTTGAGGTGTCTCAATAATTTCCATGACCGCTTCTGCCAAATCGTTTGCATTGGTAGGCTGGCCGAACTGATCACCAACAATCCCAAGCTCGTCTTTTTGAGCGAATAAATGCAACATTGTTTTTACAAAGTTTTTATTGAATTCTGAATATAGCCATGATGTTCTCAAAATCACAGTTTCAGGATTTGCTTCTAAAGCCAATTCTTCTCCTTCTTTCTTTGATTCGCCATAGGCACCGATGGGACTTGTGAAATCATCTTCGGAATAATCTAAATTGGTTTCGCCATCAAAAACATAGTCTGTGGAAATATGAATGAAAACAGTTGCGTGATCTGCACAAGCTTTTGCCAAATTTTCAACACCATACGCATTTACTGCAAATGCCTTTGCTCTTTCTTTCTCGGCAAGATCTACCGCTGTATAAGCTGAGGCATTGATACAGAATTCCGGTCTATGCTCAGAAAAAAAATCTTTAACCTGATTTTCTTTGGTTATATCTAAGGTTGCTGAATCTGTAAAAATAAATTCATAATCCAATCCAAAATCCGGAGCGATTTTTCTGATGCAGTTTCCCAATTGTCCGTTGCTGCCTATTACTGCTATTTTCTTCATCTTTATGAATTTTTCGCGTTTTGCGATCTTAAAAATTTAACTCTTGGCTGAAAATCTTTCTGTTCTAAATTTACAAAGAATTTGTGGAATGTATCTTTGATATCCTGTGGATGAACCTCAGACTTTCTTGTCTTAATATTAAAATAAATTACAGTAACCCACAAAACCGCGTGAATAGTCTTTTCGTCAAGGCTTTTCATCAGGATTTCTACTTTTGCAGTTCTGTCCTGGATCTCGATGGTTTTACTGCTTATGACTACCTGTGTATTGTATCTGACTTCTTTTAAGTAAGCGATCTCGTTCTGAATAGCAATCCACGTGCAACCCGTTCTTTTCGTATATTCTTCGTAAGTGAAACCATAAAATTCTTCTACATGATCTTCTCTGGCGTTAAACATGTAATCTAAATATTTTACATTATTTAAATGCCCAATCGGATCACAGTCGCTGAATCTCACTTTTACCGTCGTTGATACTTCTTTTTCCATACCGCAAAAATAAAAAAACCACCTCTAATAGAGATGGTAGTTTTTATAAATCTTTGTTAATATCTAGATATTAAAGACCTAATTCTTTTTTCACAGCCGGAGTTGCATCAGGACCTGCTTTGTAAACTAATCCTGTAGAGTTGGCATCCATAATGTAATCGTAACCGTTTGCTTTAGCAACTTTAGTTACAATCTCCATCAGTTTTTTTTCGATAGGTTCGAAAAGTAAATCCTGCTTTGCAGTAGCATCTTTTCTCATTTTATCTTCCATCTGAGCCATTTCTTCCTGAATCTTCTGCATTTCTTCACCTCTTGCTTTGTTTTCAGCTTCAGTTTTTGTAGGAGCTTCTTTGGTATAAAGAGCATACTTCGTTTGTGCAGCGTCAGCTTTTTTCTTAATTTCAGCCTGTTTTGCATTTACAAAAGTTTGTAATTCTGTATCAGCTTTTTTCTTTTCTGGCATTGCATTAAGGATACCTGCGACATCCAGAGTAGCAATTTTTTGCGCTTTTGCCATACCTACAGATACAACCATCATCGCTGCTGCAAATAATACACTTAATTTTTTCATAACGGGTAATAAATAATTAATTTGTTTTTAGATTATAATTTTGCGCAGAAGTTAATTCCGAAAAATTAATTCTACTATTTTTTATTCGATTTTTTTTCCTTCTCTGTCGTTCCTTTTAGTAATATATCTAATACTTTGTCTGTATAGTCATATCTTTTTTCTAATGAAATTACATTAATGTCGTTGCTCTTATCAAGAACTATGCCCAGACCATTTTTCTGTACCATCGTTCTTATGGCTGCATAGATCTGGTCCTGAAAAGGCTCTACTAAGTTGGCTCTCAACTGGTGGATTTCTCCTGTTTTGCCGAATCTTAAACTTGTAGTGGTTTTGATGTTCTTTTCTAAATCCAATACTTCTTTTTCTCTCAGTTTCAGCTGATCGCCTACTAAGAGTACTTTTTCGTTCTCGAAAGCTGATCTTTTTTTATCAAATTCAGCCTGCAGGCTTTGAAGTTCCTGCTCCCAAGTATCTATCTGAGAATTTAGCCTTGCTTCCGCCTCTTTATACTGAGGCATCATATTTAAAATATAATTGGTATCAACAACACCAATTTTTTGTGCATTGCTGAAACTGAAAAGCAATAGTGCCAGAGAAGTGAAAAGTATTTTAAAATTCTTCATATCATTTATAAAGATTGGTTCATTAAGAAGTGAGTCTTTGTACCTGACGGCTCTGTACCAAGTATAGTCTTGTCAAATCCATACGCAAAATCAAATCCTATCAAACCAAATGCACCCATATAAACTCTTACCCCTACCCCAACAGAACGTTTCAGCTGGAAAGGATTGTACTTGCCCCAAGAGTTCCATACGTTACCTCCTTCAGCAAAAGTTAGAGCATAAATTTTTGCGGTTTGACTCATTGAAATCGGGTATCTTAATTCTAACGTAAATCTGTTGTAAATAGTACCTCCACCTTTCTGAGTGATATCATCAATTGTTCCTCCATATGTAGAAGCATTTTCATACCCTCTCAACGGAATCAATTCTCTACCATCAAATCTACCTCCGAAAAGACCGGTACCCCCTACATAAAATCTCTCAAATGGCGGAGCTCCCAATTCTTTGTTATACCCATCCATAAAACCCATTTCAGCAGAAGATCTTAAGACCAATTTGCCTGCAACTTCATTATAAACATCAGCCTTGAATTTGATTTTATAAAATTCCATCCACTTATATTTATCCGTTGGGGACATTGTAGAGTAGTCTTTGTTACTAAACAATGAATATGGCGGAGTAAATTTACCTGATAATTCAATATTTGAACCTATTGTAGGGAAAATAGGATCTATACCTGCAGAGTTTCTGCTTAATCCTATATTTAAACTTAAGTTATTGGCATTACCGTACAATTCTGTCGTATCTCCAAATTCAAAAGGATAGTTACTAAAGTTATACTTCTGGAATTGAATTCCCGTATATAATGAGAAATAATCATCCGGCCATTTCAACAATCTGTTTAAACCTACTGTTGCCGAGAAAATATTTAATCTCTGATCGGGACCGTTAGACTGGCTGTAATTTACTCTTGAGTTATTTAAACTTACAGATAATGCAGTTGGTTTTGTTCCGAATAACCATGGCTCAACAAATGAAATTCCATAATTCTGAAAATATTGACCTGCCTGTGCCTGAATTGACAATGTTTGCCCGTCACCTTGAGGAACGGGTCTGAAATCTTTAAATTTCAGGAAATTTCTAAGAGAGAAGTTATTAAAAGTCAATCCTAAAGTTCCGATAAAGCTGTTACCTCCGTAACCTGCCTGCAACTGAACCTGAGAAGAACCTTTTTCAACCAACGTCCAGTTGATATCAACAGTGTTATCCTGCTGATTTGGCTTAATATCCTGACCAATCTGTTGTGGATCAAAGAAAGACATCCCTGCTAAATCAAAATAGGTTCTTTTGATTTCGGTTTTCTTAAATAATTCTCCCGGTTTTGTTCTTAAAGCTCTCAGAATTACGTGGTCATGGGTTGTTGTATTTCCTTCCCATGTTACTCTGTTCCACGTTGCCTGTTCACCTTCATTGATTCTGATTTCCAGATTGATGTTATCGCCATTTACGGATTTCTCTACAGGTGTCACATTTGAGAAAAGATAACCGTTATTCATATAGATCGATTTGATATCAGAATCGTCTTCTTTACCTCCGTCTTCACCTACTTTTTTATTGAATCCTACAGCATCGTAAATATCTCCTTTTTTGTATCCCAAGATTCTCTGAAGATATTCTGTAGAATATACCGTGTTTCCTGTAAAAGAAATATCACCAATGTAATATTTTTTACCTTCACTCAGTTTTACATTAATTTCGTAATTGTTTTTCTTATTCCTCCATACAGAATCTGAAACGATCTGCGCATCTCTGTATCCTAAAGAGTTGTAATAATTAATCAGACTTTGTTTGTCTTCCTGATATTTTTCTTCAATAAATTTTGAAGATTTTAAAATACCACCAATTCCAAATCTTTTTTGTTTTGTTTCTTTGAAAGCTTTTTTACGAAGTTTAGCATCGGTAACGCTTTCATTACCTTCAAACTCGATATGGCTGATTTTTACTTTTTTTCCTTTTTCTACATTGATCGTCCAGTCAACAAGATTAGGATCACCTGCATTTACTTTATCTTCGATCGTAATTTTGGCATCAGCAAAGCCTTTTTTCACATAATCCTTCGGAATATTTGTTTGCAGGCTCGAGATCAAATTTTGGGTAATCTTTGTACCTGGTTTCAGGTTGTTATCCTTGGCGAGTTTTTCGTTTTTAGATTTACTGATCCCTTTCCCTGTAAATTTTACTTCACCCAGATCTTTTAAATCTTCAAGATAAAATTTCAAAACAACAGTTTTACCTTCAATGCTTTCGATATATACCTCTACTTCAGAGAAAGATTGTGTATCCCAAAGCTTTTTGATACCATTACTGATTTTCTGCCCCGGAATATCTACTTCTTCTCCTTTTGAGAGGCCTGTAAATCTTAAAATCTGTGCCGGTGTATATTTTTTGACCCCATCAACAACAATGTCTTTCAGAGTGTAAGTTCCTGTTTGATTTTCCGCAAGAACAGAGGTGTTGTTTACCTTTGTGCTGTCTTGTGGCGTCACCTGTCCATAAAAATGTGCAGAAGCGGCAAACATAATGATGGGTAATAGTCTAAACTTCATTTTATCGTAATCTTTCTTTTCTAAATTTACTGGATTTGTATCTGTTCGCCTGTAAGGCCATATCTTCTTTCCTTGTTTTGATAATCTACAATACACTGGAAGAAGATATCTTTTGTGAAATCCGGCCACAAAACATTAAGAAATTGTAATTCTGCGTATGCAATCTGCCAAAGCAGAAAATTGCTGACTCTGATTTCGCCACTGGTTCTGATCAACAAATCTACAGGTGGAAAATCTTTTGTATAAAGATAATTTTCAAATAATTTTTCATCAATACTTTCAATATCAATTTTTCCTTCTTTTACGTCGGAACTGATGTTTTTAACGGCATTCAGGATTTCGTTTTGCGAACCGTAACTTATCGCCAAAACCAAATTTCCTTTTGTGTTTTCTTTTGTCAAATCAACAACCTTTAAAAGCTGCTCTTTTACCAAAACCGGTAATTTTTCTAAATTTCCGATCACATGCATTCTCAAGCCTTTGCTAAAGATCTCTTCTGCCTCCAAAAGCAGTGTTTCCGTAAGTAAACTCATCAATGTGTTTACTTCATCAGTAGGACGCTTCCAGTTTTCCGAAGAAAATGTATAAAGTGTAAGATAAGGGATGTTAACTTCATTGCACGCATTAATGGCATTTCTTACTGCATTAATGGCATTTTTATGACCAAACGTTCTTTCTTCACCACGAGATTTTGCCCATCTTCCGTTACCATCCATAATGATGGCTACATGCTGCGGTAAATTCTCGGAACTTATTTTTTCTTTAATCGATGACATAATTTAATTAATCACAATAACATGGTGGTCTTCCGAAAGAATAGGTCAATCCTAAACTAAAGGTATTCATCCAATCTCTTGATTCTGTATCACCAACAGCTCTTCTGCCTAAGAAAGAAGCTTCTCTTTCTTTGGAAACGGCAAAATAGTCTCCTGTCTGCAAAAGAGATCCGCCGGTAGAAGGATTTAAGATATCTGCATTATAGTTTGAAATCAAATCCTCTGCTAATATCTTGCTGTGATCTAACTGATCTGTCAAAGTATATCTAAATGTAGCTTCTGCAAAAATTGCCCAGCCATGGTTAAATTTATATTTCAGACCTACTCCGAAAGGAATTTGAGCTACTGTTTTTCTACCCATTGTATACTCGGTCGTTGTCACAAAATCTAATTCGTTGATAGGCGCTTGTGCTACTCCGTCAGCATTTCTTCTGAAATCATGATTTAATGTAGCTTTTGGTGCATCAAACATTAATCCTCCGATCCCGGCGAAAATGTATGGACTCAACATACTTAGCTGCTCGTTATTCACTGGGAAAAAGTTGTACTCGAATACTACACTTGCTTCGTACACATTATTTTTACCAAATGAGTTTCTGTTTCTTCTATATTCTTCTTTAGCAGCTTTATCACTGAATTGCAGCTGATTGTAACCCAAATCTAATCTCACCGTCTGATGAGGATTAAAATTAAATCGATATAATAATCCACCATAAAAAGGAACTCCCCATTCTGAAGCTCTGTCCAAATCCAAGGGCTGCTGAAGAATATAATTGGTATTTCCTATATCCCCAACTAAATTACTCATCCCAAGACGAATTCCCAATTCATTTCTTTGCGCCTTTATACTTACCATTATACTAAAGAGGGTAAGGAAGCTAAACAATAATTTTTTATTCATAGAAGAATATGGATTTATGGTTATTTTAAAAATTAATTTTTGCAAATATAAAACATTTTTATATTAATGATAACCTTAATGTTTCGTTAAAAATAAACAAAAAAACATAATTTGTTATAAAGTAAACGACAAAGTGCCAAAATTATTCTTTTTTAGTCAGATTCAATTTTGATTACAAACAGTAAACCCTCATGATTTGAGGGTTTAAAATCTCTATTTTTTTCTATCTAAAAATGCTTTTACTAAGTTTCTTATCCTGATAATTAACGGCTCTTTATAATTTTTATCTTCATCGAAGTAACCATAGCCGTAGCCATAACCGTAGCCGTAGCCATAGCCGTAACCATAACCGTAACCATACCCTTGTTTAGCAACATAATCATTATATACAAAGCCAAGTTGTTTGATTTCACCATTATTATATTTCTCGGCAATCATCTTCAGCATGTACTTTTCTGTATATTCATGACGCACTACATACAGATTTGCATCAGAATGTTTCATCAATTCAAATGAATCTGCAACTAATCCTACAGGCGGAGAATCTATAATAATAAAATCGTATCTTGTTTTGAGCTCTTCTATGAATTTAATATTTTTATCACTCATCAAAAGCTCAGATGGATTTGGAGGAATAGGGCCCGATGTAGCCACATCAAGATTAGGAATTGTCGTTTTATTGATGATTGCATCAATGGAAACCTCACCTGTAAGGTAATTTGAAATACCGTTTTTATTATCAATATTAAAATCACCAAATATTTTAGGTTTTCTTAAATCCATTCCAAGCAATATGGTTTTCTTATCGCTTAAGCCTAATACTGATGCCAGATTGATAGATACATACGTTTTTCCTTCGCCACCAACAGATGATGTCACTAATAATACTTTACTTTTATCATCATCATTTGCCAAGAATCTCACATTCGCTCTGATTCCCCTGAAAGCCTCAGATATAGATGATTTTGGATGATTTAAAACGGTAAGCATTTCATCGTTGGGATTGTTACCGACAACTCCAAGCAAAGGAATTTTTGTTACATTCAAAAGCTCTTTAATATTTCTGATTCTGCTGTCTAAAACTGCTCCCAGGAAGATAATTGCAAAAGGAAATGCCAGTGAAGTGGCAATGATACCCATTTTTGTACTTTTTACGTTCGGACCGATAGGACCCTGACCCAGGTTTTTTGCAGGATCGATTACCGAAATATCAGACTGCGTAGTTGCCAATCTCATCTGGCTCTCATTTTGCCGGCTCAGCAAACTATTATAAGTAGCCTCAATCATATTGTAACCCCTTTCAGCATCAAGGTATTTTCTTTGCTTCTCAGGATAAGTAGATAATTCGGAATTTGCATCACCAATCTGCTGATCAATTGTATTGATCTGGCTTGTATAAACTGTATAAATATTTCTCAACGAGCCAGACGAATTCATTTTTGCCTCATTAATCAGCCTGTTAATTTCCCTGATAGGCTCAGAATTTGGAGTGTAAATTGAGGCAAGCTCTCTCTTCTTAAGATATAACGCTTTCAATTCGGAAACGGATGCAGAAAACATTCCGTCATCAAAACCGGCAGCTGAGGGACTAATCATTCTGTCAAAGTTTTGAGTTTCAACAGAGTTTTTGATCCTGTTTAGAGAAATCATTTTACTCAAAAGGTCTGCTTTTCTTGATTCTAATTCCTTGATTTTATTTAAAGATTTTTCGTCTCTGTCTTTAATATCATATAATTTTTCTGAAGTCTTCAGGTAATTGAGAATGGCAGCACTCGAATCGAGCTTTTTTCTCATTTCCTTTAAACTTACTATCAAATACTTTTCTGTATTTTTATCTACGGTATTCTTATCTTCAAACCTTTTTTTCTGCAATTCATTTACAGATTTGTTGAGAAAATTAACGGTACTATTTAGGTTCAGACCTGTTTTAGAAATAATCATTATGCTATTGATTTCCTTATCAAAATCAACTCCTATTGATGAAATAATACTATTTACAGCATCATTTACCGTGCTCAAACTTACAATGATATTTTCAAGTTTTATCCTCGTTGCTACCGGATTGGCAACTATTCTGAATCTTAAATTTGGTGATGTATACCACTCATTTATTTTTAAAATTTTCCCAGCCGGCTTTGCATAATGCGGGATCGTCTGAAAACCTTCAAACTCGTAGTTATAAACGTTAGTAGATTCTCCTTCTTCCGGGAAGGAAACTGCAAAAGAATCACCACCTTTCGGCGTTAAGGTTATAGGATAATTGACTTGCTGCAGATGCTTTTTATCAATTTCTAGAAATACGGGCGAATCATCTTTATCAAGATAGGTTGATTTAATAAGACCTTTTGTTTTATAGTTTACAAAGAGGTTTAGCTCCTGGACCAGAAATTCATTGTGTGATCTGGATAAAAGCATCTTTTTTAAATAAACACCATCCTGATTACCCCCCTGTCCCCAAATAAAGTTAATCGACTGATTGGGCGTAAAATAGCTTGCCGTATTGCTAGAAACACTAAGTGAAAGGTTTGAGGAATAAATATTCTGGGCGTAGTATTTTCCGTAAAACCAAGCAGCCGCATATCCGACACAAAACATCAGTACAAACCAATACCAGTTTCGTAAAAGTTTTCTTAAAAAATGCTCAATATCGAACAAAGCAAAAGTACCTATTCTTTCTTTCTGAGCCACACTTTTATCTACCGTAGCTTCTTTTCCTGGGATCATAATTAAAGGTTTTTAAGGAGTAGATAGATTGATAATGCGGTTGTAATGACCGAAACCCCACTGATGAGAGTCTGTATAGGATCTTTTCCGAATCCGTTTAAACTTCTTCTGTTGGTTGTCAGCAATATTTCATCACCGTTTTGCACATAATAATAGGGAGAGTTCATTACATCCTCGCGGGTAAGGTCTATTTTGGCAATTTTAATACCTTCAGGAAGCTTTCTATGAATTACAATATTTTTCCTGTCAATTGTTCGGTTTAGACCTCCATTGATAGAAATTGCTTCAGTAAGGGTCAATGTATTTTTGTGAGCTACTTTTTCTCCTGTAAGTCCTGTCGTTTCTATATCCCCTAAAATGTAGTAGGTAATTCCGTTAATATTAAGTCTGACTTCAGATTTGCCTTCCTGAAAATTTTCGTTTACTTTATCCTGAATTTCCTGACTTACTTCTTCTATTGTTCTGCCATCTGCTTTGATATAGCCGATGCCAAAAATATTAATATCGCCTTTAGAATCAACTTTCAGTCCGTTAAAATAAATTACAGCGCTACCTCCTGTACCGCTGGTTCCCCCTGTCATTGAGATGGTGCTTCCGCCTCCTGTACCAGAAGTATTTAATGATGAATAAAACTGCGCAGCATCCCCTTTGGGCGTGGTTACAATATTAAGGTTCAGCATATCATTTTTGGTGATTCTGTAAACCGGAATGTTATAAGGTATTAAGCCTTCTTCGTTAATAACAAGACTTTCACTGGGTTGCATATATTTTACATCTTTAGTAGTAATGCAGGATGTTAGGGAGAACGGTAAGATTAAAAAAAATAAATATTTGTAAATTTTCATCGTGATTGAATGTTGTTTTGCAAAAATAGAGATTTAATTATTATTTTTTAACTTATTATCTTTTTGCCTATATATAAAATCTGGAAGATATGCCCCTAAAAACCCTAGTAATAAAACAATTACCAATAGGAGATTGACATTGGTATGCCGCAGACAATAAGCTACTGAAACTATAAATAAGTAATAAACAATAATATAAAAACTTGATCTTCTGTGTGTAAGATTAAGCTTTAAAAGTTTGTGATGTATGTGATTTTTATCTGCCAGAAAAGGAGATTTTTTGTTCCATAATCTTACAAGAATAACATTCAGGGTATCAACTATAGGTAAAATAAGGATCGCCATAGCAATCACAGGTGCCGATTTTAAATGATATCTTGGGATATTTGGGGATTCTTTATCAATAAAAATATCAATAAAACATATGGATGTGAAAGCGAGCAGAAACCCTAAAAGCATAGAGCCAGTATCTCCCATAAATATTTTGGTTGCTCTATAATTTGATAAATTATAATATAAAAAAGCTAAAACAGTACCTATGATTACCACAGATAAGATTACTAAAGGGTAATTATATTCGCCCAGACGATAATAGCTGATCCCAAAGAGAGCACTGCATATCAATGCGTACCCACCGGCAAGCCCATCAATACCATCAATCAGGTTAAATGCATTAATCAATATAATAAATGTAACGATAGTGATGATGATACTTATGAGATAGTTGATCTCGTAAATTGCGAAAATGCCAAAAAGATTTCTTATCCGTATATCTGAACCAATGACAATTAATGCAGAAACGACAATCTGAGCTACCAGTTTTTTATAGGCCCTCATTACCACAATATCATCCATCACGCCTATATACAGCAGAATAATCAACGAAGCAAATAAAAATTTATATATATCAAAGAGTTCGTAAGCTAAAATGGAAGTACAGATTCCGATTGAGTAAAAAATGGCAATTCCGCCAAGGTTTGGTATCTTTCTAAGGTGTGAACTTCTTACCCCGGGTTCATCCATCAGATTTTTCCTTCTGGAAATTTTTATGATGGTGGGGATTGAGATGTAAGTAATGAAAAAAGAAAACAGAAATCCCAGACCTACTTTTACATAAAAAATAGAAATCCCGGATTCATAAAGGAACAATTCAAAATTCTTCATTTTTTTTCTATTAAAATACTTTGTGAGGCATTATTTTGCCCTAAAGTCTTAATAAATCATTTTGCAGATAACTTTCTATCAGAAAACGAATTTTTCACTTGTGTTTATATTAATTTTCTAATCAGCTTTTTCTGTCCTGTAAAAAACAGCAGATAAAAAATCTTTTTTTTCAGTGGCAAATATAAAAGATAATTTTTATCAAAACGACTGTAAAACAATATATCTTTAAAATTGATGTTTCTTTTTTTCATAAAAACCTCAAGTTGATGTGACATTCTGTAAAAAACTGATTCATTTTTTACAAAAGCAAGATAAGCCAGATAACTGTAAACACCCTCCAAAATTTGAAAACTCTTGAGCTCCTTTTCCTTTTCTGCATATTTAGAACTTTTAAAAAAAAATTCTACATCTTCTACTGCGGATAAAATATCAAGACCTTTTTCGGTATGGGTTTTTGAAATTGAATTTGTACGTTCAAGATACTGATAATGAAAATTCTGCGTCTGTGCTAAAGTTTCACATTTCAACAAAAGCTGCGGAATCAGCTGAATATCTTCAAAATGAACCCCTCTTTTGAATCTTTTGCTACTAAAAAGATCTTTTTTAAACAATTTATTACAGGCAAAATAGCTGAGATCAGAAAACACCGAAAAATTATTTCGGAGATCAATCTTTTCGGGCATATTGGGGATCTGTGTCAATCTCTGAATTGTATTTCCATACTCATCAACTTTCTGAATGTTGCAGATCACTATTTCAGCCTGATGTATTAATGCTAAATTCAGCATTTCCTCAAACATCTTTTCCGTAACATAATCATCACTGTCGACGAATCCTATATATTCTCCAGTTGATTGATCAATTCCAAAATTTCTGGCATCACTTAATCCACCGTTTTCTTTATTAAAAGCCTTAATTTTCTCAGGAAATTTCTGAGCGTAATCCTGAATTATTCTTTCAGAATCATCTGTGCTCCCGTCATTGACCACCAAAATTTCAATAGCTTGTAAAGTTTGATTCACCAAAGAGCCGAGACATTTTGCCAGATATTTTTCTACGTTATATACCGGAACAATGACAGAAACTTTTGGAGAAGTATTTATCATAGCCTAGCTTTTTGTAAATCTTGCGCTCAGCCATCCCTTTTTTGCTTCATCAAAATCACTCCTTGAGCAGGGAATACAGTTTTCTATATTTTCATCATCCCCAAAATACCAAAGATTGCTGAATGTATCACGTTTAAAAGCATATTGCCTGTCTTCAATCAAAACATAAAACATTTCGTAATGCCGTTCTCTCGGATGTGAGTGCTGAATATTGATCCCCTCGATCAGGTACCAGATCATCTGTGCTAAAAGCTGATGATTGAGCTGATTTTCAGTATAAATATTATAATTAAATATTCCTACAGACTTTAGATTTTCACTCAGTCCGATTTCCTTCATATAAGCACATATTTCCCTGCGGTTGAGACCGTTTACCTGTGGATTTATCGAAAAAGCATCGTTGAAACTTTCAACAGCATCACAATTTACTGTCACCAAATCGGCTTTTCTGAAAAAAGGCTCTGTTTTTTCCGTGGAATTCATCATTTCTGCCAAACGAACGATGTCAAATTCTACTTCTCTGATCAGTTTTATAGAATCTACTTCGTTCAGATGTTTCTGATATCCAAGATGATGATAATTTTTGACAGACAAACTTTTTGAGCCCAAAATTTTGCTTAAAAATGTATGCTCGTTGATACTTTCATCCTGTTTTAATGAAATAACATTGCTTATTTGAGTATAATTGATGTTTTGCTGATGAAAATTTAATCCTGAAAATAAAGAAAAAGCAAAATCATTAGAACCACCAATAATCACCGGAATGGCTCTCTTAGAATGACAAGCAGACAAAACTTCTTGCAGAATATAGTGTGAATCTTCCACCGATTTCCCTGAAACCAAATCTCCCAGATCAACTACCGGAATCTCAAAATCAAGTTTCGAAAGCTGATAAAATTCTTTTCTGATGGCCGTAAAATCCTGTACCTCAGCTTCTCCGTTTGCTCCTCTGTAATCGGAAACAAAGAGCAAAACAATGCTGTCTTCTTTTATTTCTTTGGTAATCTGATGGCCAATTTGCCAGTTTTCTGTCCTGAAATTTCTCGGTGAAATGATAAAATCTTCAAAATTCATGCTCAAATATGCTAATAATGCTCAAAAATATTAAAATTAAATGAGTATTAATGGTTTGAAAATTAATAAGTAAATTCAAATTGAAAATCTATTCCATTTTGGAATTCTTTATATATTTGAAATTAGCAGAAATTCTACTCAAAATGACATTTAAAACTTTCTTACTCTTCTTTCTATTTTGTTTCTTAAGTTTGTTTTCTCAACTTAAGAAAAATTCATTTGATAAAGAACTTGACAAACTCAATTGCAAAAAAATTAATAAAGTGAATTTAGACGACTTAGCGACATTATATCCTTTCAATTCTTCTTCAAAAATAATATTCACTTCTTACAAAAATCATATACCTGGAATATTGGGAGAAGAATTGACGAAACTTCTTGATGGATTGTCTAACAAAAAAATTGACTCGACTGTTTTGGGCAATTTTAAAGAGTTTATTATTTTAGATAACATTCAAAAATTCAACTTATTAGATCTTATATACAACTACGGATATAATGCCACACCAACAATTCTTGAAGGCACAAAATGCTATTTTCCTCAAAATGCTATTTTATTTGTCGGTTCTGATGAAAAGCTAATAGGTTTTGTAGAGTTATGTTTTGGATGTAGTAAATTTAGAACGAATAATAATAAAATAACATTAGGTGAAGAATGTTCTCAAAAATATAATCTGATGAAACAACTATTTAAAGACAATGGAATACTTTATGGAACCGTGGAAAATGAACTTTAAAATCATTAAATTTATTTCAAAATCTCAAAAACAAATGTCGTAGAAGTTTCAAACATACCACCCTGCGTGGCTCCGAATAAAAATTGAGGTCTTTTTCCATCTTTACTCATCAGAATCATTGGACGTTCAAGCCTTCCGAATCTTTTTAAATGTTTAGGTGGCTCGGATTCCTGAATGTAATGCTTCATTTCCAGATAAGCGATTTCAGGTTTTGTCCATTGCAGTCCGTTTTTTGTTGTTAGATGCAAACCATATTCATGATTGTAAAATCCCATATCACGGGCAACCATATGAAATTTTCCGTTTTCTTTCCATATAAATGCATCTTCTAACTGAGCATTGTTGGGTAATGATGAAAAATCGATTACCGGATTTTCAGAAACTTTTTGGTAAGGCCCCATCGGAGAATCCGCTTTTGCCAGTCCATATTTTCGGTTTCCACGCACGGCTCCTTTTTGGGTTTCATATTCTTCGGTGTTCCAGGATTTGTAAAACAGCCAATATTTACCGTCGTTTCCTTTGACAAATGCTGGATTTGTGGTACAATGATCGTCCCAAGAACCTTCTTTTCCCGGAAGAAGTAGCGGTTGATCCGGTCTTGTCCATTCTCCGTCAAGACTTTTTGAAGTAGCAAGTCCGATTCTTTTGGTATTGGTCTTTCCATTGGAATTTCCCATAAAGAACAAATAATACTGATCTTCCACTTTTTTAATTAACGGATTGTGACAGGTTGTTGCATCCCAAAATTCGCCGCCTCTCGGAGCTAAAATAACTTCTTTATGCTGAAATTTTTCTAAAGGGGAATTGGCTTCCGCACGGCAGATTTCAGAACCGTTGAGCCAGCCGCCCATTCCTTTTTCTTTTTTCCAGCGTGAGTAGAAAAGATGTACTTTACCGTCTTCACCCCAAATCGGCGAAGAACACCAAATGTAATAACCATCCAATTCTAGTGACCTTCCGATAGGTTTTAAATTAAAATAAGGTTGGTCTGAAAAATCAAATGCACGGGTAAATGACGAGCCGACAAACACCGCTGCGATTCCCAAAGCTGAAGTTTGTAAAAAATCTCTGCGTGTGTATTTTGACTGGCTCATTGTATTTGATTTTGAGCTAATTTAGTCGTTGCATAGAAATTGAGTGTCCTGCGCCTTAGGGTTTATTGATTTATTGATTCATAAAGCTTATTTTTAACGCAAAGTCCGCAAAGATTTTTTTAAATACTAACTGTTTTTAAGTTCGCAAAGGCGTTCTACTTAACCAAGATCCCTAAGTTTTTCAAATAAAACAAATCAGAGCTTGAATAATTAAAAGTTTCTCATCTCTTCATCTGCGTCACAGAATAGAAAAATCTCTCAACCGAATACATTGACAACTGACCCGCAGGACCATTTAGGTTATATTCAAAACCATGAGTTCCCCACGGAATAGTGAGCAGATAACTTTTCACATGATGTTTGTCTAATTCTTTTTTCATCATTTCACTTTGGATATGCCAAACGTGAGCATCAAGACAACCATGAGCAAGCAATGTCGGAGTTGTCTTTGAATTGATATGAAACAATGGTGATTCTGCAATGTATCTTTCAGGAACTTCTTCTGGTGTGCCACCGAGAAAATCTCGCTGTACTTCTCTAGAGTCCATAATTAAAGGATTGTCGGGATTTTTATAACTCCAAGGCATATTGATCGCTCCATAAAAAGCAGCAACACCTTTTACCCCATTTTCTTTTCCGGTATACGCCATAGTCAAAACGATGGACGCACCTGCAGATCTTCCCATCAGGACAATATTTGTGGTATCGATTTTCAACTCACTTGCATGTCTTCGAATCCATCTGAATGCAGAATGCAGATCTTCTTGCTGAGCCGGACTGGGAAATCGGGGAGCCAGTCTGTAATTGATGGTTGCCACCTGATAACCGGCATTGGCAAAATAATTATTAGCGGCTGCAATTTCACTGTTGTCACCCCGTTTCCAAGAACCACCATGCACAACGATCAGACACGGACGAACACCTGGAATTGCTGAAGGTGTGAAATTCAAAGTAAGATCAACCCCGGAAGGTTTTGCAAAATGATATGTTTTGAATGGAATCTCTTTTGCGCCATTACCTGTAAACATTTGGAGAAAACTGAAAGGTTTTTCCTGATAAAAGCCTTTCATGTCAGCATGTTTCACTCCAAACGAATTTTCAAGGTCTTCGCTCAAATGGCTTCCCACATTATAGGCACGCACAATTGGCGAACTGAGAATAGCAAATGTAACAACACTGATGACAAGCGATGCTTTCCTGAATTTTTTGGAATACAAGCTCCATAGAAATAAAGCCAATGACACCAGCAAAAAAACCCACGGAAATTCAGGAACGGCAATCCCGACATACCATATGCTCTGGCTTGGTACCGGGAAAAAGTTGACGAGTGAAAGAATGAAAAGGATAATGATGAGAATGAAACGAAGCATAGTTATGGTTTGAAATAACATACGATTAAATCATGCAACTAGTTTTCATTTTTATATTTCAAGTTGTCTTCAACGATCTTAGAAAAATACACCATTATCAATCTAAGATATTTAAGCATATTGCTTTTTTCGAATTTTATTCAAACTGAAAGACATTTATTTTAGAATTTAAAGAAGTGTTAAGTTTACATCATTTGGTTATTAATCAAATACAATTTAAAATTTTAAACAAAAATATAACAATTGTATATTTAAATTTACTAATTTTAATTAATAAACAAATTAAATTCAGACAAATTGATAATTTCTGAAATAGATTAGCAGTTTTGTTGAGATCGCCTCTAAGCGCAAGTAACTTTTTATAAAAAAAATGATTAGGGCTCATCTTCTAAACTAAACTACATTTTAAATATTCACTTTATCAGAACATTGCCAAAAGGTGCACAAACAATGGATAATGATGCTAAAAGCAGGTTTTGAATGCAGTTGATTGGATCGTAATTTTTTTGAGGGGTTATGAATGAAAGGATAATTCGCTCATCAGTTTTTTTGAATAGACGAATTTAAACGATAAAGATTATAGTATCAATCTAATATAAAATCATAAACGATGAACAAATATTTATTTCTGGCTGTCATTTTTACACTGACATTTACAAACGGTCAATCTATTAGCACATCTAATACAAAAGATTCATTAAGTTTAAAAAAGCACAATTCAATAGCTACAAATTGGAAAATTGATTTTGCTCAATACCCAACACCAAATACCGTATTAGTAGATTTAACTGAGGATCATCGCTATCGTATTTCATACGAAAATTCGGTAAGGAAAGATGTTCCCACTATACTAGTTGTGTATTTAAGTAATAAAAAACCAGGGAAAAATACATTTATACTTTCAAAAGGACAAAGTGTAGATATCGAAGGTTATCAAATTTTACTAGAACACCATGTCTATCCACCCAAAAATATAATTTATTGCTATGATGGTTGTGTAACTTGGAAAGACTGTGTATGCGCTTACACAGGGACAATAATGTCTTTGGATTAAATTAAACAATAATAATCGACAAGCCAACCCCGAATTAAAAGTTGGCATAACTTAAATATAAAAACATGTATATCATCCTGAACTTCGATGAAAAAAAATTAATCTTCACAGAACTGAATAGAATTTCTTCTTTTGGTGAGGTTAAGGCACAATTGAGACATTTCAAATCTCAGAATGAAAACATTATCATCCATTATGAAATGGACGAAAATGAATCTGGTGAAGAGGTAAATAAAAAAATTATTAATGTGTTAGAATTAAATGAGGGAAAAGTAACTCATGTAACAAAAGGTGCAACTATTACAAAGATGGAAGACAGACAATGCTGTGGACCAGGAACTTGCTTTTGCGTAATTGCACATGGAACTGTAAAATGTCAGACACAGTTTTGTTCCGTTGACGGATCATGCTCGTGGGTTGATTGTCCCATTCCATGTGGATGCTAAGAATCTTGTGATTTCAATCAGAAGCATCAATTAACTATCATAACGAAAGCTCAACATCGAATTAAATTAAACACCACAAAAATCAGAAAATATGTACACGTGCAAAATTTTAGAAAAACATGGATCGAATCCAAGTCATTATACAGTTGAATGCATTAATGATCTAGGCGCTAAAAAATATTACGCTTTTTCTATGAATGATGACAATTCAGCTATACAATATGCAGAAAACATTCTGAGTGTGAATGATGACATCGAAAATCTGATCACTGATGATATGCTAAATAATTTGACCATTTCAGAATCTTTTAATATGGAGGAATTGCTAGAACCACCACTTAATATAAGCGCTTCATATTTACAAGCAAATCCCAGTGCTTCGGTAAGTCCTCAAATCACAATCACTCAGCCACAAATTCAGATTATTCACTCAACGAACTGTGCTAGTTCTAAGATAACAGGAACCAGTTTATTTAAAGTAGGCGGGGGCGGCTTTTTTTTGCAAAACGGTTTATGGAATGTGACGCCGGGTCTTTATATACATGTAGTACAGGGCAAAATCAACGGAGACAATCATTGTGAAATACGCAGTCAGGTTTATTATAATTAATAAACAATTTTATATCATGTATTCTATAAAACAAAACCCCTTTTGAAAATCATCAAAAGGGGTCTATATATATCAGGTTAAAACGACTTATTTCTTAGCAACTGGCTTTTTAGCAGGAGCTTTCTTTGATGTCGTCGCCTTTTTAGCAGCCGGCTTTTTTGCTGCGGTCTTCTTTTTCTCCGCAAAAGCTTTAGGATCCTGTGCGGTAATCCATTTTTTAACCTCATCAAGAGAAACTTCTTTCAGGTCATCTGCTTCATACTTGGTGTCATCTTTTTTCTTTGGAATTTTGAACATTCCTTTTCCAAATTTGATGAAAGGTCCCCATCTTCCGTTTTCAAGAGAAATTTTCTCTTTCTCCCACTGCTGGATGTATCTGTTGGCTTCTTTTTCTAATTTAGCTTCTACCAGTTCGTTGATGTCGCTTTGAGAAAGATTCTCAAAATCATATCGCTTCGGAACATTGATAAAGATGCTCTGATATTTGATGAAAGGCCCGAATCTTCCGGTGCCTTTAGTAATTGGCTCTCCTTTGAAGTTGGCAATCGGTGCATCGGCTAATTTCTTTTCAGCAATAATTTCCTCTGCACGTTTTTGATCTATAGAAAGCGGATCTTCACCTTTAGGAATACTGATGTACGTTTCACCCCATTTCACATAAGGCCCGAATCTTCCGACACCAATTGTTACCGACTGGTCTTCAAAATCTTTTAATTCAAATGGTAGTTTAAACAACTCTAAAGCATCTTCCAAAGCGATGGTTGCAATATTCTGTCCGGCCATTAATGATGCGAAAATCGGTTTTTCTTCATCATCCTGCTCGCCAATCTGAATCATTGGTCCGAATCTTCCGATTCTTGCATAAATATTCTTTCCTGACTTTGGATCTACACCTAAAAGACGTTCTCCGTTGGCACGATCTGCATTTTCTTCTACATCTTCAATCCTTGGATGGAATTTTGAGTAGAAATCGGTCATCATCTCTTTCCACTTCTGAGCTCCGTTGGCAATTTCATCAAAACTTTCTTCAACTCTTGCTGTAAAACCATAATCAAGAATTTCTGCGAAATTATTGGTTAAAAAATCGTTGACTACTTCACCTATATCGGTAGGAATAAATTTATTTTTATCGCCCCCGAATTTATCTTCAAGAACTTCTTTTTTAATTTTATCTTTCGCTAAAGAAATTCTTACCACCTCACGGGTCTGCGGTTCCAACTCTCTTTTATCTACATACTCACGATTCTGAATCGTCTGAATGGTTGGTGCATAGGTTGACGGACGGCCAATTCCCAATTCTTCTAATTTTCTTACCAAACCTGCTTCGGTATATCTTGCACTCGGTCTGGTAAATTTTTCAGTAGCGGTAATTTTTTTATAGTCTACCACTTCACCTACGGTAACCTTAGGCAATAGTTTTTCGTTGCTTTCTTCGTCGTCTTCTTCGGTTTTCACAATTCCATAAGCTTTAAGGAAACCATCAAAGATGATCACTTCACCTTGTGCCTCAAAATGCTGCGGAAGCTTTGCATTGCCAATTTCAATAACCGTTTTTTCGATTTTGGCATTCGCCATCTGAGAAGCTAAAGTTCTCCTGTAAATCAGCTGATACAATTTACTCAACTGAACATCACTGATAGATTTTACAGAAAAATCTGTCGGACGGATCGCCTCGTGAGCTTCCTGAGCCGATGATGATTTGGTGGTATATTTTCTGGGTGCAGAATATTCTGCGCCGTACTCTGATGTAATTTGCTTTTTAGCACCGTCAATGGCTTCCTGTGAAAGATTTACGGAATCGGTTCTCATGTAGGTAATGAATCCTTCTTCATATAATCTCTGAGCCAAACGCATCGTATTGGTAACATTATAGCCTAATCTTGATGAAGCTTCCTGCTGAAGCGTTGAGGTGGTAAACGGCGCAGAAGCAGAGCGTGTTCCGGGCTTAGTTTCAACATTCAAGACTTTGAACTCTGTGCTTCGTGCTAATTCTAAGAATTTTTCTGCATCTGCTTCTTTTTCGAAATCTTTTTTAAGCTTGGAAGCAATCTCCTGTCCTGCTTTATTCAAGAAAATACCGTCAAGCTTGAAGGTCGCTTTTGGTACAAACTGGCGGATTTCTTTTTCTCTCTCTACTACTAATCTTACTGCAACCGACTGCACTCTTCCTGCTGACAGGCCCGGCTTTACTTTTTTCCAAAGTACCGGTGACATTTCGAAACCTACGATCCTGTCGAGAACTCTTCTTGCCTGTTGGGCATTTACTAGGTTTTGGTCAATATCTCTCGGGTTTTCTATTGCTTTTAGAATTGCATTTTTAGTGATTTCGTGAAAAACAATTCTTTTTCTGTTCTCGGGTTTCAATTTTAATTCATCTGCCAAATGCCATGCGATAGCTTCACCTTCACGGTCTTCATCGGAAGCGAGCCAAACCATCTCAGCTTTCTTTACGGCAGATTTTAATTCTGTGACCAGCTTTTTTTTGTCGGCGGAAACTTCGTAATCCGGACTGAAAGTGGCAAGGTCAATCCCCATTCCCTTTTTTGGAAGATCACGGATGTGCCCGAAGCTCGATTTGACTTCAAAATCCTTCCCTAAATATTTCTGAATAGTTTTTGCTTTTGCCGGAGACTCGACGATTACTAAATTTTTCGACATTCTCTAAATTTTTGCAAAAGTAAAGCTTTTTTATTAGATGAATTTTTCAGTCATCCAATTTTATACAATATTGATTGTTGTGATATTGATTCTATTGAAAAAATTAAGGTAAAAGAGCTCATTTTACATTAAACTAATAGATATTATCATTTTATATATTTGATACATTGAATAGTCATGAATTTTTCTGATCAGTTATCTACATAAAAAAAGCAGAACAATAGTCACTGTTCTGCTTGTAAATTAATATTTATTTTTATCAAATCATAAACCAATAAACCACGAATGTTTATTGTTTCACGATTTTTACCACTGTTTCAGAATTATTTATTCTCACCAAATAAATTCCCGAAATCAATGAGGAAACATCAGTCTGAGTGTTTTCAAATTTACCTGATTTTACCATCTGACCCGATGCGTTGTAGATTTGATAATAGTAATCTTTGGCATCAGTTGCTTTAATATACAATATATCTTTTACAGGATTTGGGAATAATATAATTTTATTTTCTCTTTTGATCTCTCCTATTTCTTTCTTAGAAAATATATTTGATGCTTTTACTGTCGCACCAGGTGTTACCGGAAGTGCGGGAATAGGACCTTCTTCATTTCCATTTTGGTCATATTTAACTTTCACACAACGGCAGTTTATTCCAAAATAAGGATCATTATTATCATGGAAGGCAATCATAGCGTTTGAAGACGCATTGAAAAGTAAATTGATGGGTCTTCCAAGATAATTTGAATTTAAAGCTGCTGTCCAGATCGCTGGATATTGGAAATTATTTGTATTAAAAGTTCCTTGTGCACTTTGATTAGCGATAACACTTCTGATACCACGCGAACCAGAATTAGGATAATTACCCACAGGATAACTCAAATCATTAAAAGTATATCCTATAGTAGAAGCTGTAGTATTTTGAACTCTTACGCCTACATAATCATTAATTACACTATAACTTGTTGCTGCTTTTTTATCTTTTTTATACCACGGAGAAAGACCATAATCAAAGTTGGTAATAATGGCCACGCCAGTAACATCCGGAATCCTCCAACCTTCCGGGCAAGGATCGAACGGAGATTTTTTTCCACCCCTTCCCCATCTGTCTGCAGCAGCGTTAGGCTCATTTAACAACCAGTCTGTACCGTTGGTGTAATTTGGAACAGTTGTATTGTATGGTGCCAATGCACTCGGGATCATATAAGCTAAAGGATTTTTTACAGAGTATGATAAGACCTTCGCTATTTTATCTGAAGTTTTATCAGTCGGCAAAATATTTGCGTTAGAACCATTCGTATATGTATCATAGGGAATGATGTATGACCCTGACAAATCATTATAAACCGCCGGGGTAAGCGTTGTATATGCGACTGCACCATTTGCATTTGCATTCCCTAAAAATACATTGTACGGTGCACGGTTGTCTGCGAATTGAAATGACGGGATAGGATCTTTCCTACCCCACTGATATTGTAACCCTGTTGATGCTCTGATTTTCTCATATTCATCGATAGTAGGCGCAAGAGGATTTGCAACCACTGGAAATGCATCAGTAGCACCCAGATTTCTATCCATAAATTCTGTCTTGAAAATTTCACCTAAAGGTATGTAGTTGACATAGTTTGTTGCAACAGAGTTTGGAAGCTCTGTAGTATAAGTATACGAACCAACTGCTGTATCTGTCACCCAAACGTGCCATGACCAATATACGGGATTGCTGATACTTCCGTTATGTAGAGTTACGACTGCATTTCCACTCTGATTCGGATTTAATGAAACTGCAATTTTAGAGTTTATAAGACCAGAAACCGAACCCGGAGAAGGATTTGTTATAGAAACCGTACTAATTAAATCTGTATTTGTTGTCCATAAAACATTTGCTTTAAGATTATTAAAATTTGCAGGATCTAAAATGGAGGGGTTATTCAATAATTGACTCTGAACTGAAAAAGCTTTTGTTACCGGAATTTCTACAGTTGCAGATGTTGCACTTTTTACGACCTGATAGGTATTAGGATTATTTAAGCCTTCTGTATATTCAGTATCTGTATTTAAATATTGTGTTGGAAAATCATATCCATTGACCACGTATAAAGGATCTTTTATACACCTGCACCCATTTGCATCAGAAGTTTTAGCTGTTGCTGTGGGCATATACCAATTTCTGCCTTTTATGGTTGGCAACGCTGGATTTGGAATATCATTTTGATATTTATCAGAGACCATAAACAGCGCTCTTGCGCTTACAGCGGGAGTTGCATCAAAAAAGCGCGTTAATGTTGCGGTCCACAAAGCTACATGATGCTGATCAGTGTATTGCCCTCCCTGTGCATTAATTGCTAACTGTCCTGTACCTGGAAATATTCCCATATTATTGCCCCCTACATTTGACAGGTCAAAGCCAACATTTGTGTACAATTTAAAACCAGTCATAAAAGCCGGAACACCAGAATCATTGGGCTTAATAATATGGTATCCGTTTGATTCGAAAGTATTTTTACCTAAAGTAGTCTGCAATCCGAAGGGCGAATAGTCGATTCTAATATCGTCAACATAAGCACCCGAAGCAAGATTCGGTACTAGCATAGAGGGAATTCTCCATCCATTCGGGCACGGATCAAACGGCGATTTATCACGATATGGCGCATTGCTACTATAAAAATTATAGTTAGTGGGCAGTAATCCTCTTGAATTGTCTGACCAAAGGTTGAGCTCTGTCAATTTGCTGTCAGCTACATTTGCAGATCTCCCAAACCAATTGATCATCAGGTTCGCATTATTATTATAATAAGCCGGCCCCGAATTATCATCCTTATTGACATATATTAAGCTTAACGGATTTTTTACGGAAAGCTGAAGATTGTTATCTAAAGTAGCATTAGAAAGCAAGACAAATTTTCTGAGAACATCAAAATTAATTGCATTGGTGAAATTTTTTGCGTTCCTGTGTCTTACCTTTCCTATAGATCCTGAAACTTCGTAAAAATCATTCCCTCTTAAAACCAAAGGCGGGATAGGATCTTTTCTTCCCCATTGATAAAGTAATCCACCACTCCTGTTCCACTCTCCACCTGTATTGCTATTGGTTATGGCTCCTAGATTTCTATCCATCCACTTCCAGTCGGCATCAGGAATATTTTCTATTACACCGTTATTTCTCTCTCTCCTGACCGCTGTAAAACTTTTATATGTTGATCCATTAGTGGGATCATCGGTTACCCAGATATGCCAAGACCAAAAGATTACGCCATTGAGTCTGAAAGCGACTACAGCGTTACCTTTTTTTGCTTTGTTGATCATGACTTTGATTTTCCCGTTCTCTCCGGAGTCGATCACTTCTAAATTGTAATTGGCGCCTGATTTGATAAGTCCCGGAACATCTTCCCAAAGCACATCGGCAGTTACTTTTCCTTTTATAGTTCCAGCGCTTGCCAAATATTTATAGCTTCGCCACATCTCATAGGCTTTTTTTACAGGAATCAATAGCCCTTCCCCATTTTGTGCTGGGTCAAAGATATAACTGTTCGGGGCTTTTGTCCAATCGGGAGTTCCTGCTATTCTCAACTGATTGTTTTCCGGACTATTTATATTATCAGAAGACTTAACTAAGGTATCCTTTATTATCAGGTTCTGGACTTTATCTACGGTACCTGTAAAATTTCTTTCTGCTTCCAGCTTATTGTTAGAATACACATTTAAAGAAACTAAGCAGAGCAAAGCTAATAGATTTTTATTCATTGTACTTTTCATAATTAATAATGCGATTAATCAAACAGTTTCAAATTTGATCTAAAACAAGCAATAATCCATTTGTTTTAAATATCTATAAATATAAAACATTTCTATAATGAAATAACGAAAATTATTTCATTATTAATAAATAATTCATTTTGTATTATGCGGGCAAAAGTACAAAAATCTGTGAACAATGTGGTATGCGCAGAATCAACTTTTATTAATATTAAAATATGTTAAAATTTTAATTATTTTATGGAAAAAATACAGCCTAAAACGCAGCCTTTTATGAGAGTATTATTACTTATACCAAAAACTGCCACCTAAAATACCAGCAAGCAGATAATAATGTTGAATAAAAAATTAGTAGGAATAAGAACTATCAGATTATTTTTTTTAATCTCCTTTGAAAATAAGGTTCTAAGAATTTAGCTGTTATATATGCTAATAACCCGATACATATAGAAGAAACGAGAGGTAATAAAAAATGTGGAACTTGTGGGAAATTTTTGTTGATTTTAATAATCAGTGAGATCAGCATATTCTCATGCAATAAATACAACGGATAGCTTATAAAGCCAACAAATTTAAAAAATAGTGAATTAAATAAAACTCCAAATTTTTCAGAGAAAAGAGCAAGGAAGAAAATAATATTCAAAATCACTAGGTATGTAAACATTGTAAGATCCTGAAATTTATAGGTATAAGCAAGCGAGCTTACTGCAGTAAAAACTATCAGCCAAAAATATTTTTTTTCTCGATTCTGATAATAAATATAGGTTAAAGCTCCTACAACAAACCATCCGAAGTGTATAAAAGATCCAATGTAAATTTTCATCCATGCTGTTTCAGAGAAAAACTTGTGGAAGATTAGAATCTGCATCAAAACAGCGGTCAGATAAAGCAAAAATATCCCTATTAAACCAACTTTTCTATTAAAAGTATAGTATAAGAATCCAAAAATTACATAGAATTTCACTTCTACAAACAATGACCAAAATGACAATTCTAAAACGGGAAAGTCTGTTTTGAAAATTTTTTCTAAAATACCATTATTAATAAAAAGAATACCTGGTAAAATAGACTTTAAATCAGGTACACCAAATGGTCTTTCATAAAAAAAGCCTGCTGTACAATAAATGATCAGACTACAAATCAACATACTTGGAAAAAGACGCATCCAGCGATTTTTAATAAATTTAAAAAAAGTTGTTGTTCTTTCTACAGACATCAGGATTACAAAACCTGAGATCAGAAAGAAAAGCTGAACGCCAAGACTTCCGTATTTAAACAAAATATTGTTTTCATATAAATTTTTATACGGATAATAATCAGTCCATATATAATACCCGTGAAAAAGCAAAACCAAAAGGATGGCTAAACCCCTTAATCCGTCTAATACAAAAATTCTGTCTTTCTTTTCACTCATGATGATGATGATTTAAGGAAGAACATAGTTTTGATATAGCTCACTGGTAAACCTTCCTGCTTTCATATTTTTGAAACTTGCGAAAACAATAAAATAAAATATAACAAGGAGCATAATGAATGCATGAATCAATTTTTTGGTTCTGTCATTTACTACATACATTGAATTAGGAATCAATAGATAAGCAAACATCATAAAGGTTCCTGCTAATCTGGAAGAGAAAATCGGATTATTTCTAAAAATAAAATAAAAACAAATTGCTATGACGGCATAGTTTCTATGATATTCATAATAAGGATATTTTTCAACCATTTTCGTATCAAAAGCAAAGAGGAAAAAAGTTACTATAGCCATCATAGCTTCCGGAATCCCAAACCCTCCATTAAGCCTTTGATAAGTCTCGTCCATATAACCATTAAATCCTATCGCGATCACATTATCACCTGCAATGTTATTTAAAAAACCACCAAAAGATTTATAGACTTCAAATGGAGATAAAAAGATGGAAGTTATGATTAATGCAAGCATCCAAAATTTATTCAGTGGTATTCTTGCAACCCAATACATTGGTAAAAACAGATAACAAACATTATGAATTCCACCAGCCAAATAAACGCATATAAGATACCACCAAAGTTTTCGTTCTTTTATATATCTCAGTGCAAAATAGACAATAAAAGAGCCCAGATTTTGTCTGATCTGTCCAGATTCTCCCACAAAGAAACCAGGTATAAATAATAAGGCTAAAAGCGTAAACGGGTAAAAAGTGTTATCATTAATAAACCGTATTTTGAAAAAAATTGCCGTTGCTGCCACCACCAGTGTCAAAATATAAAACGGAGCATTAAAAACATTCAGCAAAACCTTATTTATAAATACAAAAAGCCATTCCAATTCCATAGGTTGCCCACCTTCTAAAGACAGAGCTGCAAGCAAAATGCTGATGTAATCTTTGGTGTCTGAATATATATATATATTGACATAACTACCGTAATCAGGCCCCACATTCTTACGAAATCCCGCCAGAATGATCAGATAAATCCCCAAAAACCACAGCCATTTCGTCTCGACTTTTCTACCATATACTTCTTGAATACTAAAGAAAACCATGTAGACAATTGCTATAATAAAATAAGGATGCAGTAAACTCATGGCCTAGTTATAAAGTTTTTTAAAATCATGACACGCCACAAGTGCCCCTGTAATAATAAGCGGTAAAAAAAGTCTCACTTCCCAAAAAAGACCTACAAGAGTTATCATTCCCAGATAAGGCAGTGAAAAAAATAAATATTTCCTAAAAACCACCTGATTTTTTGCTCTATTACATAGCCGGTACATATAATAAAGTACGATTGCTGCGAAAAGTAATCCTGCAAGATTGAAAGGACTCGAAAAATTTTTACCAATATAAAATCCTTCTACAAAACTGGTTTGCTCTCTATCTAGAATCACTCTCAAGCTTAAATAAGGAAGCAAAAATGCAATTATTAAAGGAATAATTTTTAAAATGAAGTTATAATTTCTTTGTTTAAATTCCTTTACGCTAAAGAAAACAGACGCAAAGAAGGCAATATTAAGACATGCGGTTTCTCTTACCAGAGTAGACAGCGCAATAAGCAGAATCAGAGTATAAAAAAAAATCATTTTTTCGGAATGAAAATACTTCAGTGTCAGTAAAACACCTGTCAGATAACAGCATAAAGCAATGGTATCACAGTTTGACGGTGTATATTGAGTAATTACAATGAAGAAAATCAGTAAAAGATGAATCATTCTCCTGATGTTAATGTTGATAAGCAAATCAATTGCCTTGTATCGTAAAATGATATCTAAAAGTAGTGAGCACAGTATTAAAAAAAAACCATTCGTCAGAAAAAGCCCGTGATAGAAGGGTGTACCGTTTCTAGACAGCAAATCCTTTATGGATGAAAGGTGATGATTAATCATGTACTCCATAAAATCTGTTATATGAATACTCAGATAATTTGGAATAATACGGTAAGAATAGACCGATGAAAACAAAAAATCAGGAGGTCTTTCTGAAGTTTTAAATCTCGTATACGAAGATTCAAACCCATAATAAGACATTACAAACAACAAAATTGGAAGTATGATTACAAAAAGAAATCCGTTTAATTTTTCATCTAATGTTCTGAACATATCAACACGTTCCGCAATTAAGAATAATTTTGTGTCTTAAATGTTTGTAAGCAAAAAAGGGAACTTCTGCAAAAGTAAAAGTTTTTTTCATTTTAAATAGTATATTTTATTGACTTTCGATGAAAACTTGTCACAAATGTTTTAAACTACTCTATAAAAAATTAAATTTGCAAACTTGATTTAAAATATCGTGCATCGCCTTTTCATTTTTTTATATTATCTGATCGCCAAAAACAGAATTATTTCTATTGCATCTGCATTGGGAGTTGCTTTATTGTGCCTGTTATTTGCATCGAAAATCAATTTCGAAGAAGATATCAATCAGATCATCCCCAAAAATGAAAAATCAGATTTGACGGCAAAAGTCCTGAAACAACTCAACTTTTCGGATAAAATTATCGTCATCATCGAAAACAAATCAAAAGATAGTAATTTCCAATTATCTGAAACTGCCGACCAATTTCTGGAGAAAACAAAACCTTTAAGCAAATACATCGGCTCGATTCAGGGAAAAGTAAATGATAACGAGATTTCGGAAACATTTGATTTTGTCAATCAGAATCTTCCATTATTTTTAGACGAAATTGATTACAACGAAATTGAAAGGAAGCTTAAAAAAGACAGCATTGCCAAGCAAGTTGAGAACAATTACGTTTCTTTGGTTTCGCCAACAAGTTTGGTAACAAAAGAATTCATTAAAAAGGATCCTCTGGGAATCACTTTTTTAGGGCTCAAAAAACTCAACGCATTAAACATCAGCAAAGATTTTAAGCTTGAAGACAACTATGTCGTTACCAAAGACGGCAAAAACCTTCTGCTTTTCATCGAACCCAAAAACAAAAGCAACGACACCAAAAACAATGAAGCTTTCGTCAATCAACTCAATGAAATCAAAGGCAACCTCAACAAAGAATTCAAAGGAAAAACAGAGCTAAGTTATTTCGGGTCGCCGGTTATTGCCGTTGCGAACGCCCAGCAAATAAAGAAAGACATTCAGAATACGGTGATTATTTCGATGACTGTTCTAATGATTTTATTGATTTATTATTTCAGAAGTTTTTTCACACCCATCGTTATTTTTCTGCCGACTTTATTTTCAGTTTTGTTGGCGTTGATGGTTTTGTATTTTATTAAAGATAAAATTTCTGCCATTTCATTGAGTGTTGGAGCCATTTTAATTGGAATTACGATAGATTATGCGCTCCATATTCTTACTCATTACAAGCACAACAACAATATCGAAGAGCTTTATAAAGAGATTACCCAGCCGATTATTCTGAGTAGTGCGACTACGGCAGTTTCATTTTTATGTCTGGTTTTCGTGCGTTCGGAAGCGTTGAAAGATTTAGGACTATTTGCATCGATCACGGTCTTGTTTTCTTCTGTTTCAGCTCTAATTATTGTCCCGCAACTGTATCATCCGAAGGATAAATCGGGAAAAGTAAACACAAATTTTATTGACAAAATCGGGCATTATCCTTATGAGAAAAACAAACCTTTGATTATCGGTTGCTCACTAATAATTATTGCGTGTCTGTTTGGTTTCAGACACGTTGGTTTTAATGAAGATATCGGAGATTTAAATTACATACCGAAAGATTTAAAAATAAGTGAAGCAAAACTTGAAAAGCTTTCCGACATCACTTCAAAATCAATTTATACCATTTCTTACGGGAATTCTGAAGAAGAAGCTTTGGCAAGAAATTCAGATTTGAGCCAATTTTTAGAAAAGGAAAAAGAAGAAGGAAAAATATTAAGCTACAACTCACTTGGGAATGTTGTTTTATCTGAACAAGACCAGCAGAAAAAAATAGAAATCTGGCAGAAATTCTGGAACGAAAACAAGAAAAGTCAAACAATTTCTGAGTTGCTCAGCAACGGAAATAAATTTGGCTTTAATTCTTCAGCTTTCGACCAGTTTAATGAAAATTTAAACAAAACCTACTCCACTTTAAGTTTAAAAGATTACGAAAAAATAAAAGCGCTTCAAATCTCAGAGTTTCTTAGTCAGGAAAATGGTTTTTACACAGTTTCAAATGTGGTAAAAGTTGATGAAAAGAAAAGAGATGCTTTCATAAGAGATGTTGAAAAGAAACACGACGCGATCGCAATCGACCGTCAGCAAATGAACGAGAATTTTTTGGGCCTGCTAAAAAGAGATTTCAGCACGTTGATCAATTATTCATTATTAGCCATTCTTCTTACGATTATAGTTTTCTTCAGAAATTTCGAATTGACAATGCTCACAATGTTCCCGATTGTTTTGACGGGCGTTGTTACAGCGGGAATTCTCTACTTTTTAGGATTAGAACTCAATATTTTCAGCACCATTGTCTGCACTTTGGTTTTTGGTGTAGGCGACGATTTCAGCATTTTTCTCACCAAAGCAATGCAGAAAGAACATACAACGGGAAAAAACGAACTTCCAACATATAGAATCTCTATTATCTTAGCAGTTTTCACCACGATTCTTTCCATCGGATCTTTGATATTTGCAAAACATCCGGCATTGCATTCTTTGGCTTTGGTTGCTTTGATCGGAATGCTTTCTGTGATTATCATTACCTCGACTTTATATCCGTTTTGGTTCAGATTTTTAATTATTAACCGAACTAAAAAAGGACTTTCGCCAATTACATTGAGGCTGTTTTTACATTCTGTGATTCTTTTTATTTATTATGGGTTGGGCGGATTGATATTTTCTGTTATCGGAAGTATTTTCGTGAAAAATTCCAAAGGGAAAACTTTAGAGACTATCAAATTGATTTTAGCTAAATTTTTAACCTCGGTTTTATACGGAAATCCATTTGTTAAGAAGAAAGTCATAACCAATCCTAAAGAAGATTTCAGCAAGCCTGCTATAATCATTGCGAATCACACTTCGTTTTTGGATACTTTGGCGATTGCTATGGCAACGCACAAAATTGTTTATTTAGTCAATGATTGGGTGTACGATTCTCCGGTTTTTGGAAAACTGGTGAAAGCTTTAGGGTTTTATCCCGTTTCGCAAGGTATTGAAAATGGAAAAGAAAAACTGAAAGAAAAAATCGCACAAGGCTATTCCTTAGTTGTGTTTCCGGAAGCTGAAAGATCATATACAAATGATGTAAAACGCTTTCATCAAGGGGCTTTTTATTTGGCTGAAGAATTTGGTTTGGACGTTCTACCGCTCTACATTCACGGGAATTCTGAAGTTTTGCCTAAAGGTGATTTCATTATTTACGATGGCAATATTGTCGTAAAAGTTGGCAACAGGATTAGTAAAGACGATTTGTCATTTGGAACGACTTATAAAGAACGTGCTAAAAACATCAATTATTATTTCAGAAATGAGTTTGCCAAACTGAGAAACGAAATTGAAGACGAAAATTATTTTAAAAAGAAATTATTTTTAAATTTTCTCTATAAAGAAACCGAAGTTGTAAAAGAGGTCAAACAAGATTTCAATAAGAACAAATCGGTTTACTTTAAACTAAATAAACACATTGCAAAGGACGCAAACATTTTACATATCGCAGATGATTTTGGACAAATTGATATACTATTAACACTCCAACAGGCGGGAAGAAAGATCTTCAGTTCCATTAAAAATGAGGAAAAAAGACAGGTTGCCGAAAATAATTATGTTGTAAAAAGAAGAAAAATAAAATACATTAAAAATATGGGCGAAGTTACCAAAGATATCGATGTTCTTTTGGTTTCAGATCCAAATTTTGAGGTAAAAGAAATAACTCATCTTCCAAAAACCGTTATTTTCACCAATCCGCACCATGCAGATTTTAACGATACTGCATTTAACTTAGTACTCACTTCCGAATCAATAAGAGTGTTCAGACAACAATAATAAATTTTAAAAGCATATTTTTGTAATCCATAAAGAATATTAATGCAGAAAAACGTACTTGTTCTATATTATACGCAAACAGGCCAGCTGGAGGAGATTATGAAGAATATTGCCCGGCCGTTTGAAGATAAAAAAGACGAATATAAGGTGACGTATTACAACATTCGGATGAAAGAGGATTTCCCTTTCCCTTGGTCGAGTGATGTCTTTTTCAACACTTTTCCAGAATCTTATTTGCAGATTCCGAGCGAGATTCTACCGCCACCAGAAAACGTGCTGAACAAAAAATATGACCTTATCCTTTTCGGATATCAGGTTTGGTACCTTACGCCATCCATTCCGATCATTTCATTTCTGAAAAGCGGTTATGCTGAGGTATTGTTAAAAGATACGCCTGTCGTTACCGTTTCCGGAACCCGAAATATGTGGATGCTTTCTCAGGAAAAGCTAAAAGTTTATTTAAAGAACATGAATGCCAAATTAGTCGGCAATATTGCATTGGTCGACAGGCATGATAATTACACCAGTGTTCTAACGATTCTTCGCTGGCTGACAACCGGACAAAAAGAAAAATCAGGAATGCTGCCTGCAGCCGGAGTTTCTAATGAAGAAATTAACGGAGCCGGCAAATACGGGAAGATCATTGAAAATCATTTTGACAATAACGATTTTGCAAATCTTCAGCCCGATCTGGTGAAAAACGGAGCCGTAGAGATCAGACCGTTCTTGGTACGCGTGGAGAAGGTAGGTAATAAAATCTTTATCATATGGAGCAATCTGATTATGAAGAAAAAAGAAAAACGACCTTTGCTGATCAAATTCTTTAAGGTATATTTGATGGCAGCAATTTGGATCATTTCACCCATTGTTTTGGTTTTTCATATATTATTAGCACCAGTTTTATGGTCTAAAAGACAGAAACAAAAAGAATATTTACAAGGAATTAATTTAAAATAGAAATGCAAGACGTATTTATAACAAAAGCTTCAACATACTTGCCGAATGAGCCGGTTTCGAATGACGAAATGGAAAGCTATCTTGGCCTGGTAAATAATACACCTTCTAAAGCGCGAGCTTTGATTCTAAGGAATAATAAAATCACAACAAGATATTACGCTTTAGATAAAGAAGGGAAACCTACGCATACTAACGCCCAGATCACCGCCAAAGCCGTAGAAGGTCTTTTTGATGAGCACTTCAAAAAAGAAGATATGCAGCTTCTATCTTGCGGAACATCTTCTGCGGATCAGATTCAGCCGTCGCACTCATCAATGGTGCATGGCGAACTGAACATCGGGAAGTCTGTAGAAATTAATACTGCAACAGGACTTTGCAATTCAGGGATGAATGCACTGAACTATGGTTTTCTAAACATTAAAGCAGGAGTAAAAGACAATGCAGTCTGTGTAGGTTCTGAGAGAATGTCTGCATGGATGACTGCCGATAAATTCAATCACGAGGCAGAAAACTTAAAATTGCTTGAAGAAAGACCAATCGTAGCTTTCAAAAGAGAATTTTTGAGATGGATGCTTTCTGATGGTGCTTCAGCATTTTTATTGGAACCACAACCAAGAGAAAATGAAACTTCGTTGAAGATCGAATGGATTGATTTCTACTCTTACGCTCACGAAATTGAAGCATGTATGTATTCCGGCTGCGAAAAACAGGAAGACGGAAGCCTGAAATCTTGGGCAGAATATCCTGCTGAAGAATGGCTGAACCAATCTATTTTTGCTTTAAAACAAGACACTAAGATTTTAGATAAATACATTCTGGTAAAAGGTGCTGAAAGTTTGAGAACTTCATTCGACAAGCACGAGCTTGATCCCGATTCAATCGATCACGTTTTGGCACATATTTCTTCTGGATACTTCAAAGAAGGCTTGAAAGAAGAATTTGCGAATGTAGGATTAGATTTCCCTTGGGAAAAATGGTTCTATAATCTTTCAGAAGTCGGAAATGTAGGTGCAGGATCTATATTTATTGCTGTTGAGCAATTGATGAATTCAGGAAAACTTAAAAAAGGTGAAAGAATTCTTCTTTGTGTTCCTGAAAGCGGAAGATTTGCTTATTCATGTGCTTTATTAACGGTTTGCTAATGGAAATCACATTACCCAATTCTGATCAAAGTTTTGTAGAAAACCTTATTCCGCAGAAGTTTCCTTTTGTGATGGTGGGTGAAGTTTCAGAATATTCCGAGAACCACGTAATCTCAGGATTTACCATTAAAGAAAGCAATCTGTTTGTATATGACGGAATTTTTCAGGCTTCAGGATTGATTGAACATCAGGCACAAACTGTGGCTTTACACACCGGATATAAATATTTTCTTCTAGGAAAAGAAGCTCCTACTGGCTACATCGGCGCAATAAAATCTTTTGAAGCTTCTGCATTACCAAAAGTTGACGATCAGTTAATCACTGAGGCAAACATTCTGAATGAAATGATGGGTGTAACTTTAGTAGAAATTATTACTAAATTAAACGGCAGCGTGATTGCAAAATCGCAGATGAAAACCGTTGTGAAATAATAAAAAAATCAATTTGTTTCTTATAGGCTGGGAAGCAAAATTGATTTCAAACCATATTAAATGGAATTACAAGAACAAAACATGATCAATATCCACCATTTTTTACCTCATCGTGAACCGATGCTGATGGTTGATTATATTCTTGAGCTGACTCAGGAAAAAGCAGAAACTTCTTTTGAGATCACTGCAGAGAATATATTTGTTCACAACAATGAATTTGTAGAAGCTGGTCTTATCGAGCATTCTGCACAGACCTCATCCTCGATTCTCGGACAAAGTTTTTTCGCAAATCCTGAATCAGATACTCAAGTGATTGGTTTTATCACGAATATCAAAAAGATTGAAATCTTTGGTTTGCCGAAAGTGGGTGATAAAATTATTTCAAAGGCTTCTATGATTTCTCAATATGAAAACATCTGCCAGATTTTCTGTGAAACGTTTTTAGGAGATAATTTATTGATTCGTACAGAGATCAGTCTGTTTATCCAAGAATTGAAATCGTAGAATATTGTTTTTAAGATATACAAGGCTGACTTTTTTTTAATGTTAAAAGTTTCACATCATTTTTGTCATTCGGGAAGAATCTAACAATGTGGTTTAGATTCCTTCCGAATGACAAACTTTGCGTAAAAGTTATCTCTAAAATTAAAACACACATCAAAAAAAAGAAATTTCAAAAGTTCTAAGCATAATTTATGTTCTTAAAAAATCCTTTATTTTCAATATATTTGATCAAAATAAAAGTATGAGCGTTAAAGTAAGGTTTTATTCCTACGACATAGAATTTGATTTTGAAAACTCTGTTGATTTTCCTGTTGCCCCCGCCATTGGCGATGAGGTGAATCTGATTTCTTTTTTTAAATACAAAACTTCTGAAAGATTAGAATACGTAAACAATATGGAAGATCTTTATCTCTATGAAAATGCATTGGTTACTGAGCGTACCTGGTGCAAAGACATAGAAAAAGATGAGGTGTATCTATTGGTTCATTTAAAGTATAAAAGGAGGAAATAATTAGAAACTCAGTATCTCAAAGTATGCTTTAAAGCTCAATCATCTGCGAAACCATGAAGTCGTATATGAATTGAGAGGTTGAGGTGACATGTTAACCTAATTTAGCTATCCTTTTTAATTTTTACAATTATCTTACTAACGCTAATCCTTAATCCCTTGAGCCAATATATAAATCTTAATTTAAGATAGCGTAGCGTATTAATATTGTATCGGTCATGGATTACAATTCCTTGACATCAACAGATATTATTCTGTCAGTATTTTAGAGGTGTATTCTGTTACAAAATTCTTTAAAAATGAGTCAACAAATTCCTCTGAACTACCGTCTTTTTGTAAATCGGTTTTTATTTTCTTGTAGTAGTCTGTCTGTTTAAACCCTTGGAATTGTTTTTCCTTGAATTTTTCATACTCTTTATAGTTATACCTTTTTTCTTTTTTTAAGTCGCCTGTGTTTATTTCTAACAAAATATAGTTTTCGTAAGTAGAACCATATCCCATATGAACATAATTGACAATTTCTCCGTGCGGCACAACCAGAAGCCCTGTCAACCAATCTATTTTCACATCTTTTTGATCTGGAAACACTTCTTTAAATATGCTACGCCATTTATACGGGTAATTATCTTTTGAAGTAGTATCATGATATTGAATTTTGATATCCCTAAGAAATAGTTGATTATCTTTAATTTCAAAAGTCGCTACATACCCACGCCATAAAGCTGATGACATTACTCCTCCTTTGGGGATTCTATCTGGATGCTTTTCAAAATATGCGTTTAGTGGATTGCTAAGTAAATCATATTCTTTTCCATTATAAATTATTTTGTCAGGATATTGTGATGTCGCAAAAACGTTTATTCCTAGAAATAAATTCAATATTAATGTGAAAAATGTTTTCATATATTCTCTAATTGATTTGTTAGAATCATTGTTACCGCTGAAATATACAAACTTTACCAAATATGTTTGAAAAATACTCCACAAAAAAAGTGAAGCATTTCTGCTTCACTTCAAACAATTTATATTAACGAAAAATTAATATCCGAAGATTTCTTCAAGGGTCACTTCTTTGAATTCTCCCATTTTGTTGATTGATTCCATATTCAGGTTTTCTTTTTTCCCGATAATGGCAGTGTTGTACTTCAATGGTTTAATTTCAGCGTTGTAGAAGCTTGTTAGTTGAGGTAAACTTAAATTCTGGATCTCTGCATAGATATCTTTTCTGATATCATAATCAACACCCAATTTTTTCAATGCCAATTGGTTGTAGAAAATATTGGTTCTGTTGACTCTGTTTGATGCAATCTGCTTCAACGCCGACCCTTTTGAATTTTCAAACTGTGCCGGAATCTGAGGAAAATCCGCCATCAGATCGCTCATTGCGTTTACCGCAAGAGGTAATTTGTTGGCCTGCGTTCCAATATAGTTGGTCACATAATTCGGGTGATCTTTTTCAGAAGCCGTTGCGTAAGAAACATATGCTGAATATGCCAACGACTTACTTTCTCTGATCTCCTGGAAAACGATAGACGACAGTCCGCGGCCGAAATATTCGTTGAATACGTTGACTTTACCAAAGTTGGTTAAGTCAACATTCTGAGCTTTGGCAACTTTAGCCATTTCCATTTGTACCATATCGTAAGCTGTGAAATATACTTTCCCTTCCGTGGTAGGTTCTGCATATACTTTAGCTTTTGCAGGCTGTATTTTCGCATTAGCAATGAATGGTTTAACTGCTTTTTCCAAACCTTTCTGGTCTTCCCCGTAGATGAAAATCTCGTAAGGATATTGGTTTAATGTCTTAATTTTTGACATCAGTTCGTTCACGTTAATGCTTTCCAGCCTTTGTTTTGACACAACGTCCGTCATTCTCGAATCCTTCCCATATTTAGCATAATTAGATAGAGCCGCCATAATTCTGGTTTTATCTTTTTTAGCAACTTCTCTCGATTCTAATATAGTTTTCACCGTTTGATCATAGATAGCTTTGTCAGCTTTTACATTCATCATCCAATGATTCATCAATTCTACGCCTTTCTGCATATTGCTTTCCAATCCGCTTAAAGTGATAATGGTCTGGTCGTTTGAAGTTCTGAAATTATTGGAAATTCCCAGTTTATAGAATTCTTCTTTCAGCTGTTCAGGGGTGTACTTATCAGTTCCAAGATACTGCAAAACACTGACTGCTATACCCAATTCTTTGTCGTTATCAGTTCCGAAAGGGAAAATATAATTGACCTGAGCAACTTTATTGTATTTGTTTTTAACAAAGCTTACTTTCTTATCTTTAATTTCGTTTGTAGCGATTGCGGTTTTGTAATCAACAAACTGAGGTTTGATGTCTCCGGCTTTTGTACCCAAAATATCTTTAAGAAAAGGCGATTGAGCTTCTCTGTTTAGTTTGATAGGTGTAATTGCAGGATTCTGTACACGAACCAATTTGTCATTCACTCCTTTTTCTTTATAAACGACAACATAATTATCTTTGAAAAACTCATTCGCAAATTTCACGATATCTGCTTTAGTGATTTTTTCATAATCATTAATCTCGTCTAATTCCTGCTGCCACGTTCTTTCGTTAATGTAGGCATTGTAAAGCGTTGTTGCCAAACCATCTGCGGTTTCCCAGCCCTTCATTCGCTGAACTTTCATATCGTTGACGATGGCTTTCAGCATCCAATCGGGAAACTGACCTTTTTTAACTAAATCAATCTGTCCAAGCAACAATTTTTTAGCCTCATCAAAACTTTGCCCATCTTTCGGCACAACGTATAACGTAAATGCTCCGTAAGTTTTGTAAGGAGATTCATAAGCACCTGCGCTTAGCACTTTTTGCTTTTGACTAATATTTAAATCAATTAAACCTGCGTCTCCACTGTTGCTTAAGATTTCACCAACCATACTTGCTAATCTCGCATCTTTGGTCCCGTAAGAATCAGATCTCCAAGCCATCGTCATTCTAGGTGCAGACGGACTTTTTACAGTTCTTGTTACCACCTGAGTCATTGGCTCTTCAGAAACCATTTTCTTCATTGGAAGTTCTTTGTATTTGAACGACCCGAAATATTGATCGACTAGTTTTATCGTTGTGTCGAAATCTAGATCCCCAACTAAAACAACCGCCATATTATTAGGCACATAATATGTGTCAAAATATTTGTGAATTGCCACCATTGAAGGGCTTTTCAAATGTTCTGAAGTACCGATCGTTGTCTGCTGTCCGTTTGGATGTTTAGGGAAGAGAGCTTCCATCAAAGCATAATTTACCAGACGGCTGTCGTTATCCTGAGCTCTGTTGTATTCTTCATACACTGCCTCCAGTTCTGTATGGAAAAGTCTTAGAACCAATTCTGAGAAACGTTCTTTTTCAACTTTCAGCCATTTCTCCAGTTCGTTTGCCGGAATATTATTTTTGTAAACTGTTTCGTCTAACCAGGTATGAGCGTTAGTTCCTGTTGCTCCTAATGATGAAATAGCTTTGTCATATTCATTCGCAATAGCGTATTTTGAAGCGTCCTGAGATACCTCATCGATCTTTTTGTAAAGCAATTTTTTCTTTTCAGGATCTTTTTCAGCTTTGTGCTGCTCATAAAGATCAGAGATTTGTTGAAGCAAAACTTTTTCTTTTGCCCAATCCTGCGTTCCCAAATGTGAAGTTCCTTTGAAAACCATATGTTCAAGGTAGTGCGCCAAACCTGTATTGTCACTAGGATCATTGTTTGAACCCGTTCTCACAGGCACATATGTTTGGATTCTCGGTGCATCGTCGTTCTTTGCGAGATACACTTTCAATCCGTTTTTTAAAGTATAGACTCTCACTCCCGCCTGATCATTTTTCACAGTTTCATACGTATAACCTTGACCGTCGGTCACTGTCTGTGTGTCAAATTTTTGCGCAGCTGCATTGATCATGAAAAAGAATGAAAGAGAAATAAAAATTTTCTTCATAGTAGAATTGATTAAATCATTTTAATTAAAATGATTAGTCTTAAAAAGAAAGTGTTTGTTACAGCTTATGAAATTTACATCTCGCTATACCGAAATGCCACTCCTACAGAGTTCTCCTTTAATTACGTTTAAATTTTTTTCTACAAACGTTTTGCTCCGCTGGAGCAATTTTTATTTCTAATAGAAGATTTTTTGTCAGCTTTAAATATTCAGTAAATCTTAGATTAGAATATGTTTTAATGAAAATATACGCTCGCAGGGAATAGATTTTGCAGTCGGTAACTTACTAATCCAATAAAAAATATTTTTATGAAAAGTAAAATGATCTGGGCAAACTTTGCCGTTGAAAATCTTGACCGTACTACCGAGTTTTATACAAATTTAGGCTTCAGATCTAATGGCAAGTCCAATGAACTGACAAGCTTTTTCTTTAGCGACACCAACTTTGTCATCCATTTTTTCCTTAAAGATATTTTGGAAAAAAACACAAACGTACTATTTTCAAAGAATGAGAATTTAAACGAAATTATTTTCACTTTGTCAGCTGGAACAAAAGAAGAAATCGATGAATGGGCAGAAAATGTGAAAAATGAAGGCGGAAAAATAGAATCGGAACCGAAAGAATTTGGAGATAATTATTATGGGTTTACTTTTTCAGATCCGGATGGTCATAAATTTAATGTTTTTATGATGTGAATAAAATGAATTTAGCAATATTTTAGATATAATTTACTATTAATCTCAGCACTTACTCCAATACATTTCATTATCCCATGTCCCGCATTTTTATTATTTTAGCACATTGAGAAAACAGATGCATAAAGCATCATCTGCATATTAAACCATCAATATTTTCGGGTGAAAAAACAAGATATTCCACAGGACGAAAGTAATCTTCAATCAGCAAATATGACCGAAATGTTATATGTAACTGATGAAAATAACAATTACACTACAGCTCAGAGTATTGGCTGGGAAGCAAAAAAAGCTGCCCTCGACGAATCGATGGAGCTCATTAATGAAAGAATTGAAGAGGCAAAACAAAATGTTGCCAACAATAACGTTAGTCCCATCATCTATTTTATGGAATTGAATAAAATGGATTTACAGGTTCTTGCAGCATACGTCGGAAAGTGGCAATGGGCAGTCAAACGACACGCAAAACCGAAAATATTTAAAAAACTCAGCGATTCTACTTTGAAAAAATATGCCGACACTTTCGGGATTTCAGTAGATGAATTAAAAAACTTCGACGGTAAATAATGAAATTGAATTTTGAGCACCATCAGACAGCCCACTGCGAAAACGGTGTTGCGTCTAATTTACTTCTCAACAGAGGTTTAAAACTCAGCGAACCCATGATTTTCGGAATCGGCTCCGGATTGTTTTTCGTGTATTTACCTTTCTTAAAAGTAAATTTTGCACCAGGTTTCAGTTACCGTCCGATGCCGGGTGCTATTTTTAGCAAGGCGGCAAAAAGATTAGGTATTAAAATCAAAAGAATTAAATTTTCTAATCCTAAAGAAGCTCAGGCTGCTTTGGAGAAAAATTTAGAACAAAATATCCCGACAGGTTTACAAGTTGGGGTTTTCAACTTGACTTATTTTCCTGAAGAATACAAATTCCATTTCAACGCCCACAATCTTGTGGTTTACGGAAAAGAAGACGGAAAATTTCTTATCAGCGATCCTGTAATGGATTTTGCTACAACTTTGACCGAGGCTGAACTTGAAAAAGTACGTTATGCAAAAGGCGCGCTTGCTCCTAAAGGTCATATGTACTTCCCGACACACATTCCTGAAAATGTAAATCTCGAAGAAGCCATCAAAAAAGGGATTAGAGACACCTGCAAAAATATGCTCGCACCTGTTCCGATTATCGGAGTAAAAGCAATACGTTGGGTCGCAAAAAGCATCCCGAAATGGGCGGATAAAAAAGGTACGAAAGTGACCAATCATTATCTCGGACAATTGATCAGAATGCAGGAAGAAATCGGAACCGGCGGTGGCGGATTCAGGTTTATTTATGGCGCTTTTTTACAGGAAGCGGCAGTGATTCTAAAAAATGAAGAATTGAAAGAATTATCTAAAGAAATCACCGCAATCGGTGACCTTTGGAGAGATTTTGCTGTGGATATTGCAAGAGTTTACAAAAACAGAAATTCGAAAAGCGATATTTACAATCAGCTTTCAAAATCGATGCTGCATATTGCAGATTTGGAGGAGGCTTTTTATAAGAAATTGAGAAAAGCGATTTAATTTGGAGAATATCATCGAAATAAAAAACCTCTACAAGAAATACAAAAACTCGGAAGACTTTTCGGTTAATGATATTTCTTTGAATATCGATAAAAACGAAATCTACGGAATTCTCGGTCCCAACGGAGCGGGAAAAACCACATTGATTTCTATGCTTTCGGGCCTGATTAAACCAACTTCAGGAAGTTTTACTATCAATGGATTGTCGCCAAAAAAAGACAATTCGAAAATCAAACAAATCATCGGCGTTGTTCCTCAGGAATATGCGCTTTACCCGACTTTGACGGCGAAAGAAAACCTTTTGTTCTTCGGAAGTCTGTATGGTTTGAAAAACAATTACCTTCACAAAGCAATCGATGAAGCTCTGGAATTAATGGGCTTAACGAAATTTGCCAATAAAAAAGTTGACCAGTTTTCAGGAGGAATGAAACGCCGTTGCAACCTGATTGCAGGGACACTTCACAACCCTAAAGTTTTGTTTCTGGACGAGCCGACCGTTGGTGTTGACGTTCAGTCGAAAAAAGCGATTATCGATTATCTTTTAGATTTAAATAAAAAAGGAACGTGCATTATTTACACTTCGCATCACCTTTCGGAAGCGGAGGAATTCTGCACAAAAATCGCAATCATCGACCACGGGAAAATCCATGCAACGGGAACGCCTGAAGAATTGGTGGAAAGAGTTGCCAATGCAGAAAACTTGGAGGATGTTTTCATTTCATTAACCGGAAAAGAATTGAGAGATGTTGTATAAATTGTGGAGAAGTTTCATCAAGGAAATTCAGTTACTGAAAAGAGATTCAGGCGGAATTGTCATTATTTTCCTGATGCCGTTGCTGTTGATTATTACGATTACTTTAATACAGGATTCTACCTTTAAAAATCTGGAAGGTTCAAAAATCCCGATTATTTTTATTGATAATGATCATTCTGAAGTTTCCAAAGTCATTAAAAAAGAACTGGAAACCAGCAAAACATTTGAACTCGTTACCGATTACAACGAAAAATCGGCTGAAAAAGCTGTCTTTACGGGAGACTATCAAATGGCTATTGTCATTCCGGAAAACTTAACGAAAGATTTAAATTCAAACATCGATTCAAAAGTTCAGACTGTCGTAAGCTCTTTTGGATTGGAAACCGATTCGGCTGCGACAAAAGCTATAGCTTCAAAAGCGAAAGATATTCATCTGTATTTTGATCCTGCAACCAACGCAGGTTTCAAAAATTCTGTGATGAACGCCATCAACAAAATGGTTTTTGAAATCGAGAATAAAAAAATCTACAAAGCCTTTCAAGACCAGCTCGGAACGACGGAAGACCTTGAAAATAAAAGTTTAATCACCTTCAAGGAAATCACACCGAACAAGGGCAAAGAAGAATTGATGCCGAATTCCGTGCAACACAACGTTCCTGCGTGGGCGTTGTTTGCGATTTTCTTTATTGTGGTGCCGTTGTCGATTAATTTAGTCAAAGAAAAAAGTCAGGGAACGAGCGTGAGAGTTCGCGTGAGCCCGACGCCGTATTACATTCATATTTTAGGAAAAACATTCACGTATCTCATCATCTGCGTCATCCAGTTTTTGCTGATGGTTGCAGTGGGAATCTGGCTTTTCCCTTTGATGGATTTGCCTCAGTTTGAGGTGACCGGAAAAATGTTCCATCTTTTGATTGTGACTTTGTTTGCAGGATTGGCAGCGATTGGATTTGGGGTTTTAATAGGAACAGTGTCAAATACTCAGGAACAGTCGGCGCCGTTTGGAGCGACTTCCGTGGTGGTTTTGGCAGCGATTGGCGGCATTTGGGTTCCGGTTTTCCTGATGCCCGAATTTATGCAGAAAATAGCAGCATTTTCCCCGATGAACTGGGGGCTGAACGCATATTACGATATTATTTTAAGAAACAGCGGCATTGGCGAAATTGCCAAAGAACTGATTTTCTTATTTTTATTTTATATTGCGATGGTAACTATATCTTTACTATACGAAAGAAAACAAAATGCAGTCTAAAGATTTAACTTGTACCGAAGAAGTACGCGTGAGATTCAACGAAACAGATCCGCTGGGAATTGTCTGGCATGGGCATTACATCGTGTACTTTGAGGACGGAAGAGAAGCTTTCGGAAGACAGCACAGTTTGACCTACCTTGATATTCAAAAAGCTGGATTCGTAACACCTATTGTGAAAAGTACGTGCGAACATTTTCTTCCTTTAAAATATGGCGAAACCTTCAAGATCGTAACTACTTTCGTGAATTCTGTTTCAGCAAAACTGATTTATAAATACGAGATTTTCAATCAAAATAATCAATTGGTTTGCAGTGGAGAAACCATTCAGGTTTTTCTGGATTCTGAGAATAATTTATGCCTGTACAATCCCGAGTTTTTTCAGACTTGGAAAGATAAAATGGGATTATGACGAAGGATATTTACATCACAGATTACAACTGCGTCACGCCTTTGGGTTTTGATGTAGAATCAAACTGGAAAGCCCTTTTAGAAGGAAAATCCGGTGTTGCTTTACATAAAATCATCGAAAATCACGAAGCTTTTTTTGTCTCTAAAATTGATTCTGCAAAATTGGAAAAAGAGTTCAGTACAAACTTCGACAATCAGAATTTCACAAGACTTGAAAAAATGCTTCTGTTGAGTCTAAAACCTTTGATTGAAAGGAATCCAATTTCAGATGAAACGGCTTTTATTCTTTCAACGACGAAAGGAAATATCAGTTTATTAAAAAACGAAACCACTTTACCGGACGGCGTTTACCTTTCAAACTTAGCTCAAAAACTGGCTGACTTTTTTGAATTTAAAACCAAACCGATTGTGGTGTCCAATGCTTGCGTTTCAGGAGTGATGGCGATTTCTGTGGCGAAAAATATGATTCAGGCAGGAAAATACAAGGATGCTTTTGTGGTTGCCGGAGACGAAATTTCTGAGTTTGTGATTTCGGGTTTCAATTCTTTTCAGGCAATTGGAAGCGAACCTTGTAAACCTTACGATAAAAACCGAAACGGAATTAATCTGGGCGAAGCGACTGCAAGTGCTTATATAACTTCAGAATTAAATCAGAAAGAAAAATTCAAGTTTAAAATTCTAGGCGATTCTGCGATTAATGATGCCAATCACATTTCCGGACCATCAAGAACTGGCGACGGATTGTTTGCGAGCGTTCAAAATGCGATGAAAGAAGCTAAAGTTTCTTCAGAACAAATCGATTTTATTTCCGCGCACGGAACGGCAACACTTTATAACGACGAAATGGAAGCCATTGCCTTCAACCGAATGGATTTGCAAAATATACCTCTCAACAGTATGAAAGGCTATTACGGGCATTGTTTGGGAGCTTCGGGTTTACTGGAAAGTCTTATTTCTATGGAATCTGCTTTGAAAAGCACCTTAATTCCATCTAAAAACTTTGAAGAAATGGGCGTTTCTCAGGATTTGAATATTATTAAAGAAAATCAGTCTGCAGAAATTAAATATATTCTGAAAACGGCTTCTGGTTTTGGAGGATGTAATGCAGCCATTGTTTTAGAGAAATGTTAAAAATGAAGACGATGAAGAAAACAGACATTTGCACTATAGAAAATTCAAAAATTGTTGTAAACGAACAAATTATTTTTGAAAGCCAAACCGAAAGTTTCATAGACTTTGCTAAAGAAGCTTATAAAAGTTTAGAACTGAATTATCCGAAATTTCATAAGATGGATAACTTGAGTAAATTGGCATTTCTCGCTTCCGAAATGATTTTAAAAAATGACGACCACAGCAAAACCGCATTGGTTTTCGCCAACAAATCATCAAGCCTCGACACCGATTTTAAATATCAGGAAAGCATCAATTCTCAGGAAAATTATTTCCCGAGTCCTGCCGTTTTTGTGTACACACTTCCGAATATTTGCGTTGGCGAAATCAGCATCAAGCATAAAATGCAGACCGAAAATGCTTTTTTCGTTTTGGATGAATTCGATGAAGAATTTTTGAATTCATACGCGGCACAGATTCTGCAATCAGGAAAAGCTGAAAAAGTCTTGTGCGGCTGGGTCGAACTATATCAGGAAAGTTATAAAGCTTTTGTATATTTGTTAACCTTGTGAAAAATTAATTTTTAATGAAAAACCTTATTATCCTTTTAACTATTTTATTCAGCTTCAGCATTTGTGCTCAAAAAGTTAACCTTGAAAAATTCCAACTGGTTAGTTATGACGTTGCATCGGTAAATAAAATAGATATTAACTCATATTCCACTATAGATAAAAACGGAAAGCTAGATGTTTATATCAATGGTTATAAAACTGAAGCTTATTACTCATATCAATTAAATGATGAGGAAATTAAAATTATAAATAAATTAGGAAAGGACGATATTAGAGAATATATTTCAAAGAAAGAATTAGAGCCTAATCATTTTTATGCAGGAAGTAGAAATTATATCTCATTTCAAAAAAATAAAAAGAAAATCGAGATGTGCTTTATTCTTCCTCTAATGAATCAAGAGTTTCAAGGAATTTTCAAAATGCTAGAAAGTAAAATATATTCACAGCAAGATTCAGCTAAGATTTCAAAATTTAATATTGATTTTAGCAGATTAGAAAAAGATATTATTAAACAAAATAAAATTGATAATTATTTACCGGAAAAACAGTTACCTCCACCTCCAATGTCTAGGTAATAAGAAGTTTTGTTAGGGGTAAATATTAATACATTAAATAAAAAATGGAAGATTTAAAGTTAGAATTAAAAAACAAAATCATAGAAGTTCTTAATCTTGAGGACGTTGCAGTAGAAGAAATCAAAGACACAGACCCGTTATTTGGCAGTGGTTTGGGATTAGATTCTATTGATGCCCTTGAACTGATCGTACTAATGGATAAAGACTACGGAATCAAATTAGCCGATCCTAAAAAAGGGAAAGATATTTTTGAATCGATTGAAACGATGGCAAAATATATCCAGGAAAACAGAACAAAATAAATTAATTTACCAATCTAACAATGTAACAGTCTAGCAATTATTGGAACATTGTTGAATTGCTTTCTTGTTACATTTATAAAAAATGAGTCAAAAAATTGCCATTACAGGAATGGGCATTATTTCCTCCATTGGTAACAATGTCGAGGAAAATTTTATTTCGTTGACAACCGGTACACACGGCATTTCAGACATTCAACTGTTTGAAACTCGCCATGCGGGAAGCATCAAAACAGGCGAGATAAAATTATCTAATGAAGAATTGGTGCAGAAACTTCAGCTTCCTGAAGACAACAACGTCACAAGGACCACTTTATTAGGAATGATTGCCGCAAAAGAAGCTGTAGAAAGTGCCGGAATTTCGGATATCAATGAATATAAAACCGGTTTTATTTCCTCGACAAGTGTGGCGGGAATGGATATTACCGAAAAATATTTCTACACCTACGAAGATTTCCCCGAAAAGCAAAAATACATCGACTCGCATGATGCCGGAAATTCATCTTTGGCGATTGCAGAATTATTAGGTCTGAAAGGGATGGTTTCAACCATCAGCACGGCTTGTTCGTCTGCAGCCAATGCGATTATGATGGGTGCAAAACTCATCAAAAATGGCGTTCTTGACCGCGTGATTGTCGGCGGAACAGATTCTCTTTCAAAATTTACGCTGAACGGATTCAATACACTGATGATTTTAACGGATTCCTATAACACGCCCTTTGACAATGACAGAAAAGGCCTCAATCTGGGCGAAGCAGCTGCTTTCCTCGTTTTGGAATCTGATGAATTGGTGAAAAAAGAAAATAAAAAAGTCCTTGCTTATCTTTCTGGATACGGAAATGCCAACGATGCGCATCACCAAACCGCTTCTTCGGAAAACGGACAAGGTGCTTATTTAGCAATGGAAAAAGCGTTGAAAGTTTCAGGTTTAAATAAAGAAAATATTGATTACATCAACGTTCATGGTACGGCAACGCCAAATAATGATTTGTCTGAAGGTATCGCGATGATCAGAATTTTCGGCGAAAATCAGGTTCCGGAATTCAGTTCTACGAAAGCATTTACCGGTCATACTTTGGCTGCAGCAGCGGGAATTGAAGCGGTTTATTCGATTTTGGCGATGCAGAATAATGTGATTTTTCCGAATTTAAATTTCAAAACTAAAATGGAAGAATTTGATTTGACGCCGGTTACCGAACTGAAAGAAAAAAATATCAACCACGTACTTTCCAACTCATTTGGATTTGGCGGAAACTGTTCAACTTTAATTTTTTCTAAATAATGGGTGCAGTTTACATCAACAGTGCAGCCTGTATCTCTGTTCAGGACACTTTAAACGAAAATTTCTTCGATACTTTAAAACCTGAAAAATCAGTTCAGATTTTAAAGGCCATCGAGCCGAATTACAAAGAATTCATTCCGGCAGCGATGAGCAGAAGAATGTCTAAAACGGTAAAAATGAGCTCCGTAGCTTCCACAAAGGCTTTGCAGGAAGCCGGAATTGAAAAACCCGACGCTATCATCGTCGGAACCGGTATGGGCTGTTCTCAGGATTCCGAAAAGTTCCTGAAAAATGTATTGGAAAATAATGAAGAATTTTTGACGCCAACGTTTTTTATCCAATCGACTCACAATACCGTTTCGGGACAAATCGCTTTAGGTTTACAATGTCACGGCTATAATTTCACGTACGTCAACAGTTCATCTTCACTAGAATTTTCAATGCTGGATGCGAAGCTTCAGATTTTAGATGGTGAAGCTTCAACTATTTTGGTGGGTTCAACAGACGAGCAAACCGAGCGAACGATGGAATTGTACAAACTGAATAATTCCATAAAAAAAGAAGAAAATCTTCCAGCGGATTATTTAAATTCAACAACGGAAGGTGTGATTTGGGGCGAAGGTTCTAGCTTTTTTGTTTTAGGAAAAGATAAAACCGAAAGTTCTTATGCTCGATTAAAAGATATTCAAATCATAAACTCATTAGAATTAAATGAAACTCAACAATTCATTGAAGATTTTTTAGTTAAAAACAATTTGAGAAGCGAAGAGATTGATGCTGTGATTTTAGGTTTCAGCGGAGATTCTGAATCGGATGTTTATTATCAAAATACATGGGAATTATTTCCAAATTCTTCACTACTGTATTACAAACATTTGAGCGGGGAATTTAATACAGCTAGCGGATTTTCAACTTTCATGGCTTGTCATATTTTGAAAAATCAGGAGATTCCCGAAGTGATGAAAATTAATGATATGAACAAGGAAGGCATTAAAAATCTTCTATTGTACAATCATTTGGGAGGAATTGACCACAGTTTGGTTTTATTGGAGAGAGCTTAATTCTACATAGTAAAGACATTATCTTTGTCATTCTGATGAAGGAAGAATCTATACATTTTCATCTCAGATTCTTCACTCCACTTGGTTTCATTCAGAATGACAAACAAGGCATCTAAAGTAACTTCATATTTAAATGAAAATCCAAAAACAGTAAAGATGAAACATTATCCATTTATCCTATTCTATCTTTTCTTGAATCTATTTATTTATGCATTTCAAGGAACAATTTGGGTTTACACTTTCTGTTTCATACTCTTTTCTGCGGTTGTCGTTTGGGGTTCGTTTGATATTCAATTAGGATATTTTGTCAACAGTTTCACCCACAAACGAACAAGAATTAAAGAAATCGCTCTCACTTTTGATGACGGGCCCACTGAATTTACACCGAAGTTTTTAGATCTATTAAAAGAAAAAAATATCAAAGCCACTTTTTTCTGTATCGGAAAACAGATTGAAAAACATCCTGAGACATTTCAAAGAATGATTAGCGAAGGTCATTTGATTGGGAATCATACTTATTCGCACTCAAACAACACCGGATTTTTATCAACGCAGAAAATGATTAAGGAAATTAGGAAATGTGATGATGCTATTTTAAATGTTGGAGATATTAAAACCAATTTGTACCGACCACCTTTCGGAGTGACCAATCCTAATATTGCAAAGGCAATCAGGAAAAGTCACAAAAAAAGCATCGGTTGGAATGTCCGTTCTTTTGATACCGTAGTGAATGACGAGAAAAAAATCATGAAAAAAATAACAAAAAAGTTGAAAAAAGGCAGCGTCATTCTTCTTCACGACACTTCGGAAAAAACGTACACTATTTTGGTCGAATTATTGTTATTTTTGGAACGTGAAAACTATTCGACTTTTACAATTCCAATGATTAAATCAAAAAATAATGATTAAAAATATTGCCTTTTTGCTTTTATTGATTTCAAATTTTGTTTTTGCTCAAAACTCAGCAATGACGAGCGCAGAATCTAGGGCATTCGTTACAAAAATTTCCGCTGAAACAAAAGAAATCAAAACCTTACAGAGTGATTTCATTCAGACCAAAAAAATGGATTTTCTGGATAAAAACATTGTTACACAAGGCAGAATGTCTTTAAAATCTCCAAACACACTGAGCTGGAAATACACAAAACCTTATCAGTACAGTATTATTTTTAAAGAGAATAAAATTTTCATCAATGATCAGGGTAAAAAATCATCTGTTGACGCTAAAAGTAAAACCTTTGAAAAAATTAATAAATTAATTGTCGGGAGCTCCAACGGAAAAATGTTTAGTGACCCTGAATTTTCTGTCGCTTATTTTAAAAATGGAAATTCGAATATTGCAAAATTTACTCCGAAATCAGCTCAACTGCTAAAATACATCAAACAGATTGAACTTCATTTTCCTAAAAATCAGACAACAGTTTCACAAGTCAATATGACTGAAGCATCGGGAGATACAACAAATATTGTTTTTAAAAACACCAAGACCAATGCGCCGATCCCTGCTTCTGAGTTTTCTTTATAGCCTGATTTTCTTATTGTTTACTTCCTGTAAAACATATAAGCTTGCAGATGTACAATCAGTTTCAAACTCGAAAAAAATAGTTGAAAATCTCTTCTTTTCATCAAAGGAAGATTATGTGTATAAATGTCAGATGGATATTTATAAAAATCACGTGAGCGGAATTTTGATCATTAAAAAGATCACCGAAACAACACACAGAGTCGTGATGACTTCTGATTTTGGCAACAAAATGATCGATTTTGAAATTTCTGAAAATGATTTTAAGCTCAATTATGTTCTGGCCGATTTAGATAAAAAAATGGTCATTAACTTTTTAAAGAATGATTTTCAGGAACTTTTAAGACAAAAATATCCTGTGGCTGAAAGTTTTGAGAATGATGATTCTGATATCTTTCTCTCAAAAATTGATAAAAAAACCTACTATTTATATTATACTAAAGTATATCATCAACTGAAAAAAATAGTTTGCACCAAAAATGAGAAAGAGAAAATAGATTTTACCTTTGCCTCTAAAAAACCTACTTTTGCAGAGACAATCAATCTAGAGCACAAAGATTTCAAGATTACTATCAAGCTATTTCAAATCACTGAAACCGAATAAATCATGAACACTATACTAACAGATTTTTATACCTTGCAATCACACAATAAAAGTGACAACGGTAGCTTTATTGCCCATATAATCCTTAATAAAGAACACGATATTTTTAGAGGTCATTTTCCGGGAAACCCTGTTACACCAGGAGTTTGTATGATGCAGATCGTAAAAGAGCTAACAGAAAAATTTACCGGTAAAAAATTATTTTTGAAATCTGCATCTAATGTGAAATTCATGGCAATCATCAACCCTTTTGAAACTCCCGAATTGACTTTGCAATTGGATATTACAGAAGTTGAAAACGATGTGAAAGTAAAGAATACGACTTTATTTGGCGAGACTATTGCATTAAAGATGTCTGTACATTATATTCAATTGTCATGAGACTGATCTTATCATTATTCACTGGTTTATTTTTATTTTTCCAGAGCTCAGATCTTGAAGCTTTGAGAAATGCTTATTCTAAAGCAAATCTTTCTATGGAAGGTGCAAAAAATTTCATTGAGATTGCTGATAAAAAAACGTCTTCTGATCCAGTGATTTCAGCGTATAAAGCTGCTGCGGAAATTCTTGAAGCAAAAGTAACAACCGAAAAAAATAAAAGAAAATCATTTGTAAAATCCGGAGTTACTCACCTTGAAAGCGTCATCAAAAACAATCCCAGTAATGCAGAATTAAGAGTTATCCGAATGAGTGTTCAGGAAAATATTCCAAAAATTGTTGGCTATTCTAAAAATTTAAAGGAAGATAAAGCTTTTATTCTTAGTAATTATTCAAAGCAGAATGCTGCCTTGAAAACCTATATCAAAAAATTTGCAATGCAGTCTAAAACGATGACGGCAGCAGAAAAAAACGGTTTAAAATAAATCATGATTCTCTCTGAAGTTCAAAACGTAATTAAAGAAAAGAAAATCTGCGTTTTAATTCCTACCTACAACAACGAAAAAACTCTGAGAAGAGTGATAGACGGGGTTTTAGAATATGCCAAAAATATCATTGTCGTCAATGACGGCTCTACAGATTCCACTTCAGATATTTTAAAAAATTACAGTCAAATCACTGTTATTCATCTCCCCGAAAACAAAGGAAAAGGAAATGGTTTAAAAATTGGCTTCAGAAAAGCAATTACATTAGGTTTCAATTACGCCATAACAATCGATTCTGACGGACAGCATTATCCGGATGACATTCCTGTTTTTACGGAAGCTTTATTGGATGAAAACCAAGATGTTTTATTGATAGGAAACCGAAACATGTCACAAGATGGAATTCCTAAGAAAAGCAGCTTCGGAAACCGTTTTTCTAATTTTTGGTTTTGGTTTGAAACCGGAATTCACTTGGAAGACACCCAATCTGGTTACCGGTTATATCCTTTACAAAAAATTCCTAAAAAATATTTCACACCAAAATTTGAGTTCGAAATTGAAATCATTGTAAGAACAGCATGGAGGCGAATTCCTATTAAAAACGTCCCGATCAAGGTTTTGTATGATCCTGCGGAAAGAGTTACGCACTTCAGACCTTTTAAAGATTTCACACGAATCAGCATTTTGAATATAATTTTGGTGATTATTACTTTATTTTTCATTATTCCGAGAAATTTTATTCACAACTTCAGGAAGAAAAGTTTAAAAAGATTCATACAGGAAGATATTTTAGAAAGCGAAGGTACCCCACGTGTAAAAGCATTTTCTATAGCACTAGGAGTTTTTGTAGGTTTTTTGCCTTTTGGAGGCTATCATACCATTTTAGTAATTTCTTTATCGGTTTTGTTTAAACTCAATAAAGTCTTGGCATTCGTTGCTTCTAATGTGAGCTTACCGCCATTTATTCCTTTAATTATTGCGGTATCACTTTTTTTGGGAGCTCCTTTCGTTGCCGGAGAAGGCGATATTTTTAATCAGGAATTCAATTTTGATCTGGTAAAAAACAATCTTCTTCAATATGTGATCGGGAGCTTGATTTTGGCCACATCAATGTCTTTCATTAGCGGAGCTTTTACTTTCTTTTTTCTGAATAAAATGCGTCCTAAGAATAATTGATTTTTATAGAACTAATTTACTGCCAGTATTTTTTTAGAGTTTCGGCGGCGGCTATGCCGCCGCCGAAACTCTAAAAAAAGTTAATGGAATTAAACATTGCGCAGTCAGGGTTTATCAGCTTCTATCTTAATTTTTTCACAGTTTTATGTAAATATTTCTCCACACTTTGCTTATCTGGAACCGTCGTAATTTCTTTCGTCAGAGCTTTTTCGAATTCACTTTTCGCTTTTGAATATTCCTTTACTTTGTAATAATATTTCCCGGTTTGGTAATAAACCCACCAGAAATCCTTGTTTAAAGATTGATAATTCATCAAAAAATTATCTGTGAGAAGAATTCTACCATCAATTGCTTTCTCAACTTCAGAACTTAAAAATTTAAATTTCTCATAATCCTGAAATTCCTTAGAATCTACGAAAGGATCTTTTGCAATATTCAGTTCAGATTTTGCAAATTTACCATCTTTCAATCTTTCATCAGAGAAAATCTCATTTAGATCATAACAGACAAATTCGCCCAATTGGTAAGGATTTGACGAAACCCAAACCATTTTTTTTTCAGGTGAAAATATGACCGCATGATGCGCTAACAATTGATTAATCGCCTTCTCATTTCCGTAGCCAATACTTTTATTTTTTAAGCCTGACTTATCTCTTAAGATAGAAGCCAGCTTTTCAGGATTTAGTTTTGTATTTACCTGTATAAGCTCCTGCAGTTTCTCGTAGCGGTATTCTGAATGGCTTTCGACAATATGCTTTTGATTTCTTTTATCATCTTGATAAGCGTCAGACTGAAAGTGGTTCGTACAAAAAACTTTGCTTGTATTATTTACCTGGTATACCCCAAAATTTTTAGGTGAAACTTCAATGATAATCGCTTTTTTATCATTTGCACTTCCAACCAAAATAGATTCTGAAACGAAAACTTTTCGTTTTCTGGCAATCGCAACTGCTTCATCAATATTTTTTGCATATTGAAGGATTTCTCTTGTAACCAGAGAAATCGGTGTTTTTGCAGTCAACGGAATTTTAGATTTTCCTGCATTGATTGTTACCGTTAGACCTTCCTTATTCATCCCCGACACTACACCGATCATTCCTGGCCAGCTTACCGACATATAGGCGATTCCTTCGTCAGGCTCTACAAATTCTATTAATTTATTTTTAGCAAAATCATCACCAACGTAAAAGTCAAAATTTCTTCCGATCAGCAAGTCTCCGTCTTCGGTATTTTCATTCCAGACCGCGAGCGAAGTACAGCCAACCACCATTAAATCCTGCATCGCGTGACCAATATCATGCGCGCCGTGCAAATACATTGCCCTTCTGAATTTTGGAGCAATAAAATCATATTTATCCGATGAGTATTGAGACAAACCGTATAATTCTGCCTGAAAATCATTCCTCACATTCAGATACATTTTTCTATTATACCACTTCAACAAACCACGTAGAAGATTCTGTTTAAATTTTGACGGCACAAATCCTTCAACTTTTGAAAAGAAAATCTCTTCCTGTTTCTGCATTAAATTTTGTGTCAGAGCTCCGTTGTTATAGCCCAATTGTAAAGGACTACCTTTGATGTACAGCTCCCATAGCTGTTGCTTATTTTTAGTTAAATAATTTTCATTAAATGAAAAAGTCGAGTCATTTAGATTACTAATTTTTGGGATTTCTAAAGCATATTGTTGTACATCGGGAGTATGTTTTATTGATTTTCTGACACCGCAGGAGATTAAATTTATTGTTATCAATAAATAGAATAATGTATTTATTTTCCAACACTTGTTACTCTGACAAAAGAAAGAATCTTTCTTTACTTGTTGAGATTCTCCACTGCAGTTCGTTTCATTCAGAATGACAAAAGCCAGTATATTATTTTCCTTTTTTACCATTATTTTTATTAATCATTTGTGTAAGACGTTCATCAATCACTTCTTTTCCCAAAATTTCTGCGCAGGTATTAAAAGCACCAATTGTACATCCTAAAATCCCGTGCATATTAACAGATTGCCCTGTTAAGAATAAATTATCAATCTTTGTACGTGGAGAAACCATTGTCTTTAAAGGATTTTCGGAAGTTTTAATGTAACCATACATATTACCTTCAAAACTCCCGATATAATCGCGATACGAAAGTGGTGAAGAAGTGTAGATGTTCTTAATGGAATTTCTAAGACTCGGAATTTTCTTTTCCAAAGCATCAATCATCTTCTCTGCTTTTTCTGTTTTAAATTTTTCGTATGCATCACCTCTTTCCTGCTCAAATGCAATGGTATTTATGGTATTTTGCCAGTCTTCAACCTCATCAAAATTCATGTACGAAATAGCAGTTAAACTTTCCGCAAATTCACCATGAGGCTTTGAGGGTGTAGACGAAAGCATATAGGTTTCCGGCCAGTTTTCTTTTTTATAGTGAAATGCGTTCCAAACCAGCTCTTTAGAAGAATAATGGAAAATATTATAATTAAAGTTAGGAACTGTGTTAGGTTTTAAAACCAAATAAACGCTGAAGCAGGAAGAAACTGGTTCCCAACTTAAAACCCTGTTGAGAAACGTTTTTTTGAGCCTTTTTTCTCCAATTAAGCGAATTACCGAACGAATTTCGATATTGGAGATAAATTTTTTAGCTGTATATTCTTTTCCCGACTTGGTTTTAACTGAAGTTAGCACATTATCTTCACTAAAAATCATTTCTGAAACCTCAGCATGTTTATAAACTTCTGCTCCATATTCACGCAGCTTTTTAATTAGTATCTTTGAAATCTGACTTCCGCCTTTTATACATTTATAAGCACTTTGAATGTAAGAATTTACCGTCAGCGCATGTATATAAAAAGGTATATTTTCAGAATCTCCGCCATAAAGAAAATTTGAACCCAACAAAACTGCCTGGAGCTTTTCGTTTGAAGTAATCGATTCTAGCAGCCTTTTGGTATTTAAATGCAGAATTTCTTCGCTATAGTTGTCTTTTCCCACCACATTATACCTTGGAAAACTGTTGCAAACTCTTTGGATTTCTTCACAATAATTTTCCAGATTTTCTTTTTCTTCCGGAAAATATACTGCGAGCTGCTTTACAAAATTAGCATATCCTTGTGCATGAGGATATTCTACATCATCATTTTCAAAGGTGATTTTGTCATAGCCGTTTTCGTCCATTTTCTGAAGCTCGAGACCATCAATAATTTCTAAATAAGAAAAAAACTGACGAAGATTTTGCCCTTCTGAAAGTCCACCAATATAATGAACACCGGTATCAAAAATAAGTTTATCCCTTGAAAATGTCTGCAGGTTGCCTCCATATTGATTGTTTTTTTCAAGTACACAGACTTTCAATCCTTCTTTCGCCAGAATAAGTGCCGAAACTAGACCTCCCAATCCGCTGCCAATGACCAATATGTCGTAATTTTTTTTCAAATTTGATTGCTGGTTTTAACCACAAAAGGTACAAAAGTTTATGAAACAGTTTAGAATAATATCTTTAAAATACTTCAAAAGGAAGTATCTTTTTACAAAGATTCTATCATCTTTCTATGTACATAATCATTTTATGTCGATTGCTTGCAGCCCGGCCCGAGTGGAGTTCTTTTTATTTTGGAAGGGTTAAGCGTTAGAAATAAAAAAGCGGGAACGGAGAACGGATAAAGCTGCCTAAGAAAAGAATCATTCTACATCATCCCAAAAATCAAAATAGTTGAACCATTGAAGCGGATATTTCTGAACCATTGATTCAAGGTTTTGGGTATATGAGCTTAAAAGCCCAGGTGCATCGCGTTTTTTAACCTCTTGCGCTACTCTGGCATACAAATGATAATGAAGGTTTTTCTCTTTCATTACATACACATACACCACAGGAACACTTAGTCTGGAGGCTATCAAGAAAGGGCCAGCCGGAAATTTAGCGCTTTTTCCAAGTAAACCGGCTTCGAGGAATTTTGAACCTTCAAAATAGCGGTCTCCTGTGAAACAAATCAGTTCATTTTTTGATAAAGCCTCATTGATGTCGAAAATATGCGACATATCATCTTTTACATAGATAAATTTAATGGAGCTTTTTTTGACAGCAATACTGTCCATATATTCTCTTATTGCTGTAACTTCCTGATCTGTTGTCACCAGATTGATCTGACAATCAAAATCAATATCTGCAAAAAAGTATTCTGCAATTTCGAAATTCCCGATATGGGCGCTGATTAGAATACCGCCTTTTTTTTCGGTAAGAAGATTTTTAAGATTCTCTACTCCGTCAAATTCATAAGTAAACCGGTTTCTTAACCCAACAGAAATTGCCGTTTTATCAATGAGAATTTTCCCGAAGGTAAAGTAGCTTTTGAAAATTGAAATTTTTGAATTAAAATACCCGTAGTTTAGTCTCTTTTGAAAATAATAAGAAATATACTGATTGCTTTTTTTTTCGAAGAAAGAATAGTATGCTGCTACGAAGTAGAGTACAAAATATGAACTCCTGATTCCGATATTTCTAATGCACCATACAAAAATTCTGTATCCTAAGATGGTACCTTTAGATTTTCCTTTCCACTTATTCATAATTTTAAATTAACAATGAATCAGTGCAACAATATTTTAAACATTGGTAAACTGCTAGATTGATACATTGTTACATTACTGAGGAGTAAATATTTAATTGATATTAAGCGCTTTTCTCAATGATTTTATTTTCTATTACCGAGTAGAAATCGTTGAAAGTGACGATGTTTTTAAAATCTGCCTCACCTAATTTCACTCCAAAATTAGACTCAATGACCACTACCATATCTATATAATCTAAGCTGTCTAAGCCCACAGTTTTTTTGAAATTTGCATCGCTGCTGATTTCATCTTCATCAACCTCAAATTCGTTGATCAAAAAATCATTAGCAATTGTAATAATTTTCTCTCTTTCCATTTGTTTAATCAAATTTTTTAACAATTAATGCGGAGTTGGTTCCCCCAAATCCGAAAGAATTCGACAAAAATACGTCAATTTTTTGATTTTTAGTTTCAGAGATTAAATTAATCTTTTTGGCTTCTTCATCGGGGTTTTCTAAATTGATATTTGGCGCAATAAAATCATTCTGCATCATCAGTATTGAATAAATCACTTCGCTTGCTCCTGCCATCCAGCATTCGTGCCCGGTCATCGATTTTGTAGAGCTTACAGGCACTTCATTCCCGAAAATCTCGTGAATTGCTTTTGCTTCATTGGCATCACCAATAGGTGTGGAAGTCGCATGAGCATTGATATAATCAATATCTTTTACCTCCAGACCTGACTGTTTCAAAGCCCGATTCATTGCCAAAGCAGGACCGTCTATATTCGGGGTAGAAATATGGCCACCATTGGAAGAAAAACCATAACCAACAATTTCTCCTAAAATAGCTGCACCCCTTTTATGCGCCGATTCTAAGCTTTCGACAATTAAAGAGGCCGCTCCGCCACTGGGAATTAGGCCATCCCGGTCAGAATCGAAAGGTCTGGAAGCTTTTGTGGGCTCATTTTCTCTTACTGAAAATACACCCAAACCATCGAAGCTTGCCATCGAGTATTTATTGGTTTCCTGGGCACCACCACAAACAATGATATCCTGAAAACCATTTTTGATCATCATATAAGCCAATCCCAAGGAATGAGAACCACTTGCACAGGCCGCACTGACTGTCAAATTGATTCCTCTTAATTTGAAGATGGTAGAAAGATTCATGGTGACCGTAGAGTTCATCGATTTGAAAATCGCACCAGAACCCATTAAAGAAGTGTCTTTTTTCTCTCTTGCGATGTCGATAGATTCTACAACTGCCTTAGAGACGCTGTCGTTTCCGTATAATATTCCGACTTCGTTATTGTCTAAAAAATCTTGGTCAATATTAGCTTGCTTTAAAGCATCAAACGTTGCAATGTAGGCATACTCGCTTTCTTCGCCCATGCTCACACGCTGGCGTCTGTTAAGAAGATTTTTTAAATCCGGCTTTGGGACAACTCCGCTGAGACCAGATCTGAAACCAAATTCTTTTCTTTCATCAATTAAAACAATTCCGGATTTACCTTGATACAGGGATTCTTTCACTTCTTCCAAAGAAGTTCCGATGCAAGAATAAATTCCCATTCCGGTTATAACTACCCTATTTTCCATTTAAACTTAGGTTGTAGGTTTTAGACATTAAGTTGCAACAATTGTTTCCTTTTATCCGCCACCTGATTTATGAATAAATTCCTCCGTTAATATTAATAATTTCTCCTGTGATGTACGAAGATTTTTTTGATGCTAAAAATGCGACCAAGTCTGCTACTTCTTCAGCTTCGCCAAATCGGTTTGCAGGGATCATAGCTTTCAGTTCGTCTTCATTAAAATCCTGCGTCATATCGGTTTTAATGAAACCTGGAGCAACAGCGTTTACCGTGATATTTCTTTTGGCAACTTCCTGAGCAAGGGCTTTTGTAACTCCAACCAAAGCGCCTTTTGCAGCTGAATAATTAGTTTGCCCGGCGGTTCCTTTCACTCCGGAAACTGAAACCATATTGATAATTCTTCCGTATTTGTTTCTCAACAACTTCTGAATAAAGAAATTGGTCACATTATAAAAACCGTTTAAACTGGTGTTGATCACTGAGTTCCAATCTTCACTTGGCATCCACATGAATAATCCGTCCCTGGTGATTCCGGCATTGTTTACAATCACTTCAACAACAGATTTCGGATTATTTTCCTGCCATATATTTAAGACTCCTTTGGTTTCTTCGGCATTTCCTACATCGAATTTAAGTATTTCTCCTGTAGAACCCAATTCTTCAACTTTGGCTAAGGTTTCTTTTGCTGCAGCTTCATTAGAAGTATAGTTGATTAAAATATGATAACTTTTTTCTTCAGCCAGTTTGATACAGATGGCTCTTCCAATACCTCGGGAGCCGCCTGTTATGATTGCACATTTCATGTGTAGATGTTAATATTGTTTAGTAGTAGTTTTTTATTTGACAAATAATTACATGGTCTTTAAATATTTCTTCACTTCTTCTAAATATGGATACATTACCATATCATTTGAAAAAGTAGGAATAATTTTTCTAATCTCATCGTACAATTCTCTGGTAGAAGATGATACTTGGTCCTTAAAATCAAGATAATCAATTGCCTGAACAATAGTGATGGCTTCAATTGCCAACACTTCAAAAGCATTTTCTATCACCTTTCTGCAAATCACAGCAGCATTAGTTCCCATGCTTACAATATCTTGATTATCATTATTATTAGGAATACTATGAACATACATAGAATTTGATAACATCTGACTTTCTGCTGTCGTTGATGTTGCCGTGAACTGAACGCCCTGCATCCCGAAATTGAAACCTAATCTACCTAAATTAACAAACGGAGGTAAGATTTCATTGATTTTTGAATTTAACAGATAATTTAATTGTCTTTCAGCCAGCATAGTCAATTTTGTCACGACAATTTTCAGCTTGTCCATTTCCAATGAAATATAATCACCATGGAAGTTTCCGCCATGATATACATGCTGATTTTCAACATCTATAATCGGATTATCGTTTGCGGAATTGATCTCGTTTTCAAGAACTTTCTCCGTGTATTCCAGAGTATCTAAAACGGGTCCCAGGATCTGAGGAACACATCGCAAAGAATAGTATTCCTGAACTTTTTCTTTAAAAACCTTTTCCTGCTCTTCGAAATGAGTATATAGATGGTCGGCTCTTTTTCTTATTAATTTACTGTCAGATAAATGATTACGCATTTTTTCAGCGATTTTCCGCTGCCCTAAATGCAGTTTTGTTCCATTCAAAGCTTCCGATAAATGATCGTCGTACGCCTGAACAATCTCATTAATCGCACAAGATAATTTAATTGAAATTTCAGTTAATTGGTTGGCTTTGTAAGCATTAACAATACCAATTCCTGACATGACAGAAGTACCGTTCATCAAAGCAAGACCTTCACGGATTTCTACTTTAATTGGTTCTAAACCTTCAGTTTCGAAAACTTCTTTGGTTGATTTTCTTTCCCCTTTATAGAAAACCTCACCTTCACCTATTAAAACCAAAGCAAGATGTGCTAATTGCACCAGATCACCGCTAGCTCCTACTCCGCCGTGCTCGAATATCAGCGGTATAATATCTTTGTTTATCAATTGTTTAAGTAAAAAAACAACAGACTCATGAACGCCAGAATTTCCAAGAGATAATGTATTTAATCTTGCCAGCATACAGGCTTTCACTTCGTCTGCCGGAAGTGGGTTTCCGATACCGGAAGAGTGGCTCCTGATTAAATTATACTGTAATTGATGGGTATCTTCGTCACTGATTTTAAATTGTGCCATCGGACCGAAACCTGTATTGACACCATAAATTACTTTATTCTTTGAAAATTCTTTCAAAAACTGAAAACTTTCGTTCACACGATTGAGCAGCACCTCATCCAGTTCTATATTTTCATTTTCTATAATGATTCTCTGAAAATCTTTCAGTTCTAAAAAGTTAATTATTTTCATCAATTAAAAGTAATAATATATAATTTTGTAAAAATATGATTTATTGTCACTAATTTTGCGGCAAAGATATAAGTTATTCTTAAAATAAAAACCAAAGATGAGCAAAGAATTTGTTGATGTACTTGTAATCGGGGCCGGGCCCTCCGGATGCGTATCTTCTTCTTATCTAAAGAAGAATAATATCAATGTAAAAGTTGTTGAAAAAACTAAATTCCCGCGATTGGTTGTTGGCGAGAGCCTTATTCCGCGCGTGATGGACCATTTTGAAGAAGCAGGATTGTTTCCGGCTTTAGACAAAATAGGTTTCGAGAAAAAATTGGGTGCCCGTTTTTTAAGAGGTGATGAAGTTTGTCTTTTTGATTTTAGTGACAAATTCGGTGATGGCTGGGATTGGACGTGGCAGGTTCCCAGAGCTGATTTTGATCAGGCTTTAGCCAATGAGGTCATCAATAAAGGAGTTGATCTTGAGTTTGAAACTGAAGTCATCGGAATTGAATTTAACGGAACTGATTCTATTACCACCGTAAAAAATAAAGAAGGCGAAACAAAAGAAATCCACGCAAAATTTGTCATCGATTCTAGTGGTTACGGAAGAGTTTTGCCAAGACTTTTAGATTTAGAAAAACCTTCAAAACTTTCTCCGCATTCTGCAATTTTTGCTCATGTTGAAGACGTCAACAGAGAAGAAGGAACAGAAGGAACTTTGATCTCTTTTGATATTATTGAAACCGAGGTTTGGCTTTGGGTAATTCCTTTTTCCAATGGAAATACAAGTGTGGGAATTGTGGGTCCTACTGAATATATTGATCAATTATCTGAAAACGGAGATACAGCAGAAGCATTAAGAAAAGCAATTTCTCTTTCTGATTATTATGTAAAACGTTTTGGCGGTGTAGAATTTTTATTTGAACCAAAACATTTGAAAGATTATTCCTGTTCAGTGAAAAAATTATTCGGTGATGGATTTGCCTTGACGGGAAATGCCTCAGAATTTCTCGATCCCGTTTTTTCATCTGGAATGGCATTCGCAACAGAAGGCGGAATGACCGCAGCAAAATTGGCGATAAGACAGTTAAACGGCGAGAAAGTCGATTGGCAGACAGAATTTGCTGATTATATTTTATACGGAGTCAACGTTTTTACAACCTATGTGAAAGAATGGTACACCGGAAATCTACAGGAATTATTTTTCCACCAACCGGAAAATCCTGATGTGAAGAGAAAAATCTGCGCAGTTTTAGCAGGTTATGTCTGGGACAAAAAAAATACATTTGTAAGAATACACGATACAGCGATAAAGAATCTTGCAGAGTTTATAAAAACTGAAAAAGTACAATCATAAAAAAACGGTCTGAAAATTTCCAGACCGTTTTTATGTTTATTAAGAGGTTATTTTTTGTTAAAATCTCTAGAAATTTTGTACTAAGAAATTTACTATTTATTTTGCTTTGCAATATCTTTCCACAAGAGTCTACCTGTTTTTTCATAAGCAACAGAAATCCTTCCATATTCCATTATGTATTCTTTATTAGGATTTTCTCTGATTCCAACACCTTCTATCATAGGCGAATCTACGTTAAATAAAATTTTTGAATGATTGTCTGTTTCTACTAATTTAATTTCGCTTGTAAGTTTTGCGGGCTGCATCACGAATCCTCCTGACCAACCTGCATAAATCCAACGTGTTTTTACTACAAGAGTATATTTGGACTGAATATTATTTTTAAAAACAATTTTTTTAGATTTATGATTTATTCCTTTTAAAAATTTTTCTATGTACTTAGTTTCTTTAAAAGCTGTCCATTCATCATTCCATTTTACCCAATCATCTTTACTATTCTTTGGATTTGCTAAGATCTCATTTTTGCGATTTTCAAGATATTTAGTCTCGCTCAAATTTTCTGCCTGAAACAAGACATTATCAAAAACCAATTCTACGTTCACTTCGGTTTGATCTTTAAGAACAGAAAAATCTCCGGATACAAGTGTTATTTTTTGTGAATAAGCGATCATGCACATGCTTACGAAAAGCATTAATAACAGTTTTTTCATAGTTTAATTGTTATGTCAGCAAAGATAATATTACTGCACAAATTTTATTTTAATTAAAACATAATATTTCCTTTTCATTTGATTAAACTATCTTAAATCAATAAAGTTGATTGGTTTTCTGCTGTTTGGATTAAAAACTGTTTTCGATAAAATTTCAAAATCTATCAGCTCGATTTTCGGGCTTACCCTTAATTTTGCCCTGAAATGATCTCTTACTTCATTTTCAAAACTTTCATCTTCTCTTTCTGCACTCAGTTTAATGATAATTTCGTCCAAACCAATTTCATTTGACTGAATCACAATCTGGTAACATAAAATCCCGTCAAAATCATTCAGAATATCATTCATTGCTGGTGGATATAAAGTCGTTCCTTTATATTTGATCATTTGCTGTTTCCGCCCAACTACAGCACCTAATCTCATTGTATTTCTGCCGCAATGACAAGGTTCGTAATGCGCTTTAACTAAATCTCCCGTTTTAAATCTTAACAAAGGAAGTGCTTCAACACCTAAAGTTGTGATGGTCAACTCTCCACTTTCACCTTCTTTTACAGGCTTCTCATTTTCATCAAGAATTTCTGTGATAATCAATTCCGGATGTTGATGTCCCCCGATTTGAAATTCACATTCTGTAAACGCGGTGCTCATTTCTGTGGAAGCGTACGTTGAGAATAATTTAATATTCCACTTTTCTTTTATCTTTTGTGAAAGAATATTATCAGTAAAATCCTGATTTTTGATGCTTTCACCAATGCAAATCGCTCCATAGACGCTTGAGTTTTCATAATCAATTCCGTGTTTCTCGGCGTAATCAATCATTTTTAAAAGAAATGAAGGAACGGTAATTAAGTACTTTGGTTTGTATCTAAAAATTGAATCCCATTGAAGCTCAGGAATTCCGGGCCCCATTCTTACAACACTTGCTCCCATTTTTCTTAAACCTAAAAAATAAGCTAAACCTGCCATGAATCTTTTATCAATCGTTGTGATCATCTGTACAACATCACCCTTCTGAATTCCTGCACAGGCAAAAGAAATGGCTTCATTATAAGCTAATCTTTCAAGATCATTATCCGACAAACCAAACGTTACAGGATCTCCCAAAGTTCCGGAAGTTGTGCTGTAATCAACAATTTTATCATTCGAGACACAGAAAAAATCTTCATTATTCTGCTGAATGTCATTCTTTGAAGTCGTCGGGATTTTCTGTAAATCTACCAAAGTTTGAATCTCAGAAACCAGAATATTATTTTCTTTAAATAACTTCTGATAAAATGGTGAATTTGCTTCCAAATATTTCAAAAGCTCCTGAAGTTTTTCTTCCTGAAAAATTTTTATTTCCTGAATACTTGATTTTTCGATTGAAGGATAGAGTTCCAATAGTTTAAATTTAGATTACAAATTTATTTAAATTAAAATTAAAAGTCGGATGTGAAATTTTGTTCCCGCAGATTGCACAGATTTTCACAGATGATCTTTTTAGATTAAATTAAAAATCTGCGAGAGTAAAGTAAGTTTTGGCTAAAGCCAATTATATATCCATATTGAAAGCGGGCTAAAGCCCGCTCCTATTGATGAAAATCACAGATTTTATTAGTAAGACAATTTGAAAATTTACATTTAACCATTTACAACTCACTTTCAAAAACGCTTCAATTTTCGCAAACTTTTCAATAATCCGAATCAAAATAAAACATATATTATAAACCGACAAAAATCACTAAATTTGCCAACTTGATTAATCATCACAATTGATAAATTACAATGAGCCAATTTAAAGAATATAAAAACCTCAACCTGATAGACGTAGCCGAGAATGTTGCGGAATTTTGGAAAGCCAATAAAACCTTTGAAAAAAGTGTGGAAACCCGTGAAGGAAATCCGGAGTTTGTATTTTATGAAGGTCCGCCTTCAGCAAACGGGATGCCCGGAATTCACCACGTGATGGCAAGAGCGTTAAAAGATATTTTCTGTCGTTATCAGACTCAAAACGGGAAACAGGTTTTCCGTAAAGCGGGTTGGGATACGCACGGACTTCCTGTAGAATTAGGAGTTGAAAAAGAACTCGGAATCACGAAAGAAGATATTGGCAAAAAAATTTCGATTGAAGATTACAACAAAGCCTGTCGTGAAGCGGTAATGCGGTACACCGATGTCTGGAATCATCTGACTGAAAAAATCGGTTATTGGGTTGATCTTGAAGATCCGTATATCACCTACAAATCAAAATATATGGAAACGGTTTGGTGGTTGTTGAAGCAATTGTACAGCAAAGATTTGTTGTATAAAGGCTACACGATCCAGCCGTATTCTCCGAAAGCAGGAACCGGACTTTCTTCTCACGAAGTCAACCAGCCGGGAGCTTACCGTGACGTGACCGACACAACGATTGTCGCACAGTTCAAAACACTTCCAGAAACATTGCCTTCATTTTTACAAGGTTTTGGAGATGTACATTTCTTGGCATGGACCACCACTCCATGGACATTACCTTCAAATACCGCTTTAACAGTTGGACCAAAAATTGATTATGTTTTAGTAAAAACATTCAACCAATATACTTTTGAGCCGATCAACATTGTTTTGGCTAAACCTTTGATTGGAAAGCAGTTCGGAAAAAAATTCATCGAAGGAACCGACGAAGATTTTGCCAATTATACTTCATCAAGCAAAACCATTCCTTTCCAGATTCTTGGGGAATTCAAAGGTTCTGATTTGGTTGGAATAAAATATGAGCAATTATTGCCCTACACTTTACCTTACCAAAATCCGGAAAATGCTTTCAGAGTTATTTCAGGAGATTTTGTTACAACGGAAGACGGTACAGGAATCGTTCATACTGCGCCTACTTTCGGTGCTGATGATGCGAAAGTTGCCAAAGAAGCGACCCCTGAAGTACCGCCAATGTTGGTTTTAAATGAATTTGGGAATCCAGTTCCGTTGGTAAATATGCAAGGAAAGTTTACTTCGCAAATGGGAGATTTCGCAGGTAAATATGTGAAAAACGAATATTACGACGCAGGAACAGCACCAGAAAAATCTGTTGATGTAGAAATCGCCATTCGTTTAAAAGAAGAAAATAAAGCTTTTAAAGTTGAAAAATACGTTCACAGTTACCCACACAGTTGGAGAACTGATGAGCCACTTTTATATTATCCGTTAGATTCTTGGTTCGTGAAAATGACGGCTGTAAAAGATCGTTTGGTAGATTTAAATAAAGAAATCAACTGGAAACCAAAAGCTACAGGAGAAGGCCGTTTTGCTAACTGGCTTGAAAACGTGAATGACTGGAATCTTTCCCGCGCCAGATACTGGGGAATCCCGTTGCCAATCTGGAGAACAGATCCTTCAACAGGTTCAGCACAGGAAGAAATCATCATCGGTTCTGTAGAAGAATTGTATAATGAAATCGAAAAATCAATCAAAGCAGGATTGATGAAAGAAAACCCGTTCAAAGGATTTGAGATCGGAAATATGTCTGAAGAGAACTACTCTTTGGTTGATTTACACAAGAATATCGTTGACAAAATAGTTTTAGTTTCAGAATCAGGAAAAGCAATGATACGCGAAACCGACTTGATCGATGTCTGGTTTGACTCAGGTGCGATGCCGTATGCACAACTGCATTATCCGTTTGAAAATAAAGAATTAATTGACACCAATAAAGCCTTCCCTGCAGATTTCATCGCGGAAGGCGTTGACCAGACCCGTGGTTGGTTTTACACGCTTCATGCGATAGGAACAGCCGTTTTTGATTCTGTTGCTTATAAAAATGTAATGAGTAACGGACTTGTTTTGGACAAAAACGGCCAGAAAATGTCAAAACGATTGGGAAATGCAGTCGATCCATTCGAAACTTTAGCCGTCTATGGACCGGATGCGACACGTTGGTACATGATTTCGAATGCCAATCCTTGGGAAAACCTGAAATTTGATATTGAAGGAATTGATGAAGTACGAAGAAAATTCTTTGGAACACTTTACAACACCTATTCTTTCTTTGCTTTGTACGCCAATGTAGACGGATTCAATTATTCTGAAAAAGACATTGAAAACCGTCCGGAAATTGACAGATGGATTTTATCTGAATTAAATCTTCTCATCAAAGAAGTAAAAGCATTCTACGAAGATTATGAACCGACAAGAGTTGCAAGAGCAATCAGCAATTTTGTGAACGATAATTTGAGTAACTGGTACGTAAGATTGTGCAGAAGACGTTTCTGGAAAGGCGATTATTCTGATGACAAAATTTCTGCTTACCAGACTTTATATACCTGTCTTGAGACTGTTGCCAAATTATCGGCGCCAATCGCTCCGTTCTTCATGGATCAGCTGTATCAGGATTTGAATAATGTGACAACAAAAGAAACATGTGAATCTATTCATTTAACAGATTTTCCTGTTGCCGATGAAAGCTTGATCGATCAGGATCTTGTTGAAAAAACGCATTTGGCACAAAGCATCACGAGCATGGTTTTCTCACTGAGAAAAAAGGAAAATGTAAAAGTGCGTCAACCTTTACAGAAAGTATTGATTCCTGTTTTGGATAAAAAAACTGAAGAACAGATTTTGGCGGTTGCAGAACTAATAAAACAAGAAGTTAATGTTAAAGAATTACAGTTAATTAATGCTGAAGAAGCGTCACATTTAATTGTAAAACAAATAAAACCCAACTTTAAATCTTTAGGTTCAAGACTTGGGAAAGATATGAAAGTGGTTGGTAATGAGATCACTAACCTTACTGTGGAGCAAATTTCATCTTTAGAAAAAGAAGGCAAAATTGAAGTTCAGGGCTATGAAATTACCATGGCTGACGTCGAGATTTCTACAAAAGATATTCCGGGATGGACGGTAACTTCTGATGGTAAAACAACTGTGGCATTAGATTTGAAGATGACTGATGAGTTGAAATCTGAAGGTATTGCAAGAGAATTTATCAACAGAATCCAAAATCTCAGAAAAGATAAAGATTTTGATTTAACTGACAGAATAAGCATCATTTTGGAAGAAAACACACCGTTTTTGGATCAGATTAAGCAAAATGAGGAATATATTTCATCGGAGGTCTTGTCGAATAAAATAGAAATTGTATCTTCACTTTCAAGTTTTAACGAAATTGACATCGATGAACTAAATTTTAAAGTAAATGTTGAAAAAGTTTAATATTTAGTTATTGTTTTTTCAAAACCCATTTCATAATTTTATTAAAAAAGAAAAAGACCATGCAAGACGAAAGAGTAAGATACAACGACTCTGATTTACAAGAATTTAAGAAGTTAATCAAAAATAAGATAGAGAAAGCTGAAAAAGATTTGCAGCTGATCAGAGAAAGCTTTATCAATGATCAAAACAACGGAACTGATGATACATCACCTACTTTCAAAGCTTTTGAAGAAGGTGCTGAAACGCTGAGTAAAGAACAGAACTCTATTTTGGCCGGAAGACAGGAGAAGTTTGTAAGAGATTTGAAAAATGCTTTAATCAGAATTGAAAATAAAACCTACGGTGTTTGCAGGGTTACCGGAAAACTTATCCCAAAAGAAAGGCTTTTGGCAGTTCCGCATGCTACTTTGAGCATTGAAGCTAAAAATATGCAGAGATAATTATTTTTATCTTATTTTTGTAAATAATAATTGGGTTTATATGGTGTTTTACAACATTATATAAACCTAATTTTTAATTATATCTATGAGTGAATATTTGATTTTAGGAATTATCCTTGTGGCAGTTTTGTGGTATTTTAACCGAGATCGGATCAAAAATAGATTCTATCCTGATAAACCAAAGAATCTGACCATTGATCAGAAATTCAATTCAGACAAGCGAGAAAGGGAAAAGGAGATCGACAGACTGCTCGGTAAAATGGGTAAAAACGGAATCAATGACCTGTCTGCAAGAGATAGAAAAAGATTAGACGAACTTTCTAATCATTAACATAAACATCAAGCGTTGCTAAAACTTTTAGCTATAGCTGCGTTTCAAATAAATTAAAATGGAAGCATTAATTGTACACCCCAAAAATCAAATGGAACTGAATGCGCTGAAAAGCGTGATGAAAGATATGGGAATTCGATATGAAAAATTTCACACAAGAGGCGCAAAAACTCAAACTTTTGAACCTCGTACTCCTGCGGTGAAAAAAGATAAGCCTGTAAAAAACTTTAAGGATAAACCAAAGCCGAATTTGTAATGAAAAAGATTGCACTTATTACTTTTCTTATTTTATTTATAGATCAAGCTTCAAAAATCTACGTGAAAACTCACTTCAGTCTAGGCGAAAGTGTTTCTGTATTGCCTTTTTTCAAACTTACTTTTGTAGAAAATCCTGGAATGGCTTACGGTTTTCATTTTGGCGGACTAATTGGAAAATATCTTTTGGTTGTTCTGAGACTTTTTTTAATTGGAGGTATGATTTATCTCTTTAAAAAATGGCTTTCACAGGGTGCTTCCAATTATCTGATCATTCCTATGTCTATTATTTTTGCCGGTGCTATCGGTAATATCATTGACGGAATGTTTTATGGATTAATCTTTGACAGCGGTACTGTTTATGACGAAAGTATCGGCCGATGGATTGATTATGGTGGAGTTTCTAAAATAACGTCTTTTGGCGAAGGTTATTCTAACTTTATGAAAGGCTGTGTAGTTGATATGCTTCATTTTCCTTTAGTTGACTGGAACGTTCCTGAAAGCTGGCCGATTATTGGTGGAAAACACATCGAATTTTTCAAATATATTTTTAATGTTGCCGATTCTGCAATTACTGTGGGAGCTGCGCTCTTACTGATCTTCAGAAAAAAGGCTTTTCCGAATGGGCTTGAATTTTAAAATATTTCATACTTTTAGTAGAGCTTTTCAGTTTCAAAATGTATGAGAAAAATTATAAAAAATATAATCAAAATCTTCCTGCTGCTTTTTGTGGCAGGAATTATTTTTGTCATTTATGCGAACTGGTCTATTGGAAAATACAGCCATGATTTTATCACCAAATACCTCGAAGAAGTTCCAACAAAAAAAACGGGACTACTCCTTGGAACGAGTAAAACGCTCTCTAATGGTTCACCCAATGCTTATTTCGTCAACCGAATTGTGTCTGCTGTAGACTTGTATAAATCCGGAAAAATTCAAAATATTATTGTAAGCGGCGACAATTCTAGAAAAGATTATAATGAACCCGAAGAAATGAAAAACGAACTGATCAAAGCCGGAATTCCCGCCGAGAAAATCTTTGAGGATTTTGCAGGTTTCAGAACTTTAGATTCTGTTATTCGTGCTAAAGAAATTTTCGGACAAAATTCTTACATCATCATTTCACAGCGTTTTCATAACGAACGAGCAGTTTATCTGGCTAGAAAAAATGGAATTGAAGCCTTCGGTTATAATGCTGAAGACGTTAATAAATATACAGGTTTTAAAACCAACGCAAGAGAAAAACTGGCAAGAGCAAAAGTCTTCTGGGATTTTATTTTTGATGTTGAACCGAAATATGGTGGGGAGAAGGTTTTTATAAAATAAGTCAGAGAAAACATTCCTTTGTAGAATCTTAGATCTTTTATACTTTTGTAAACTAATTTTAGAAAATCTAAAATCTAAAATCTAAATTTAAATTTAAATGTCAAGAATTCTTACCGGCATACAGGCCACCGGAACCCCGCATCTTGGAAATCTTTTGGGTGCTATTATTCCTGCAATTGAGCTTTCAAAGCAAACAGGGAATGAATCTTTTTTATTCATTGCAAATCTGCATTCTCTTACACAGATTAAAGATGCAAAAGAATTAAGAAATAACACGTATGAAATTGCTGCAGCGTGGCTTGCCTGCGGATTGGATACCGAAAAAACATTTTTCTACAGACAGAGCGACATCCCCGAAACCTGTGAATTATCTTGGCATTTATCCTGTTTTTTTCCTTATCAAAGATTGACTTTAGCGCATTCATTTAAAGATAAAGCAGATCGCCTGCAGGACGTAAATGCAGGACTGTTTACTTACCCTATTCTGATGGCTGCAGATATTCTTTTGTATGATGCAGAGATCGTTCCTGTAGGGAAAGACCAGCTTCAGCATTTGGAAATTGCCCGTGATGTTGCTTCAAGATTTAATAATCAGATGGGTGAAGTTTTGGTTTTGCCTAAAGCTGAGCTTCAGGAAAATACAAAATACGTTCCCGGAGTAGATGGTCACAAAATGTCTAAATCCAGGGGAAATATCATCAATATATTCTTACCTGAAAAAGAATTGAAAAAGCAGGTAATGAGCATTGAAAGTGACTCCAAATCATTGGAAGAACCTAAAGATCCTTCCACAGATAAAACTTTTGCGATTTATGAATTAATCGCAACACCAGAACAGACAGAAGAATTAAGAGCGAAATATTTAGCCGGGAATTACGGCTACGGTCATGCGAAAAAAGAACTTTTAGATTTAATTCTTGTAAGATTTGAAAAAGAAAGAGAATGGTTTTCTTATTACATGAACAATCTTGATGAGCTGGAAGCTAAACTTCAGGAAGGTGCTTTGAAAACAAGAGCAGTTGCTACGCAGACCATTCATAGAGTAAGAGAAAGTTTGGGAATTTAGTCTGAAAACATTCTCTAATGAATAAAGTTTCGGCGGCACCTTTGGTGCCGCCGAAACTTTTATAAAATAATTCTGTTATTTCGATGATTTTGTTTTTTTATCTAAAATTTTCTTCTTTCTTCTGAAGTCAGATTCATATCATCTAATATTTTATCTTTTGATGGTTTTAATACTAAAAAATAAAGAATCATAATTGCAGAAAGCATGAGAAATGCTAAATTGCTCTCTACCATATAAAGAATGATCCCAAGTAAAGCAGGAGCTTCGATAAATGCTAATTTGGCAATGGTTGCGCCCTGAACTTTAGCTATCTTTTCTCCTATTGAATCGTTGTTGTCAATTTTATTTTTTAAAAAATTATATCCTAAATTACTTCCGAAAACTCCAGTAACCATAACAACCAACATAATTGCCAAAAGCTGATTACTAAGATCAAAATCTAAATTTTTACTAGGATTCATGAGATACATTATACCTCCCATAATGATCATTCCAGCTAATAACGCATTATAGATGAGAGACATCATTTTGAAAAAACTTGCCGGTTCTATATTCTGATTTTTCATTATAAATAATCCTTTATCTGTAAAAGATGCTTAATTGCTTTTAAATTCTCCTGTTGAGGGTTTTCATTAAGAACATCAAAGAAAATAACGTCTATTCCAAAATTTTGTGCACCTACAACATCCGCAATCCAGTCGTCGCCAATCAGAATGCTTTCTTCTTTTTTAGCTTCAGCCAAACTTAATGAATATTGAAAAATAGCAGAATGAGGCTTTCTTATACCTACGGAGTCTGCGCTTGTAATCGTATTAAAATAATGCGCAATTCCGGATAGTATACATTTTCTCTCCGTAACTTCCTGGAAACCGTTTGAAATAATATGCAGCGTGTAATTTTTTGACTTTAAATAATCCAAAATAACATCTGCGCTTTCTACAAGATAATTATAATTAAGAATATGGTCTAAGAAATGTTCTTCAAAAAACATTGATAATTCTAGATCGTCAATTCCGAAATGATTAAAGGTATCGTAAAACCGGTGTTTTCTGAGATATTCTTTATCTATTTCGCCGTCTCTAATCTGCGCCCAAAGCTTTTCGTTGATTTCGTGGTATACAGAATGAAATTCTGAAAAATCAATATTGTATCTTAAAGTAATTTCCTGTTTACTGAAAAGATCTTTGATCGTGAGATAAGCGTTTCTTCGGTGGTCCCAAAGTGTATTGTCTAGGTCAAAAAAAATGTGCTGAATTTTCATACAGCACAAAATTAATGATTAATTTTTTGAAAGTTGATAATGATTATTTTTAATCTTAACCACATCAAGACTTTTTGAATAATTGAGCAAAAAATCGATGGTTTGCTTTTTAGGCTTCAAACATTTCATTTTTAAAGAATCGTTATTTTTCATAGGCGAAAATTGTTTTTTCTTTAAAACGTGAAAGGGTGTGAATTATTATCTTGTCAGAATAATATTATTCTCTTCCATGATTTTTCTTAAGTTGATCAACGCGTATCGAACCCTTCCTAAAGTTGTATTGATGCTCATATCTGTATGATCTGCAATTTCTTTAAAACTTAATCCGTCGAAAAACCTGAGTTTTATCACCTCCTGTTGATTTTCAGGAAGGCACTGCAGCATTTTAAGTAAATCTTCCTGAATTTGGTTGCTTACAAGCTGGTCTTCAATATTCTCTGAGGGTTCTCTGATTAAATCAAAAATAGAGAACTCATCGTTATCGAAAGTTGTTTCAGAAACTTTGATGTTTTTAGATTTTGCTCTGAAATGATCGATAATTAAATTCTGTGCAATTCTTTTCGCCCAAAGAATAAATTTACCTTCTTCATTGTAACGCCCTTCTTTCAGCATAACAATAATCTTGATAAATGTATCCTGGAAAACGTCATTTGCCAAATCTTCGTCATTAATTTTATAAAGAATAAACGAAAAAAGATCTTTTTGATGACGGTGTATTAGGGTTGATAATGCTTCTTCGTCTCCTTTTTGGTAAAGAGAAATTAATAGGCTATCTGTTGATTTCATGACTCTGTTTCTCAGTATTTACCCGCAGACAAAACAGTCTCCCGACATTCTGTCAGGTTTTTTGTTCGCTACAAGTGTATTAGAGTAAAGTCTTATCAATAAGCATTAAATTATGTTGTAAATATAAATAAAATTTTAATAACTGTTAACTAATTATTAAATATTTCAAAGAATTATGCAAAAAAACTTACTTAAACATATCATGTAAGAATGCTGTAGGGATATTTAGTGTGAAATTAACATTCAAGCCTTTTAGTTCTTTTCCGTTTAATCGCGAGTCTGTAATAGAGAATGCATACCCTCCCGTCAGATCTAAAATCCCAAATAATGAAAGGCCAATTTTTGGAGCTACATATTTATTGGTACCTTCAACACCTGCTAAGAAATAATATGAATGTTTAAAGTCTACATTTTTTTCAAAATTTAACAAAACATCTGCATTTACTTTCGGCATGATGGCAAATTCAGAATTGGCAGATCCCATCATTGCAGAAGCTCCTAACCTGTAGATCACATCATCAGTTTTCAGAAAAAGCAATTTTCCTCCTACTTCAGCAAAACTCTGATTTTGATAAACGTATCCTACATTGATCATTTTATGTACGGTCACCTGAGCTTTCGTAAAAACACTCAGAAAACATACACATACTAGTCCCAATATCCAACGAAAATTCTTCATCCTATTTATTTAAAACGTAAATTTAAAAAAAACTGCCTTATCTTATGAAGATAAAGCAGTCTAAATATCTAAAAGAAAAGATTAAATTCCAAAAGCGGATTTTATTTCTTCTACTTTGTCTAATTTTTCCCAGGTGAAAAATTCCAAACCTGTCAATGTCAACTCATTTTTATGACCTTTGTTAAAAGTTTTATCGGCAATAAAATGCTCTCTTCCCATGTGACCGTAAGAAGCTGTCTCTTGATAGATAGGATTTCTTAATTTAAGATTTTGCTCGATTGCGTAAGGTCTTAAATCAAAAATTGTAGAAACTTTTTTAGCAATGTCGCCGTCATTCAAACCGGTTTTTGAAGTTCCGTATGTGTTGATGTACAAACCACATGGCTCAGCAACACCAATTGCATAGGAAACCTGTACCAAAACTTCATCAGCAAGACCTGCAGCTACTAGATTTTTAGCAATATGTCTTGTAGCATATGCAGCACTTCTATCTACTTTTGAAGGATCTTTTCCTGAGAAAGCACCGCCACCGTGAGCACCTTTTCCGCCGTAAGTATCAACGATAATTTTTCTGCCTGTGAGACCTGTATCTCCGTGAGGACCTCCGATCACAAATTTCCCTGTAGGATTGATGTGATATTTGATCTGATCGTTGAATAAAGATTTGATTTCTTCAGTCTGTAAAGCTACAACTCTCGGGATCAAAATATTTTTAATGTCTTCTCTTATTTTATTCAGCATTTCTTCTTCAGCTGCAAAATCGTCATGCTGAGTAGAAACTACAATAGAATCAATTCTTACCGGTCTGTGATCGTCAGAATATTCAATGGTTACCTGGCTTTTTGCATCAGGACGAAGATATTTGATCGCAGAATCTTCTCTCCTGATCGCAGAAAGTTCCTTAAGAATAGTGTGTGCAAGATCCAAAGCTAAAGGCATATAATTAGCCGTTTCATTAGTCGCATACCCAAACATCATTCCCTGATCACCTGCTCCCTGTGCATTTGCTTTGGCTTCAAAAGATTCGTCGTTTACAGCTCTGTCAACACCCTGATTGATATCCGGCGACTGTTCGTGAATTGCAGAAATTACTCCGCAAGAATCACCGTTGAACATATATTCACCTTTCGTATATCCAATTCCGTTGATTACCTCTCTTGCGATCGTCTGTACATCAAGATACGCATCAGATTTCACCTCTCCAGCTAAAACAACCTGACCTGTAGTCACTAATGTTTCACAAGCAACTTTTGAAGCTTTATCATATGCTAAGAAGTTATCGATTAACGCATCGGAAATCTGGTCGGCAATTTTATCTGGGTGCCCTTCTGAAACTGATTCAGACGTAAATAAATAAGACATATTATTCTTGTATTTTTTAGATTAAATGTAGAAGAAAAAATGAATAATTGCCCAGAAAAGCTAAAAAGAATATACTGTTTTAGCATTTTTTTAGAGAGGTTGCAATCAGGTCAAATTTTTCCTCGTTAATAACGTTGGCAAATTTAAGTACTATTTTCTTAATACTCAAAACTTTTATCCGGTAATTATAATTTTCTTGAAATTAATGATTTATATCAATATTAAGAAGGACTACTGAGGCTTAATGCTCACGTAATCTTTAGAATTTTTATTAAAATTCAGCTTTTCTGAAAGAGAATTCTTAATAAAAGTTCCTAATTCATCGATGATTTTTTGTTTAAAAGTAGGTTTGTAATAAATAATGCTGATCTCTCTGTAAGGAAATGGTTTTTTAAATCTAAAAACTTTACTTTTCTGCTCTTCAGATAATTGATTTAAAGCCAGTTCCGGTAAAATACTGATTCCACCTACTTTATCAACCATATGAACTAAAGTCTGAATATTAGACGCCAGAAATTCAAGATTTTTAGGCTTTAATCGGTTTTCTTTGAGATGACAGATGTTTTCAAACTGATTTCTCAAGCAGTTTCCTTCTTCCAGAAGCCATACCTTTTCTACATTCAACTCATCAGGAACAATAAACGTGTTTTTTTTATTGGCTTCGGTATCAGAACTATAGATCATCAGCTCTTCGTTGAACAGAAAATCATGATAGAATTCGTTGGCATTATCATATGGTGTAGAAATGATTCCTGCATCCAATTCTCCTGATTTTAATGCTTTAATAATATTATCGGTAGTCATTTCCTTTACATTCATCAGAATCTTTGGATTCTCTTCCAGGAAGTGAAAAATTTCAGTAGGTAGGATGAATGATGAAACCGTTGGGATAATTCCCAAATTGATGGTTCCGCCTAAAATATTATTTAATAAATTTGCCTTGTTTTTAAGCTCGTTGACGGCTTCAATAATAACTTTCGCCTGATCAATAATTTGCAATCCCACATCAGTGGTACGAATAGGGTGGGTAGTTCTGTCAAAAACTTTTACATCCAGCTCATCTTCAAACTTCTGTATCATCGCACTCAAAGTAGGCTGGGTTATAAAACAAGCCTGAGCAGCTTTACCAAAATGTTTGTACTTATCGACAGCGATAAGATATTCCAATTGCTGAATGTTCATTTGATTAATATTATCTATTACAAAGATATGACGTTTTTGGCACAACCAATTAAAAATTTCTACTAAATTTGATAAATATTAGCAGATAAAAGCTTTTAAAAACTAAAAAATAAATAAAAATTAATTCAATGGATTCTAAAAAATTAACATCGGGCAGCGGTGCCCCATATTTTGAGCATCAGGATTCTCAAACTGTCGGTGCAAGAGGTCCGGTTTTATTACAGGATTTCATTTTGCAGGAAAATCTCGCCCATTTTGTGAGAGAAAGAATTCCTGAAAGAATTGTGCATGCAAAAGGAAGCGGAGCATATGGAAAGTTTACGGTTACACATGACATTTCACAATATACAAAGGCAAAATTATTTTCGCAGGTAGGAAATTCATGCAAGATGTTTGCCCGCTTTTCTACCGTTGGCGGTGAAAAAGGAAGCGCAGATACAGCGAGAGACCCCCGCGGATTTGCTTTAAAATTCTACACAGAAGACGGAAATTGGGATCTGGTGGGTAACAACACACCGGTTTTCTTTATCAAGGATGCTAAAAAATTCCCCGATTTTATTCATACCCAAAAAAGAGTTCCTAAAACCAATCTAAAAAGTGCTACGATGATGTGGGATTTCTGGAGTTTAAATCCGGAATCACTTCACCAGGTCCTGATTTTAATGTCTGACAGAGGCACACCTTACGGATACAGACATATGCACGGATTTGGATCTCATACTTTCTCAATGATCAACGAAAACAATGAAAGAACATGGGTTAAATTTCATTTTAAAACCAAACAAGGAATTAAAAATTTCAGCAATGAAGACGCTACAAAGATGGCCGGTGAAAACCCGGATTTTGCTCAGGAAGATCTTTGCAATGCAATTGAAAACGGAGATTTCCCAAAATGGACCATGTATATTCAGGTAATGACCGAAGATCAGGCAAGAGAATTCAGATGGAATCCTTTTGATATCACCAAAGTATGGTTCCAAGGTGATTTTCCTTTAATTGAAGTCGGAGAAATGGAATTGAATGAGATTCCAAATAACTTTTTTGCTCATGTAGAACAATCAATCTTCTCACCAAGTAACTTAATCAACGGCATCAGCTTTTCACCGGATAAAATGCTTCAGGGAAGATTATTCTCTTATCCTGACGCTCATAGATACAGAGTTGGCGTGAATGCACATCAGCTCGAAGTAAACAGATGCCCTTTCGCAGTAAATAATTATCAGAGAGACGGTTTTATGGCAGATTCAAGTGAATATCAGGATAAGCCCAACTATCATCCAAATAGTTTTGATGATATCAAACCTGATTCATCCTACAAAAACTTCGAGTATGAATTAGATAGTAATCACGTCGCCAACTACAACCGTAACGAAAATGATGATGATCATTACACGCAACCGGGATTATTATATACCAAAGCGATGAATCAGGTAGATAGAGATCACCTCGTTCAAAATATTGTAGACCACATGAGCGGAATTGACGGTCCTAAAAGAGACGAAATAATCAACCGACAGCTGTGCCATTTTTTCAGAGCAAATATCGAATTGGGTATGAAAGTAGCATCGGGTTTGACAATTAATATCGATTCAAATATGATGAATCATTTAAAGTAAATTTTTAAAAAATAAACTAAAAAGGGAAAAAAATATTTTTTTTCCCTTTTTTATGCAAATTTTTTTTTAATTTGCAGGTTATTAAAGATATAGACGGTAAATGAGTTACGAGAATATAATAATAAACACGGAAGACAGGATTGCAATCATCACAATTAACAGACCTGAAAGTCTAAATGCACTTAATGCACAGACAATAATAGAAATCAGTTCTGCGTTAGATAAGCTAGGGTCTGATCGTGAAGTACGAGTTATTATATTGACAGGAAGTGGAGAAAAATCCTTTGTAGCAGGAGCCGACATCAAAGAATTCAGTGATTTTAATCGGGAAAAAGCTGAAGAGTTAGCAAGAAAAGGCCACAGTTTTCTTTTTAATAAAATTGAAAATTTATCTAAGCCAGTAATTGCTGCGATAAATGGTTTTGCGTTAGGAGGAGGTTTAGAATTGGCAATGTCTTGCCATATCAGATATGCATCAGAAAATGCTAAACTTGGTCTTCCGGAAGTCACCTTAGGATTAATTCCCGGATATGGAGGTACGCAAAGACTTCCAAAATTGGTAGGAAAAGGATTAGCAAATGAGATGATTTTCTCAGCTAAAATGATTTCTGCACAAAAAGCAAAAGAAATAGGCCTGGTAAATGAAGTTTACCCAATTGAAGAATTGTTAACAAAAACAAAAGAGTTAGCTAAGATCATAGCAAACAATTCTCCAATGGCAATTTCTAAAGCAATACATGCCACCAATCTATCTGACACAGATGAAGGCTTTGAAACCGAGATCAAATATTTCGGAGAGCTTTTTGAAATGGACGATAAAAAAGAAGGAGTTTCAGCTTTCATTGAAAAAAGAAAGCCTAACTTCTAAATATCATATCACAAATTATTTCGAAAAAACGGATGCAGGAGTATAATAAGTTTGACAAAGCTTATCTTAAAATGGCCCTCGAATGGGCAAAACTTTCCTACTGTGAAAGGAAACAAGTAGGAGCTCTTATCGTAAAAGATAGGATGATTATTTCAGATGGTTATAATGGCACTCCCTCTGGATCAGAAAACTGCTGTGAAGACGAAAACGGGCAAACTCACTGGTACGTCCTGCACGCAGAAGCAAATGCGATTTTAAAACTAGCCGGATCAACGCAATCAGCAAGAGGAGCAACTTTATATCTTACGCTCTCACCCTGTAAAGATTGCAGTAAGCTGATACTACAGGCAGGAATTGAAAAACTCGTGTTCATCAATGCTTATTCTGATAATGAAGGAATATCATTTTTAAAAAAACACGGAATTGAAATAATACAGGTTTCCGAGAATGAATTAAAAATTTAAAAAAAAACACAACACAATGACTTGGGATGAAAAAATTAAAGATTTCGAAATGTTTCTAAGGTTTGAGAGAAATTTTTCAGAAAACACACTCGACGCTTACGTGCGCGACATCAAAAAACTAAAAGATTACGCAGAGGAAGATCTTGATAATGTAGGACCAGATGTAATTGCCTACGAAAATCTTCAAGAGTATATCTTCACTCTTTCTAAACAAAAATTCAGCGAAAGATCACAAGCGAGATGGATTTCATCTATAAAAGCATTTTTCAGATTCCTTCTGGAAGATGAGATTCGTGATGATAATCCTTCAGCATTACTGGAAGGCCCGAAATTAGGTCTGTATCTTCCGGATACTTTAAGTCTTTCTGATATCACTAAAATTATCGATGCCATAGACCAAAATTCAGATCTTGGCAAAAGAAATCACTGCATTATTGAAGTCTTATATGGATGCGGATTGCGCGTGTCTGAACTGATTGATATCAAAATATCTAATATCAATTTTAAAGAAAATTATATCAAGATAGTTGGTAAAGGAAACAAAACCCGTTTTGTACCTTTAGCTGAATATACCGCAGATTTACTTTTAGCTTATATAAAAGAAGTGCGTTCTTCGATAAAAATAAATAAAAAATATGAAGACACTTTGTTTCTGAATAGCAGAGGCACATCAATGTCTAGAGTAATTGTATTTATTATCATTAAAGAACTTACAGACAAAGCCGGAGTAAGCAAAAAAATATCGCCACATACATTCAGGCATTCGTTTGCGACCCATCTTTTGCAGAATGGTGCAGATCTTCGTTTTATTCAGGAAATGCTGGGACATTCAAGCATTACCACAACTGAAGTTTATACCCATCTGAAAACCGAAGAGCTTCGTGATGTAATCTTAACATTCCATCCGAGAAATAAGGCTAAAATTATTGAATGAAAATATTGAAATTTTGTCCAAGTTGCGGCAAAGAATCATTGAATTGGGACGGCGAAAAAAAATGGAGCTGTCCCAATTGCAATTTCAGGTTATACAATAATGTTGCAGGCGCCGTTGCAGTAGTAATCCGCTGTGGTGATGAAATATATCTTACGAGAAGAAATCAGGAACCTAAAAAGGGAAAGCTTGATCTTGCAGGCGGTTTTGTAGATCCAAAAGAAAGCGCAGAAAAAACATGTAAACGAGAACTTTTTGAGGAACTGCAGCTTGAAATAAATGTTGAAAACCTAAAGTATCTCACCAGTCTGCCCAATATTTATCAATACAAAGAAATTGATTACAATACCATTGATTTATTTTTTGAATACCGTGTTTCAGAAAAATTTGAGGTGAAAATCGAACTTTCAGAAATATCAGAAGTTCAATGGATTCCAGTTAAAGAAATGAATTTGGATGAACTTGCTTTTGATTCGCAAAAAATATTTTTTAAAGAATATTTAAAAACATTTTAAGTTATTATATTCAATTCCCAAGCATTTTATAATGTTTGGGAATTTATTTATATCTAATAAGATTTAGATTTCAAAATTTCTTTAAAATAATTACTCAAAACACCCCTTTCCACATCGGTTAAATTGGCATCTTCGTGATAAATAATATACGCCGGCAATGGCATCGATTTATTCTCAAGAGTCTGTACCGTTTTTGTAAGCATACTTTCTTTTAAATCTTTATTGTAGCTATTCCACAAAGAAAAATTAAGATGTTCCCTACCTTCGTTAACGTGATCTTTCACAGACCATGAAAAAGGGGCGATATAAGCGTACTTCGGATATACTGTCTCATTTGAATGACAGTCATAACAAGCGTTCTTTAGTAAAGTCACAACTTTCGGCGGTGATTTTTTTACATCAATAAAATTGACTTTCTTATCAATGGGCTTATTGGTTTTGTCGGTTGGTACAAACTGAATCAATGCAAAGGACACCAGAACCCAGAAAATTATTTTTTTAAACGTTTTCATTATCGGGTTAATGGGCGGGGTGTTTCATTCAATCTTGTACGGTTGCTGTTACCTGGTGTAATATTGTTCTTATTGATGTTTGTTGGTATTTGCTCCTCATCCTTTGTTGCAGGTTTTGTTGCTTTAATTCCGTCAAAAACCCTTTTATCATTTAAATCCCAATCTTCTTTAGATTCCCAGAGAGGTCTTGCGATCACCATTTTATAGTAAAGGTAGGAGTCTTCTGCAAAAGTCTGATTTACAAAATCAGCTTCATCCCAATGCTTATTACCATTATTATCAACTAATATTTTTACAATGTATTCACCCGGTTTTACAACATTAAACACAACCGTGCTTCCACTCGTATACTTTTGATAAACCGCTTTTTCAGAAGCATCGAGTAGCTGAATCCAATATTTTGAAGATGGGGCATTAGTCAAATTAAATGTTAAACTTCCATAGTTTTCAATTTTATCAGCTTCAAAATCAAACCTTTTTGACTGCGTGCTTTTAGCATAGAAAGAAGAAACTGTTTCTTTCGGAATTGTCAACTGATATTTTTTTCCTGCAATAAAGTCTGAACTGATCAATATCTGATAAGGATTTGTCTCTGAAATTTTTGCTGTAAAATTTTGAGTTGTTAAGCTGTCGCTTTTTAAAACCCATTTTTCCGGATTAATCTTATCAACAAAATAGTTAGACGTAATTTTAAAATCTGTATTGGGAGGAAGCATATTTCCGCCGTTATCACTGTTGATATCCATCGCGTTTTTAGCATTGTACTTATAAAAAACAGAAGTGGAGTCTTTTTTACCGTCAGCTTCATAGCCGAATTTAAGATTTTCGGTTACCGTCTGACCCACATTGCTTTTCACGGCATCAAACCAAATCTTCACAGAATCTGATTTTGGGGTATGTGTTACTTTAATATCCTGCAGTTTCTCGTTTTTAGAAAAGACTTTAACATCGGTAGGATTTCCTTCAAAAGCCATCAGAATACCACCGGGAAACTCTTTCAATTCAGGCTTTTTAAAAGGTCTTTTTGTGGGATATAATTTTATATTCAAACCGGAAATTGATTTTTCAATATTCACGGTGTCTTTTCTGAAACCTATTTTTTCTTTGCCGGCATCGAAGATTGAGTTTTCATTCTCATCATCAAATGCTACAATTTTATACTTTCCGGGTGAGAGATAATTGAGCTCAAAATAGCCATCATCATCAACTCTTGTTATATAATAAGGCTTCTGCCTGTAATTGATGGTATCTTTTAGTTGGTACAATCCTACCACCATCTTATTTTCGCTGCTATTTTCTTTTTTTATGGCTAAAGCATCTTTCACATCACCACTTACGTACAGATCATCCAGTTTTTCTCCAGTAGAAAAAGCAAAATTAAAATATCTTAAAACATTAGACTCACTATTGTCAACGATGGCATTTCCGAAGTTAAAATTGTAGGTGGTATTGGCCTGAAGCGTATCTGTCCATTGAATAATCAGATATCTATTGGCAATATTGGAAGGCAGGATTCTTTTGATATTCTTGATTGGCGGGGAGATAATTAAGTTTTTGTTGATATCTTTCAGTGTGATATATTCATCAAAATCAATCCGCAGTTCTTTGATATCTGTTTTTACATTTACACGGGTTGTATCAATATTTGAACTTAAAAATTTCGGTGCTAAAGTATCCTTCGGACCTCCAACTGGTGAGCCTACTCTTGCACACGAATGCGCAAGAATACCGATAATGAATAAGAGAAGAAATCTTTTCATGAATATATTTAAGCAAAAATAAACATTATTCTCCAAAAACCTCGGTTCCGGTTTTTAATGTATCTTTATTATCATTCATGATATGATTAAGCTTATCTTTCTGAGGTGGAAAATCTTCAAACAGTCCCGAAAGTGCTAATGCAGAATATACTTTTCCCGAATATTTATTGCCAATTGCAACGATCGTCACTTTTGATTTTAAAAGGTGGGCAAAAACAGAGTTTGTACCATGCCACCAACCGTTATGATACGTTAATTTCTCACCGTTATCAAAAATTTTCATCCTGAATCCTAATCCGTAATTATTCTGTCCTGCTTTTTCATTACTGTAGGGTGCAAAAACCATCTGCATCAATTCAGGCTTCAAAAAATCTTTTGAATACATGGCTTTAGAGAAACTGAAAAGATCTCTTGGGGTTGTGTATACATTTTTATCTCCGTAAATCAGGTCTAAACGGTCTAAAGGATAAAGTCTATTCCCACCATAATAAAAAGACTGCGCTGCCGTAATGACGTCTTTCTCCTGAAAAATAAAACTATTTTTCATTTTTAACGGTGTGAAAATCATTTCCTGCATTGCTTGAGGAAAAGGAGTTTTCGTTACTTTCTCGATTAGCAAGGCCAAAAGAGCAAAGTTGGTATTACAGTACATAAAACCCGTGTCGGTATCTCTTGCCAATTCGGGTTTATATTTGATAATCATATTCAGAATATCATGATTGGTGATGTACTTTTTTGACAGTTCTGCCGGAGCCGGTTGAATTTTTGTTATAAAATATTCGTACTTAGGAAGTCCGCTTCTTTGATCTAATAAAGTCTGGACAGTAACATTCGGATAAGGAAATCCCGGAAAAAACTGTGTTAAATGATCTGATAATTTTATTTTTCCTGCCTCTACCAGTTTCAGCATTGCCATTGCTGTTAATGTTTTAGAAACTGATGCAACATGCAAAGGTGTGTTTTTATCAATTGGCATCTGCTTACCTTCTCTTCCAAAACCTCTGTAGTTTTCAAACAAAATATCGTTCCCTTTTGCAACTAAGAGTCCGCCACTGAGATCACTTCCCTCCCATACTTTTTTATAATATTGGTCTATATAATTAATGATAAAATCTTTATTTGAAAGAATACCGTCTTGTGGTGAAAACACTTTCCCCAGATCTACATTACTGTAATTTGGAAGATCTGTACTATTCTCTGTGAGAAAATCTTTGTTTTCAGATTTGTTTTTACAGGAAAAAAAGAATAAAAATAAGGTTGCAACGAGTACAAAAGTAAACTTCTTCATGGGTTTCAAAAATGAGTGGCAATTTAATAAAACTCAAAATGAATCCTGAAAAAAGTGTTCAAATTATGAATTATTTAACATAATTACAGACAATTAATGTGAGAACGAAGCCACAATTTTATCAACAATTACCTGTGCCAGTTTTTCTTTGCTCTGATGTGTCCAACCTGCTATATGCGGTGTTACAATGGCTTTTTCTGAGTTTAAAAGATATTGTAGAACTCCATTTTCACTTGTGTTAAGCGAAGTTGCGGCATCCAGATTTTCAAAAGATGCTTTTTCGTATTCTAAAACATCCAAACAAGCACCTTTGATCTTCCCGGATTTTAAAGCTTCAACAAGACTTCTTGTATCAACATTCTTTCCTCTTGCGGTATTGACCAAATAGAAGTCATTTTTCATCTCAGAAATAAATTCAGCATCTACTAAATAATTTGTTGAATCCGTCAAAGGAATATGCAGACTCAAAACCTCAGCCTTATCTTTTAATTCTTCTAATGAAACCTGCGTTGCAAATTCATCAGAAAGATTTGCAAGAATATCATGAAAAATCACTTTACAACCAAAACCCGAAAGTCTTTTTGCAGTAGCCTTTCCCATGTTTCCATAACCGATAATGCCAACTGTTTTTCCTAATAATTCATCACCACGGTTTTCTTCACGTAGCCAGATTCCGTTTTTTACTTCGTTGGACGCGATGAAAAGTCGGTTCATTAAAATCAGAAGCATTCCGACAACATGTTCTGCCACAGAATCTCTATTTCCTTCCGGAGAATTAATTAATTGAATCCCCAACTTTTCAGCAATAGGAATATCAATATTTTCCATTCCGGCTCCTACTCTTGCGATGAATTTCAGATTTTTTGCTTTTTCTAAAAAGTTTTTATCTAATGGAATTCTGCTTCTAATAATAACTCCCTCATACTCTTCAATTTTTTCGCAAACTTCATTATAAGAAGATGTAAAATCTGTATCCAAAATAAAATTTTTGGCTAAAAGCTGCTCAGTGATGAGCGGATGATTTTTATCTAAAAGGAGAATCTTCATACAACAGAATGCTTATGCTATATTTTAAGAAGGATCCTGAAAAAGCTTTTTAAGCTCCACAGAGTCGGATGGCTTCATTCTTCCTGAAAGAATCAACGAAAGTTCTTTTCTTCGTAAAGCAGCGTCAAACCTTTCAATTTCAAGCTCTGTTTCCGGCTCCATCTGAGGAATGGGAATAGGCCTGTTGAATTCATCTACCGCTACGAAAGTGTAAATTCCTTTATTGGTCTGTATTTTTTTATGATTGATGGGATCGTCTAGCCATACATCCACATAAATCTCCATTGAAGTAGAAAATGCCCGAGAAACTTTAGATTCCATCACAACGATACCTCCTTCCGGAATGGGGTGGTCAAATGAAACATGGTTTACAGATGCCGTTACCACTCTTCTTTCACAATGTCTAGTTGCTGAGATGGACGCACAACGATCCATTCTTGCAAGCAATTCTCCTCCGAAAAGGTTTCTTAGCTGATTGGTATCATTGGGAAGCACGATATTGGTCATAATCGTAAGAGATTCTGACGCTTTTTTTATTTTTGCCATCTTGATTTTCTTTTTTTGTACTTGGGTTTCCAGGTTTTCACAGCTTTTTTGCTGATAGAGTCTTTTCGTAAAGAATCTATTTTAAAAGCTTTCACAGAGTCTGCTCTTTTCAATTGTGCAGAATCTATTTTTACAGGAATTTTCTCTTCGATTCTTTTCGTTTTTGTCTTTGCAGAAAGAGAATCGAAAGATTTGTTTCCAAAAATAAGTTCCTGCTGTGTGTATGCCAAGTAGAGCATTCCTAGTACCGGAACGATAAAAAGGAAAATCCAAAGTATTGATTTGTTGAATTGATAATCTTGTTCATTATTTTGAGGACTTTCTAAAGTTTCTCCGCGGTTGATGTCTGAAAAATGAATCTCTTCTAACCCATAAAAATCAGGATGATCAGATTCCAGTCGGTTTCCTTTAAAATGAAGCTGCCCGTCTTCGATAAAAATTGTCCCGAGATTCTGAATTTCCAGAACCTGCTCGGCCTGAAGTTTTTTCTTCCAAAAATCGGTCTGAATCTGCAATTCATTATCTGCCGCTTCTTTTGAAATTGCCTTCTGATTGCTTATAAACCTCGCCAAATCATCAGAAAAAACCTGATAATCTGAGTGAAATGCAATTTTTGTGGACGGCGGAAGAATACTTCCGTTTTCTGAGTTGATGACTGCTTTAGAATTTTCCAGAGAAAATACTCCAAAGTTCGGTACTGTAACAGTCCGAAATTGTTTCAGATAGTCTAAAATGTAAGCTGAAATATTCATTTGACGGCAAATTTATAACTTTTTCATGACTTTTTCAGAGATTTGTTTTCTGTTAAATTTAATTTTAAAAAAGAAACTTTTGGAACTCAATTACAGCGATTTAAACAAAAAAAAGACTGCCGAAGCAGCCTCCCAAAATTTAATCTGAACTTTACTAAAATATAATGATATGAATTGGTGTTTATGTTAATTACTGGATTTTCCAGCTGATCCCAAACATAAAGTTGGTTCCTGCCTGAGAAAAATAGATGGGTCCATCGTAAACGTAACCATTATTGACATATTTCTGATTAAAAATATTGTTGACCAAAAGTTTTAACGCAACATCGTGTTTTGCTATTTTAAAATCATATTGTGCATTAAAGTCAGTCAGAAAATAATCATCAAGCTGCAAATCCTGAGTTTCTGTATTGTCTAAATACTGCTTCCCTACAAACTGATTCATCAAAGACAACTGGAAATTTTTGGTTGGATTAAATTTAAGACTCAGATTAGCAACTAAGTTTGGAGAAAAAGAAATTTCAGTATTTCCTAATTCGGTAATTCCTGTTTCGTTTTCAATTCTGAAATCAAGATTTCTATTTTGACTCACGCTTACATTTCCTGAGATTTCCCATTGTTTTGAAAGTTTTGCCAAAGCACCAATCTCAACTCCTCTTCTGTAGCTCTTCCCGGAATTGGTTCTGATAAATTCTCCAATATTGCTGATTTGCCCGTTGAGAACCAACTGATTCAGATAATACATATAATAAAGATTAGCCGTGAAAGCAATTTTCCCAAACTGCTTTTCTATTCCCGCCTCAAAATCATGCAGTTTTTCCGATTGTACATCCGGATTTGCAATCAAGTCATCACGATTCGGCTCGCGCTGGGCATGAGCATAAGAAACGAACACTTTTCCGTTGCCCAATTTGTAGTTCACACCAGCTTTTGGATTAAAAAATAGCCAGTTTTTATCTAAATCTGCACCTTCACTATCTCCTTCCATTAATATTTTAGTATCATAATCGATATTTCTCAACTGTAAATCTCCAAAGAATTCGAAATCATTTACTTTAACTAGAGCTTTAGCAAAACCTGCCATTTCGTTTTTCACAGAACGGTTTCTGTAATATTCGTGGGTGTCAATCTGAGGAATAAAAACTCCGGTCACATTACCGTAATGTCTTCCATAATATTGATTTCCAACCACTCCAAAATTTAAATCTACATTTTCAAATTTTCCGTATAGTGTAGAAACAATTCCGAAGAAATCATTATTCAGCCATTTTTTTCTGATAAAATCTGAATACTCTTCACCATTAAAATCAGGCAAATTGTATCTTGCGTAAGGATCTCCCTGCTTGTAGTTTTCGTAATATCCTCTTCCTTTTGTGTAGTGCAAAGTGGTTTCTAAACTCCATCTTTCATTCAGCCCTTGTTCCCAAAGTAATTGATAATGGTTTTGTCTGTAATTATCGGTTTCGTTATCATAAAATCCAACAACATTTTCCCAGTTTGCATCATAAATCGCTCCTGAAATATTGTATGTAGGATTTGTTTCCCATGTTTTTCTGTCGACTCCATTCCATGCCTGGTAGGTTTTTTCTTTTCCGCCAAAAGCCATTAGACGAAGTTTGGTTTTTCCTTCTTCAAACAGAGCTGTAAAATTGTATGAATTTAAATCGGAAAAAGCACGGTCTATATATCCGTCAGAATGAATATGAGTATATCTTCCCATCACAGAAAGGCGGTTTTTCCAGAATTTCCCGGAACCTACCTCAGCCGAATATTTGTAGGTATTGAATGATCCGTAACTGTCATCAGTTTTTAGGTAAAACTTTTCTTCCGGTTCCTTTGAAATTACATTGATGCTTGCTCCAAAAGCAGAAACCCCGGTATTGGAAGTTCCAACCCCTCTTTGAATCACAATCTGTGATGCTGAGCTGGTTAAATCCGGAACATTGACAAAAAAAGTTCCCTGGCTTTCAGAATCATTGAACGGAACACCATTCATCATGACATTAATTCCTCTTCCGGCAACTCCACGGATTCTGAAACCTGTGTAACCTACACCGTTTCCAGCATCGGAAGTTGAGATAATTGAAGTTTGATTTTTTAAGAGAATCGGTAAATCCTGTCCGAGATTTCGGCTGTCAAGATCTTTCTGTACATTGATGATTTCTTTGGCTACGGGAAGCCGCCTGGTAAAGTTGACAGCTTCGATTTCTCTGATTTTCAGAGAATCTGCATTCTGCGTTTGCGCAAAACTTAAAGAACTTACAGTAAGTCCTAAAAAAAATAATCCTTTCATTCTTATAAATTTTAAAATTTAATGGAATAAAAGGGGCGATTATAATGAATAATGAGTAATTGATGATGTGTAATAATTTAAGAATTACCTATTCTAATTACTGATTGCTCATTCTTTAACTTCCCTAAACAGCATTACCCGTTCCAGGTTCATCGGGTATAATCTCAGCCCCCACTGGAGCACCCCTTTAATTTCAGCGCGAAATTACAAAAATTTAATCACCTTCCAAATTTAGTACGACTTATTATTGGTATCAATATAATAATAGTTTTTATCGTCTTTGGTTACTTCAAACATTTTCCCCAATTTCCAGCTGTAGTTTCGTTTGATATCTGCATATTCAAATGGAATAATAATATTGTTGTTGACATCAATAACCCCAAATTTATCTTTATTTGAAGCCACAATCATAGGATTTGACAAATCATCACCTTCCAAAATGTGTAAATATTCATATTTTGGATAAATTCTAAAATGAGATGGGTTTTTAGCATCACTGAATTTTGAATCTTCAATAATACCGTAAGAACCATTCAAAATATAAGCGTGGAAAAGCTGTTTTTTAAATTCTATATTACATCTTCCCAAGTCGGCAGCTTTATATTGATACACTTTTTTGCCTGTCTTATTGATTCTATACGAAATGTTATTTTTTTCTACTGTAGCAAATTGTCCTGTTCCAAACTTTTTTGCTTTCGCATTAGGTGAGTTTAAAAGGTTGCAATCTTCAGCAAAAAACATGGCAATATGATACTCCGGTGCAATGATAAATTTTCCATTCTGATTAATATATCCATAATTTTCATTTATTTTTTGAGGAATTAATAAAGGAACATTTTCATTAAGGACAATTGAATTATTCTGCGGAATTACTTTAACAGATTTCGTAGGTGATTTTTTTTTACTTGCTAACTTATTATTGTTTAAAGTTTTAGACTGTCCAAAAAAACTTATCGATATGAGAATAAAAACAACATTAAAGACTTTTTTCATGATCATTTACGTTCGAAATATGTGCCAAAAATAGAAAATATAAAATACATATTTATATAAATTCTAAATAAATTAAACCAAAAAAAAAATTAAAATTCCGTACTTTTGGGAACATTTTTTAAATGTTTGATAATTTAAACGTTTTTTAGCAACTAGATTTGATTTAATACATCAAACCACGAACGTTTGGTCCGAAAAGAGTTGTGCGGCAAGACAGATTGCAGGTAACCACTTACATTTTCAGAGAAAGTCCTTTTAACTTACCCATCGGGACAGATCATTATCTCACATTTTTAGAAAATGATGTAGGTTATATTGTTTGCTTCTGTACAAACTATTCCATAAACTACCTTAAAATAAAAAGAACTTCTATTTATGAATATTTATCAGGATTACATCCAAGAGATTGAAGAAAGAAAAATTCAGGGTCTTCACCCAAAACCAATTGATGGCGCAGAGCTTTTGAGCGCAATCATTTTACAAATTAAAGATACCACTAACGAATACAGAACAGATTCTCTGAAATTCTTTATTTACAATACTTTACCGGGAACGACACCTGCTGCAAGTGTAAAAGCTCAATTTTTAAAAGAAATCATTTTAGGTGAATCGGTATTAGAAGAAATAACGCCTGCATTTGCATTTGAGTTGTTATCTCACATGAAAGGCGGCCCTTCAATCGAAGTGTTGTTAGATTTAGCGTTAGGTAATGATACTCATACTGCAAAAGAGGCTGCAAATATTTTGAAGACTCAGGTTTTCCTTTACGAAGCAGATACAGATCGTCTAAAAGCAGCGTTCCACAGCGGAAACGAAATTGCAAAAGAAATAGTTGAAAGCTATGCCCAAGCTGAATTTTTCACGAAACTTCCTGAAGCTCCTGAAGAAATCAAAGTGGTAACTTATATCGCCGGAGAAGGTGATATCTCTACCGATTTATTGTCTCCGGGAAATCAGGCTCACTCAAGATCAGACCGCGAACTTCATGGTTTGTGTATGATGACTCCTGAAGCTCAGAAAGAAATTCAGGCTTTACAGGCACAACATCCTGACAAGAGCGTTATGCTGATCGCTGAAAAAGGAACGATGGGTGTAGGTTCATCCAGAATGTCAGGCGTAAATAACGTAGCACTTTGGACAGGTAAGCAGGCAAGTCCTTATATTCCATTCGTCAATATTGCACCTATTGTGGCCGGAACGAATGGCATTTCTCCGATTTTCTTAACTACTGTTGACGTGACAGGAGGAATTGGTATTGATCTCCAAAACTGGGTTAAAAAGCTTGATGCACAAGGAAATGTTATTCGTAACGAAAATAATGAACCCATCCTTGAGGAAGTTTATTCTGTAGCAACGGGAACCGTTCTCACAATTAATACGAAGACCAAAAAACTATATAATGGTGATCAGGAATTGAAAGATATTTCTAAATCTTTCACGCCGCAAAAAATGGAATTCATCAAAGCGGGCGGATCTTACGCCATCGTTTTTGGTAAAAAATTGCAGACTTGGGCATCCAATATTTTAGGGATTGAAATCCCTACAGTTTATGCCCCATCAAAAGAAATTACTAAAGAAGGCGTTGGGCTAACTGCGGTTGAAAAAATATTTAATAAAAATGCTGTTGGTTTAGCTCCAGGAAAAGTTTTACACGCAGGTTCAGACGTTCGTGTAGAAGTAAATATCGTTGGATCTCAGGATACAACCGGTTTGATGACTGCACAAGAATTGGAATCAATGGCTGCAACAGTTATTTCTCCAATTGTTGATGGCGCTTACCAGTCTGGTTGTCATACTGCATCAGTTTGGGATAAAAAAGCTCAGGCAAATATTCCTAGATTGATGAAATTTATGAATGATTTCGGTTTGATTACCGCTCGTGACCCGAAAGGTGAATATCATGCAATGACAGACGTTATTCATAAAGTTTTAAATGATATCACGATTGACGAGTGGGCAATTATCATTGGTGGCGATTCTCACACAAGAATGTCTAAAGGTGTTGCTTTCGGAGCTGACTCTGGAACTGTAGCTTTGGCTTTAGCGACTGGTGAAGCATCAATGCCAATCCCGGAATCTGTGAAAGTAACTTTCAAAGGTGATATGAAACATCATATGGATTTCCGTGATGTTGTTCATGCTACTCAATTACAAATGTTACAGCAGTTTGGCGGAGAAAATGTTTTCCAAGGTAGAATTATTGAGGTTCACATCGGAACACTTCCAGCTGATCAGTCCTTTACATTCACAGACTGGACTGCAGAAATGAAAGCCAAAGCTTCAATCTGTATTTCTGAAGACGATACTTTGATCGAATCATTGGAAATTGCAAAAAGCAGAATCCAGATTATGATCGACAAAGGAATGGATAATCACCTTCAGGTTCTACAGGGATTAATCAATAAAGCAAACAAGAGAATTACAGAAATTAAATCTGGTGAGAAACCGGCGTTAACTCCGGATTCAAATGCAAGTTATCATGCAGAAGTCGTTGTCGATCTTGACATTATCGTAGAACCGATGATTGCTGACCCGGATGTAAATAACGAAGATGTTTCTAAAAGATATACGCACGATACCATTAGAGATTTGACATATTATGGAGGTGACAAAAAAGTAGATCTTGGTTTTGTAGGATCTTGTATGGTGCATAAAGGCGACCTGAAAATCGTTTCTCAAATGTTGAGAAATATAGAGAGACAAAATGGTAAAGTTGAGTTCCTGGCTCCGCTTGTAGTTGCCGCTCCAACTTATAATATCATTGATGAACTGAAAGCTGAAGGTGATTGGGAGCTTTTGGAGAAATATTCAGGTTTTGAATTTGACGATAATGCTCCAAAAGGTGCAGCACGTGTAGAGTACAAAAACATGATGTATCTTGAGCGTCCTGGTTGTAATCTTTGCATGGGTAACCAGGAAAAAGCAGAGAAAGGTGATACTGTTTTGGCAACTTCCACAAGACTTTTCCAAGGAAGAGTGGTTGAAGATTCTGATCGTAAGAAAGGAGAATCTTTGTTAGCTTCTACACCAGTTGTTGTTCTTTCAGCAATTTTCGGAAGAATTCCAAATATTGATGAGTACAAATCTGCGGTTGAAGGTATTGATTTGACAACTTTTGTTCCATCTATCAAAGAATTGGTAACTGTTGGCCACTAATTGATTTCAATAAAATCAGTCAGAACACTGATTAAAATTTTATAAAATGAAAGATTTAAACCCAGTTTGGTTCGAATCTTTCATTTTTTTGTTTAGAACATTTCTATTTAAGACTCAATTAATTTATTTTGAACTAAATCAATAACCGTAATTTTATTTTTTCTTAACTTGATAGAAATAAAATATCCTGATGATTTGTCATTATTATTCCTTTTATAAATAGAAGGAACAAATTTTGATTCATTAAAATATTGCTTGTTTTAAAGGTAAATTAAAACATAAAAGTTTATTTAACATAAGAAAATAAATTAAGATATGACTTTCGACATTGACATGATCAAAAAAGTGTACGAGCGTTATCCTGAACGTATTGCAGCAGCAAGACAAATCACAGGAAAACCGTTAACACTTTCAGAAAAAATTCTTTACACACACTTGTGGGAAGGAAACTCAACACAAGAATACGAAAGAGGAAATTCTTACGTAGATTTTGCTCCGGACAGAGTAGCTATGCAGGATGCAACTGCACAGATGGCACTTTTACAATTTATGCAGGCAGGAAAAGCTAAAGTAGCTGTGCCATCAACCGTTCACGCTGATCACCTGATACAGGCGAGAGTGGGTGCAAAAGCAGATTTACAGGAAGGTATCAATAAAAATTCAGAGGTTTTTAACTTTTTAGGTTCTGTATGTGATAAATACGGGATTGGTTTCTGGAAACCTGGAGCTGGTATTATTCACCAGGTTGTTTTAGAAAATTACGCATTTCCTGGTGGAATGATGATCGGAACTGATTCTCACACAGTCAATGCAGGAGGATTAGGAATGGTTGCGATCGGTGTTGGTGGTGCAGATGCGGTAGACGTAATGGCCGGAATGGCTTGGGAATTAAAAATGCCAAAATTAATCGGTGTAAAATTAACCGGTAAAATGTCTGGCTGGACTTCTGCAAAAGATGTTATCCTGAAAGTTGCCGGAATTCTTACCGTAAAAGGAGGAACAGGATGCATTGTAGAATATTTCGGTGAAGGAGCACAATCTCTCTCGGCAACAGGAAAAGGTACCATCTGCAATATGGGTGCTGAAGTTGGTGCCACCACTTCTACTTTCGGATATGATGATTCTATGAGAAGATATCTTGCTTCTACCGGAAGACAGGATGTTGTAGATGTAGCCGATACAATCGCTGAACATTTAACAGGTGATGCTGAGGTATATGCAAATCCTGAGCAATATTTTGACCAGGTTATTGAAATTAATCTTTCAGAATTAGCTCCGCATTTGAACGGACCTTTTACCCCAGATTTAGCAACCCCAGTTTCTGAATTTAAGGAAAAAGCTATAGCAAACGGATGGCCGATCGAAGTTGAATGGGCCTTGATCGGATCTTGTACCAATTCTTCCTATGAAGATCTTTCAAGAGCAGCTTCTATTGTTGAAGATGCAGTAGCAAAAGGTGTAAAACCGAGAGCTATTTTAGGAATTAATCCAGGTTCTGAGCAGGTGAAGTTTACCGCCGAAAGAGACGGTTTCTTAAATTCTTTCAGAAAATTTGAAAATGCAAGAATTTTCACCAACGCTTGTGGACCATGTATTGGACAATGGGACAGAGAAGGTGCTGAAAAGGGAGAAAAGAATTCTATCATTCACTCTTTCAACAGAAACTTTGCAAAAAGAGCAGACGGAAACCCAAACACTCACGCTTTCGTAGCTTCACCGGAAATGGTGGCTGCCATCGCAATCTCAGGAAGATTAGATTTTAACCCTATTACAGATACGTTAACCGCTGAAAACGGAGAACAAATAAAATTAAACGAGCCTAGCGGTTCAGAATTACCGGCTAAAGGATTTGCGGTGGAAGATGCAGGTTATCAGGCGCCTTCTGCTGATGGGTCATCAGTTATCGTAAAAGTCAGCCCTACTTCAGACAGACTTCAGTTATTAGAAGAATTCCCGGCTTGGGATGGTAAAAACATTACAGGGGCGAGAGTTTTAATTAAAGCTTTCGGGAAATGTACTACGGATCACATTTCTATGGCAGGACCATGGTTGAAATACAGAGGACATTTAGATAACATCTCAAATAACATGTTGATCGGCGCTGTAAATGCCTATAACATGGAAACCAACACGGTAAAAAACCAGCTGAATGGCACTTACGGCGAAGTTCCTGCTGTACAAAGAGCTTACAAGGCTGCAGGAATTCCTTCAATTGTTGTAGGGGATCAGAATTACGGTGAAGGCTCATCCAGAGAACATGCTGCTATGGAACCGAGACATCTTGGTGTAAAAGCTGTTTTAGTAAAGTCGTTTGCAAGAATTCATGAGACTAACCTGAAAAAACAAGGGATGTTAGGATTAACTTTCGCTGATGAAGCAGACTATGATAAAATTCAGGAAGACGATGTTGTCAATTTCTTAGATTTGGATCAGTTTGCTCCGGGAAAACAGTTGACCTTAGAATTCAGTCATATAGACGGAACGAAAGATATTGTAATGGCAAACCATACATATAACGCTCAGCAAATTGATTGGTTTAAGGCAGGTTCTGCACTGAATCTGATTAAATTACAGGAAAACTAAAATTTTAGTTTTTTTTAATAAAAGCAACTTCGTTTGGAGTTGCTTTTATTGTTTTGATGATTAAGTCTCTTATTAATTAGTTGTCAACATTGTGATGATAATTTTTAACTAAAAAATTACCAAAATTTTTTATTCTGTGATTTTGTAACAATCCCGTTCATTGAGAGTCTAATTAGGCATAATTAAGTCTCCCAATGAAGAAAACTATATTAGCTATATCCGTTTTAGGATCGGTCATTGCATTTGCCCAGGAAAAACCTAGTCAGGTTAAAGAAAAACAAATAGAAGGCGTTGTTATCACCAAAACAAAAAAAGCCGTTGAGCAAAAAGCAGATCGTACGATTTTTGATTTTTCTGAGCAGTCGCATCTTAATAACGGTAATGTATTGGAAGGCATCAAAAAACTTCCGGGCTTGGTTTCTACCGATATTGCAGGAATGATGTATCAGGGTAAAATGCTGGATGTTTACCTCAACGGAAGACCGCTTAATATCTCAAGTAATGAGCTCAACTCTTTTTTGGAAGGAATGCCTGCCAATTCTGTCGAAAGAATTGAGGTGATCACACAGCCAGGTGCAGAATTTCCGGCAACTTCAGGGGGAGCTATCATGAATATTATTACTAATAAAAATGCTAATAGATATTTAACCGCCACTTATTCCGGGAATTATAATTTTTCTCATGAAGACAAACTGCGAAGCAGAACCAGCAATTCATTAAATTTAAATGCAAGAAATAAGCTGTTTGGATGGCAATTGAGCATAGGGCAAAACTACCGTGAAAGTATGCTGAATACCAACCAAGACGATCTTATGCTCAGCAATACTGATCGTGTCGGCCGAGGATATTTTGCCAAATCCGGACTGACCTTTGACCTTGGAGAAGACCGATTATTATTAAACTATGATATTTACCATAATAAAAATGACAATTATACTTCTAGCAATGGGCTGGCTGATATTTTAACCCAAAAAGATCCAGATATTTACAGAGAAGTTTCATTTGATGCATTTGACGCTGCTAATACAAATAATTTACGACAGGAAGCAGTGGCAACTTATCAGGTCCGTTTTGACGATAAGCAGAAGAAGCTTGATTTTCAATTTGGTTATACAAAATCTGACAGCAAATTTGGACAGGATAACATCTTCAGAAGAGGGATTTTTACTGACAGCAATTTGGCAGAGACTTATGATTTTTCTGCAGGAAGTGTTTTGGAAAACAGCTCAGATATGCAAGTTGCCAATTTTAAAGTCGACTATTCTCAGCCTTTGAAAATATTGGATGACGGTAAAGTAAGTTTTGGAGGGCTTTATGAAAAACAGAATTTTGATACAGAGAGCAAAGGTCTGACAAATCTTGAATATCAAAGACAAACTGCTTCCACCTATCTGGAATTTCAGGCGAAACTGAAAAAGTTTGATTTTATTGCAGGCGCAAGAGCAGAAAATTATGACATTTCCGGAGTGACAAGATTGATGGATGATGATAAACTGGTGCAGGCAGATTTGATTCCTTTTAATAAATTTAAGCTTTTCCCGAATGCAAGTGTGCAGTATAATGTGATGAAACAGGTGTATGCGCTGGCAAACTACAATAAGAAAATCAACCTTCCGAGTATTTCTGCATTAAACCCGAACAACAGTACGTTTCAAGGACCAAATACTCAGGTAACCGGGAATCCGTTTTTACAGCCTACAATATTTGATAATTACGAAGTGAAAATTTCAGCTTTTGATTATGCTTTTATCGGGTATAGTGTAAGCAATGCAAAAAATCAGGTGGCTCAGATCATCAGAAGAGAAGGAAAAAATATCTTTAATGAGCAGGTGAATATTTCAAATATGAAAATTCATAACTTCAATGTTGGACTTCCGATTCCCTTTATGATTTTCACAAAGCAATTGAGTGAAATCATGAAGTTTGATTTTAATCCCGATAAGATTAATTTCATGTATCTGTACGCGGGTTATCAAAAGCATGACATCAACAATTTAAAGAACAATGGTTTCTGGATTTTTAATTTGATGACGCAGATTCTCCTTCCCAAAGACATTAAATTGACTGCTAATTACAGTTATTTGACTCCGAGAGCCGGATATTTTTACTTCACTGCAGAAAAACCATTCAATAATTCGGTTGATATTACATTAACCAAGAAGTTTCTTGATAACCGTCTTACGGTTTCCATATTCGGGAACGATATATTAAACGGTCAGGTGATGCAGATCAGAACCAACAATCCGTCCGGTGGTGAAAGTCTTTTCATCAGAACGAAATATGACAGCAGAAACTTCGGTCTTTCTGTCAACTATAAAATTCCTACCAAAAATAAGCTGGCAAAAGAAGATGCCAATATTTTAAACAGTAAGAAAGAAGAAACCGGCGGCGTGATGCAGCAGGGACAATAATTTATGAGTATTCGGCAATGAATAAGGTTTAATGCTAATTCCATAATAAAAAATCGGCTCTGAATAAATTCAGGGCCGATTTTTAATTTAAAAGTATTAGAATTTATTTTTTTATGACTTTATGAGAAAATTGGTTTCCGTCTTTATACTCCACATTAAGAATATATATTCCGCTTTTCAAATCTGATAAATTAATTGATGCGCTAACATCCTTGATTACTCTCAGCGTTCTTCCTGAAAAATCTACAATGGTTATCGATTTTACTTTCTCAATATCTGATACATTAATTAAATCACTGAATGGGTTTGGATAAACTTTAAGGTTAACTTTTCCATTAACTTCAGAAGTTCCCAATACTTTCAGTTCATAGGAAAGATTATCTATCGACAAGCTGTTTGCAGGAGTTCCTGGGTTTTTTAGTATCAATTGATTAACTCCGGCCGGAAGTGCAGGAATATCAAACGAAAAATTATAAACGGTTCCCGTTGTTGGTACACTGAAACTTGTTAGCTGAACAAACGCACTCGCAGAATCCAGATATCCCAGCTGAATAATTCCATTTGCTGTAACACTTGCTTTTCCATCAAATTTTAACCTGTAATCACCTGATTGCAAAGTAGTCATCGGAGGCAAAGCGACATTGGCCACGTAAGTGGTTCCTGATGTCCATAAATATAAAGTTTTGGTTCCTGAAATTACTGATGAGGCACTGTTTGAAATATGACCACCCTGTGCAGTTCCAAAATTGTTCCAGCAGATAGGTAAAACACCCCCTGTTGCACCATTTCCAACACCTGGATACGCTTCAAAATCTTCAAAATAAGCACCCGATAATGCAGTACATTGTGTAGCAAAATTTGCAACTGCTGTCCAAACGCTCTTATCTGACGAACTGCATGCTGATCTTACCCAAACATAATAGTTTGTAGCAGGTTGCAATGGACTTATTGGTGTAGTCAAACCAGTTAAACCCGTCAAAGTAGGTGCTGTTGCTGACGTTGGGGCAATATTGGAAGTTGAATAATAGACATCAAAACTTGATGGAGCTGGTGACGGAGATAACCAATTTACAACTGCTGATGTCGTGGAAATATTTGTAACAGTAACCCCTGTTGGCATAAAGCATGTAGGTGGCGTCCAGGAATAAGTAAGTCCCGCAGTCGGCATGCCTGGAATTGCATTTGTCGTGCTAAAATTTTGAGTACTGCTATTTGCCGTACCTGCAGTAGAATTGATAAATTCTAATGTTGAAGCGTTCAGCCGGTTATTGAAATCTGCTGCTGCACTTCCTCGTAAACCTATTTGTGCAGTTGATGATACAGCAGTACTTCCAATTAAATAAGATCCTGCATCATAAACTACTTTCACTACATTTGAAGTTTCCTGAAGCCTGATTTGAAAAGAAAAACTGTAAACAGAGGTAACAGCCGCAGTATTATTTGTCTTAAAGTCTTTCCACTGAATGACAATTTCTCTGTTTGGAGCAACACCGATTGTTTCCCAAGCAATATTTCCGGTTCTGCTGTTTACATCAAAAAAACTGCTAATATCTCTTCCAAATGCCGAAACTGCACCTTCATAAGTTGCCGTACTATTTATTGGAGTAGTATTTGTTGTCGTGGGAGCAGTAGATCCAAAAGTAATGAAACCGTTTGACGAAACATTCAGGCTAGTATATGATATACCGTTGAAAATAAATCCAAAAGGTAAGGTCACAGGATATACTTCACTATTCAAATTGGTAGTTGTAGTGTTTCCGGTAGCAGTTCCCAAAACAGTTCCGGTAATCGGAGTGTAGGTTCCTGATGACTGTGCAAAGATATAAGAGCTCACTTGTGCATCGGTAGATTGGTAGCTTCCCAGCAAAAATCCAATGCCTAATGTTACATTTCGTAAAATGCGTTTTGCATTTCCGGGTTTAGAAAAAAATTGATAAAATTGTTTCATAATTCTTCATTTAGTATGTGCCAAATATAATAAATTTTGTAAAATAATAATCAATATATTAAATTTAATATAAATAATATACCTTAAATAACTAATAGATAAGAATTATATAATTTACAAGTGCTAGTCATACAAAAAAAGGTGATGTATAATTCCTATAAAGACTAATAAATTATCATCGATTTTAAATTATGGAACAATTCAGCTATTTAAAAATAACGGAATTGTTCCATTTTTTAGAAGGTTTTATTTTTTAATAATCTTAATACTTTGCTTAGAGCCATCTTTCATATCAAGCTGTAAAATGTACATTCCGGCAGAAAATTCATTTAATTTCACAGCAGATTCCGGTTGGTTAATCGTTCTTAATAATTTCCCGGAAACATCAGATACTCTAATAGTTTTTACCAATTCCGGTTTGTTGATATTTACAACATCAGAAAACGGATTTGGATGTACTTTAACGGCATCTTTTTTATCTGTTTCTGACGTTGAGAGACAATTAGAATCTACTGTTGCCACTACTGCTACACGAGGTGATTCGCACCCAGGGCCAATCTTCCAATTATAAAAATAATAGTACAAATCATTTCTAGGAACATTGGTTGCAGTCAGTGAGCTGGTGTTGATAGACAACACATTTGTAGTGACATAAGGATATCCATAATTTGAAGAAGGGGCATTTGCCGAAGGATCAAAAAGCAAGCCTGCAATGCCCGCTGACCGCGCGCTATGTCTTATTTTATAGCCTGTTCCTACTACTAACGGAAAATCAAGAGTTACTACCTGCGCGACCGGAGAAGCGGTAGGAGAAGCGGCAACGTTTACAATTTTTGAATGTACCAGTGTTCCCTCACGGTCTACAACATCAATCGTTACTGTTCCTGATGCGCTGGTACTACTTGTGGGAAATATGGTAACCTCTTTTAATGTAAATGGTGACAAAACATCAAAGACCAATCCGAATTCAGTTGTTCCGGATCCACTTGTAGGATTTGGGGTGTACGTGTTTTTTCCCGTCGTTATCAATGAACTGACCGCACCAGAAGATGCTGCTGCATAATATGTTGTTGTAGTAGCTAATGAGGGAGTCGTAAAACTATTTCCTGTTCCTACCAAATTACCACTTGCATCATACCAAATGATATTAGCACCTGCTGTTGCAGTGGCCGATAAGGTTGCAGGCTGATTGGGGCAGGCTGTAAACCCAGTAGTTGACAGTATATTTACTGGCGCGCATAAAGTCCTGAATATGAAAGGCTTTATTATCCATTCGCTCACGTTACCCGTTCCGCAATTAGATCGTATCCACAAATAGTAAGTAATCGCCGGAGACAATGAGTTTATAGTGGCTGTAGTTCCGGGTGAATTTACAACCATAGGTGCCGTAGAAGAAATAGGCGGGGTATTATCCGTATTGTAATAAATATCATACCCAGCCGGAGTAGACACTGACGCCGCCCAAGATAAAGAAGCAGAATTTGACGAACTGTTATTAAGAGTTACTCCCGATGGCGGAAAACATGTAGGTGGTGTCCATATATAGGTTAACCCCGCATTCGGCATCCCTGGAACTGAATTTGAGGTATTATAAGATTGAGAACTGCTGTTTGCTGTTCCTGCAGTTGAGTTAAAAAATTCTAACGAGGTTGAATTTAATCTTGTATTAAAATCTGTATTTAAGTTGCCTCGTAAACCAATTTGTGCAGTGCTGCTAACTGCAGTACTTCCTACCAAAAAAGAACCGCTGTTGTAGACAACTCTTATGATATTGGTAGTTTCCTGTAATCTGATCTGAAAAGAAAATGAAAAAACTGATGTTATTGAGGTTGAAGAATTTGTTCTGAAATTATCCCATTGAATCACCACTTCCCTATTTGGTGCAACACCTACGGTTTCCCAAGATATGCTGCCAGATTTTCCACCAACATTAGAAAAACTGCTGAGATCTTTTCCGAATGCGGATACTGCCCCATCGTAACTTGCTGCATTACTTAGAGGAGTTGTATTAGAAGTTGCAGGAGCCGTTGCACCAAAAGTAATGAAACCGTTGCTTGAAACATTGATGGAGCTTTGTGGTACGCCACTTAAATTAAATCCGAAGGGTAACGTAACAGGATAGACATTGCTATCGAGGTTAGTTGCTGCAGTATTTCCCGTTGCCGCTCCCAATACAGTTCCTGTGATGGAGGTGTAAGTTCCATTTGACTGTGTAAAAGTGTAAGAACTTACTTGTGCATTTGCATTGAACTGGAAAATCAAGAAAAATACAACAATAAGCATCGTTTTTTCGAGATAATTTGTGGTATTTCTGCTAATATAAAATTTGTAAAATTGTTTCATAATATTTCTTTTAGTATTCTTAAGTGTATTTTTATGATTAAAAGCTAATGTAAATGATACATTTATTTCTTAATGAGGTCAATTGTTTAACATAAATAATCTTTTTGTAGTTGCATACTCCAAATATTATTAAAAAGAGCTCCACAACCGGAGCTCTTTTTAGTAAAATTATTTTTTTATCACTTTAATTGCCTGTGTAGACCCATCTTTCATATCAAGCTGTAAAATATACATTCCGGCAGAAAGATCATCTAATCTTACAACAGATTCCGGTTGGTTAATTGTTCTTAATAATTTCCCCGAAAGCTCAGAAACGCTGATGGCTTTTACCAATTCAGGTTTGTTGATATTTATAACTTCCGAGAATGGATTAGGATATACTTTTATTACATCCTTTTTATCTGTTTCATAGGTTGAAAGGCAATTAGAGTCTACAGTTGCAGTTACCATAGTTCTGGATGATTCACACTTTCCGGCTACTTTCCAATTATATAGATAGTAGTAATAACTTGCGCTAGGATTTGCTCCAAAACTCGCAGCAGTGATAGTACATACACCCGGTAATGTATAAGGATATGCGAAGCCTGTGGTAATTTCTCTCCTTAAATTACTTATTCCGGTAGCAGCATCTACTACTAATCTGTAGTCGGTACCTGCAGAAGGAACCTCAAAATTTAATGTAATGGTATTTAGTATCCCAGCTACAGATACATTTACGTTTGCTACCTGAGTTGCTAAAATCGTACCTGCAGAACTCTTTAAATTGATGGTAACTGTACCTGTAGTACTCGTTGCGTGCATAGGGTATACATCTACTTCTTTAATTGTCATAGGGCCAAAAGCATCGAAAACCAAACCATAGTTTGTAAAGGTAGAATTTCCGGTTGTTGCGGTGGGGCTTGTCTTTCCAACGAATTGATCAGAGCCAATAGAAGATGCAGTTACCCAATAATTGGTAGTGTTTACCAAAGATGGCGTGGTATAGCTTGAGCCGGTTGTTAAGACATTTCCTGCTGTAGCGGCATCATACCAAGTCAATATAGCGCCACTTGCTGTTGTGGCAGACAATGTAGCAGGCTGGTTTGGGCATACTGTTGAGCCAGAAGTAGTGAGTAAAGCAGGTGGTTGACATTGGGTTATAAATACCAATGGCTCCAAAGACCATACACTCATATTTCCTGAGCCACAGTTTGATCTTACCCAAACATAATAGACTGTTGAAGGCAATAAAGAAGGTAAAACCGCTGAGGCAGTATTAATATTTTGTAACTGGGGAACTGTTGAAGAAGTAGGAGCAGTATTCAATGTACTATAATAAACTTCATACCCGCTACCCGGAGCTGATGACGTAGCATTCCACGATATGTTCGCAGAAGTAGTGGCAGTACTTACCAGTGATAACCCAGACGGTACATAGCACGCAGGCGGAGTCCATGCATAAGTAAGACCCGCAGTTGGCATTCCGGGAATTGCGCTGGTTGTACTAAAATTCTGAACACTGCTGTTTGCTGTCCCTGCAGTAGAATTTATAAATTCTGTTGTTGTTGCATTCAGCCTGGTATTAAAATCTAAATTGGTGCTTCCTCTTAAGCCAACCTGAACAGTAGACGAATACGATGTGCTTCCTACTAAATAAGAACCATTGCTATAAATTGCCTTGATAATGTTAGTGGTTTCCTGCAAACGAATCTGAAATGAAAAAGTATATGCCGCTGTAGTGCTTGTCGTATTGGTAGGCCTAAAGTCTTTCCATTGTATCACAACTTCTCTGTTTGGGGAAGTGCCCAAAACTTCCCAGCTGATATTACCCGTAACTCCAGCTACATCAAAAATACTATTGATATCTCTGCCAAATGCCGAAACAGCTCCGCTATATGCTACAGTTACAGATATGGGGGCAGTAGTACTTGTAAGAGGCGGTGTAGTACCAAAAGTAATAAATCCGTTGGAAGAAACATTTAATGATGTATAGGAAGTATCATTGAATTTAAATCCAAACGGAAGAGTAATAGAATATACCTCACTATTAAGATTAGTCGCTGAGGTATTTCCTGTAGCAGAACCTAAAATCGTTCCTGCAATCGGAGTATAAGTTCCTGAAGATTGCGCAAAGCTGTAAGCGCTCACCTGTGCATTAAAATTACTGTAGCCTACAAGTAAAAATACAAGACAGATTAATGAAAAGAGTTTGTAAAAATGTTTCATATAAGTTTCAATTAGATTAAAACAAATATACTATTTTTTACATAACTTCAATTATATACAATAAAAAGACTAAAAAAGTAAATAATAATTATATATTTTTCAATATTATCACGATTTATTCATTCCTACTGTTCCAAATTTAAATTTGATGATCACCCTCGCAAGCCCGCCAAATTGCATCATTCTGAGGAACCGGTGCAATGATAACAATGTTTTCTTTCGTAACCGGATGGATGAATTCAAGCTTTCTAGCATGAAGATTGATTCCGCCATCGGGGTTTGAACGCGGTGCTCCGTATTTTAGATCACCTTTGATAGGAACTCCCGTTTTTGATAGCTGTGCACGAATCTGGTGATGTCTTCCTGTTTCAAGATCAATTTCAAGAAGGAGATAATTATCCAACGTTTTAATTACCTGATAAGTAAGAATCGATTCTTTTGCACCTTCTGTAACCTTAGTAAAAATAATCGCTTTATTATTTTTCTCGTTCTTTTGTAAGTAATGAATAAGTCTCTGACTTTGAGGGATCATTTCTTTAGCAACAACAGCCCAATACGTTTTTTTGATTTCCCTGTTTTTCACCATCTGAGTAAGACGCGAGAGCGCTTTAGAAGTTTTAGCATAAATGACCAGACCGGAAGTCGGGCGGTCTATACGATGCACCAGACCAAGAAAAACGTTTCCCGGCTTGTCATCTCTTATTTTTATGAAATTTTTAATGGAATCGAGTAGAGATTCGTCACCGGTTTTGTCTCCCTGTACTAACTGTCCAACTTTTTTATTGATGACTAAAAGATGATTGTCTTCATAAACAATTTGTTCCTCCATAACTACTGACGGGTCGCTGATCTGTTGGTAAACGAAATAATCACTCCGCCCAACAGACCTATTGTTTTAATGAACGAAAAATTAGAATCAATTGGGAGAAACGCACCAATAATGCACAAAGCAGCCGCACCATACATTGGATAGATGAATTTTGTATTAGAGAGCAAAGGTGCCTGCAAAATGAAACTTAAACCTATTAAAAGATAAAACAATTTTCGTGAAACGATATCATTTACCTCCGGCGAGAATAATTGAAACCATCCCGCAACCAAACATAATATGGCCAATACAGAGATGATTCCCTGCGCCATTTGTAAATTATTTCTCATTAGTAACTTTCATTTTGATTAGGAAAATCGGAACTTTTTACGTCTTTCACGTACTGAGCGACAGCTCCGGTAATTTCTGTGTACAGATCGAGGTATCTTCTTAAAAATTTTGGTGAAAAACCTTTGTTCATTCCTACCATATCATGGTATACCAAAACCTGACCGTCGCAATCAGGACCCGCTCCGATTCCGATTGTTGGAATTGTGATGCTTTCCGAAACTTTTTTAGCAAGATCTGCAGGAATTTTTTCTAAAACAATAGAAAAACAACCCAATTCTTCCAAAAGCTTTGCATCACTGATTAATTTTTCAGCCTCTTCTTCGTCTTTAGCTCTTACTTTATATGTTCCGAACTGATAAATAGACTGCGGTGTCAATCCCAAATGTCCCATTACAGGAATTCCGGCATTGATTATTTTTTTTATGGATTTTGATATTTCTTTTCCACCTTCAATTTTAATGGCGTGAGCACCACCCTCTTTCATCATTCTTACTGATGATTCTAATGCCTTATCAGGATTGCTCTGGTAAGTTCCGAAAGGCAGATCAGCAACGATCAAAGCTCTGTCAATTCCGCGCACTACACTTTGGGTATGATAAATCATCTGGTCTAATGTAATCGGCAAAGTAGTTTCGAAACCCGCCATCACATTCGCTGCAGAATCTCCAATCAATACGGCATCGATTCCTCCTGCATCAACCATTTTTGCAGTGGTAAAATCATACGCCGTAAGCATCGTAATTTTCTCCTTATCGAATTTCATTTTCCGCAAGGTTTCAGTGGTAACTCTTTTAATTTCAGAATGAACAGACATAATATATGTATTGTTTAAAAGTTAAAAAGTCGGCTTTCGCCGACTTGTATTTTGTATAATTATAAAACTACGTGACCGAGTTTCATGAGCTTATCGTGATTCAGAATCTTGATGTTTCTGCCGTCAACTTCTATCAGGCTGTCCTGTTTAAATTCGGAAATCAATCTGATGGCACTTTCCGTAGCAGTACCAATAATATTGGCAATTTCTTCTCTTGTTAAAGAAATCTTGATGAAACCTTCAGGATCTGTGCCTAATTTTTGTTCTAAAAGAATTAAAATCTCCGCCAGTCTTTCTCTTACCGTTTTTTGGGCAAGAAATGTGATGGTATTAGAAGATTCTCCCAATTCGTAAGAGATCTTTTGAAGCATAATAAACGAGAGCTGAGGATCTACCTCAAGCAGATACATAAAAACGTCGGCCGGTAAAAAAGTACATTCAATATCGGTCATTGCTTCTGCCTTTGCCTGAAAATTTTCTCCACAAAGCAAAGCACGATATCCGATGATGTCGCCCTCTTTTATAAACCTTAAAATCTGATCTTTACCGAAAGACCCTGACTTTGATAATTTAGCCGCACCTTTTTCTATAAAGTAAACGCCTTTCGGAATTTCTCCATCATCAAAGATGATGTCGTGCTTCTGAAAACTAAGTTTCTTTTGAGCATTCAAGTATCTTTCAAAATCAGTATTGGATAGCCTCTCTTTGAAGGATTTATCGTTAAAAACCCTGGCAAATCTTTCTTCAATAGCAATCTGTTGTTCCTGCGACATTTTAATATGACATTTATCACAAAAATAGAACATTTTAACTCGATAAACAAAAATATTTGTTATAATTTTGTCAGTCAATAATTTATGAAGGTGAGCGAGAACTGTTTTCATTGTGGACAAGACATAGAAAAGGAAAGAATTCCTTTTGATGACAAAATTTTCTGTTGCAACGGTTGCAAATCTGTCTACGAAATCCTGAATATCAACAATTTAAGTAATTTTTACGAATTAAATAAAAGAGCAGGAATACGCCCAAGCGACGAAAATTCTTCTCAGTTTGATTATCTTGACACTCCGGAAATTTTCGAAAAAATAACAGATTTTTCTGAAGGAAATACAAGTCTGGTGACTTTTAAAATTCCCGTGATTCACTGCTCTTCATGCATCTGGCTTTTGGAAAGTCTGCATACTTTACATCAAGATATTAAATATTCTCAGGTCAATTTTACAAGAAAGACCTTACAGGTATCATTCAATCATAATGATTTAAAATTAAGTGAATTAGCTAAATTTTTAACCAATTTGGGTTACAAACCTGCCATCAGCTTAGAAACTGCAGAAAAAAACGAAGATCATCTCGACAAATCCCTGCTGATAAAACTTGCCATTGCAGGATTTGCTTTCGGGAACGGAATGTTCCTTGCTTTCCCGGAATATATTGGCGGTGAAGATTACTGGATGGATCAATATAAAAATCTATTCAGATTTCTGATGTTTTTGCTGGCTATTCCGGTTGTATTTTATTCCGCATCAGACTATTACAAATCTGCGTGGTATGGTCTGAAAAACAAAATTGTGAATATCGACGTCCCGATTGTGCTGGGAATATTTGTTTTGTTCGGACGTAGTGTTTACGAAGTTCTTACGGATTATGGTCCCGGATATTTTGACACTTTGTGCGGACTTCTTTTCTTTATGCTTTTAGGAAAAATGTTCCAGAAAAGAACGTACAGCTCGCTATCTTACGACAGAGATTATAAATCATTTTATCCAATTGCTGTTACGAAAGTTGATTTTGGAGGAAAACAGGAAAATATTCTACTCTCTGAAATTAAAATTGGCGACAGAATTTTGGTAAGAAATCAGGAGATTATTCCTGTTGACGCTGTTTTGATCAACGGTGAAGGAAATATCGACAACAGTTTTATTACGGGAGAAAGCGAAAGCATCAGCAAGCAGCCAGGAGACAAAATTTTCGCCGGCGGAAAGCAGGTTGGTTCTTCTCTCGAATTGGAAGTCATCAAAAATGTCGATCAAAGTTACCTTACCCAGCTGTGGAACAAGGAAGCATTTAAAAAGCATGAAACAGGACTGGATACGCTGATCAATGAAATCAGCAAATATTTCACGTTTATTATTTTAGGAATTGCTTTGATTTCGGGAATTTACTGGTCATTTATCGATCTGGAAAAGATGTTCCAGGTAATTTCTGCAATTTTGATTATAGCTTGTCCATGTGCATTGGCACTTTCTTCGCCATTTACATTCGGACACATTATGAGAATTCTGGGCCGAAACAAATTTTATGTAAAAGATACGTTGACGATTGAAAAAATTTCAAAAATTAATGCCATCGTTTTTGATAAAACTGGTACCATAACGCAAAGAAAAAAGACCAATATCCGATTTGAAGGTGCAGAAATTCCTGAATTTGACTTACAAAACATTAAAGCACTACTAAAAAACTCTAATCATCCGCTCTCAAAATCTCTGTATGATTTTATAGAAATAAATGATGAATATTTCCCTGTAGAAAATTTTGAAGAAATCTCAGGAAAAGGCTACGAAGCAAATGTGAGAGGAAATACATATAAAATAGGTTCTGCAAAATACAGCAACCAGGAATCTAAAAACCTCGAAACCGCTGTCTATATCAGTAAGAATAATGAATTTTTAGGTAAATTTATTTTTAAAAATGAATATCGCGAAAACCTAAGAAGCCTCTTCAAAAAACTTAATCTTTACAAGATTTTCATATTAAGCGGTGACAATTCTTCTGAAGAAACTCAACTTAAAACAATCATCCCAAATGTCAGTTCCATGGCATTTAACCAGAGCCCTGAAGACAAGCTGAATTACATACAAAACCTGCAAAACAGCGGGATGAAAGTTGCTATGCTCGGAGATGGGCTGAATGACGCAGGAGCACTGAAACAGAGCAACGTGGGAATTGCTATTTCCGATGACACCAACAGCTTTACTCCCTCATCAGACGTTATCATGAATGGTGAAAGAGTCTCAGCTTTAGACAATTATCTTAATGTTTGTAAAGGATCTATGACAATTGTCAAATTAACATTCGTAATCAGTTTTCTTTACAATATTGTCGGATTAAGCTTTGCCGTAACCGGAAATATGTCGCCATTATTTGCTGCGATTCTGATGCCGCTAAGTTCCATTACGGTGATTTCTTTCACAACACTTTCGACCTGGATTTTGGGACGAAGATATTTTAAAAAAGCTAAGTAAACACGGCTATTTAGACTGATTTTAAATTAGCAAGAACCGTTATTTCGTGATTAATGTCATTATTTTTCATTAATTTTGAACCCCGAAAATAGGTTAATTTTGTTGTCAAATGGATATTCTATATTTAATGATCTTATGCAGTGCTTCTTTGGCTGCAGTTTTCCTGATCGTTTTTATAGTAAACGCCAGAAGAGGACAGTTTGAAGATGACGAATCTCCGGCTGTAAGAATACTTTTTGAAGATGAGGTAAGAGAGGAAAAGGTAGATTCTGGCAACAAAAACGATAAAGAGGAAAAAGGAGAAAATAATAAAATTGAAGAAAAAAGTGAATAGTTAATATGGAGACACAAAAGTTTAGTTATGACAACAGTATTGTTCGGGCATTCCTATATGCGACCATAGTTTTTGGGATCATAGGGTTTTTGTTTGGGCTTACTGCGGCATTAATGCTTTTCTACCCTGAGCTTCCTGAATTTTTATTCGGGACCGATGATACGACTATCAACAGTCTGTCATCAGGAGATATTCAAGGTTTGATCAACACTCATGGTGCATTTGGTTTCGGAAGAATCAGAATGCTCCACACCAATACTGTAATTTGGGCATTTGTATGTAATATCGTTTATACCGGTATTTATTACTCATTGCAGAGATTACTAAAGGCAAGAATGTACAGTGATACATTATCTTGGCTACATTTCTGGACTTGGCAGTTGATGATTGTTGCTACGTATATCACGTTCTTTATGGGGATCAACACCTCAAAAGAATATGCAGAACATGAATGGCCAATTGATATATTAATCGCATTCTCCTGGATTATTTTCGGGGCGAATATGTTCTTGACGATCGCAAAAAGAAGAGTAAGACACTTGTATGTGGCAATCTGGTTCTATATCGGTACCTGGATAGCAGTAGCAATGCTGCATATCTTCAATAACCTTGAAGTACCATTATCTTTCGGAGGATGGAAATCTTATTCAGTTTATGCAGGGGTGAAAGATGCTATCGTTCAGTGGTGGTATGGTCACAATGCAGTTGCATTTGTACTGACAACACCGGTTTTAGGTTTGATGTATTATTTCTTACCAAAAGCAGCTGACAGACCCGTATTTTCTTATAAACTTTCGATTATTCACTTCTGGTCATTAATTTTCGTTTATATCTGGGCGGGTCCTCACCACCTCCAATACACAGCTCTTCCGGCTTGGGTGCAGGCAGTTTCTACAGGATTCTCTATCATGCTTATCGCTCCATCTTGGGGAGGTATGCTGAATGGTCTTCTTACCTTAAGAGGCGCTTGGGATAAAGTGAGAGAAAACCCGATATTGAAGTTCTTCGTCGTTGCAGTTACCTGTTATGGGATGGCAACTTTTGAAGGACCACTTTTGGCAACAAAAAACATCAATAAAATAGGTCACTTTACCGACTGGGTGATCGGTCACGTACATTTAGGTGCATTAGGATGGAATGGTTTCATGGCATTCGGTGTGATTTACTATTTGGTACCGATCATGTGGAGAACAAAAATCTGGTCCGTAAAATTAGCTAACTGGCATTTCTGGTTAGGTACTTTAGGAATCATTTTCTACGCAGTTCCAATGTATATTGCAGGATTTACCCAAGGTTTGATGTGGAAACAATTCAACCCGGATGGAACATTATTATGGAAAAACTGGCTGGATACGGTAACTGCAATTATTCCTTATTACAAACTAAGATTTGTAGGAGGTTTCTTATATCTTTCCGGAGGTTTATTGATGGTGGTGAACGTATTTGCTACGGTTAGAAAAGGATCATTCCAGAAAGAAGTTCCTGCAGAAGCTCCGGCTTTGGCAATTATTACTAAGAAAAGAAAAGAAGGAGAAGGCACTCACCTTTGGTTAGAAAGAATGCCGGTATTATTAGGTATTTTATCTTTCATCACGATATCTATCGGAAGTTTGATAGAGATTGTTCCTACTCTTTCACTAGACAAAAGTGTCCCTACAATTTCAGCTGTAAAACCTTATTCACCATTAGAATTGGAAGGTAGAGATATTTACATCCGGGAAGGCTGTAACGCTTGTCACTCTCAGATGGTTAGACCATTCAGAGATGAGATCGTAAGATTCAACGGTAAAAACGGACAATATTCTAAGGCGGGGGAATTCATTTATGACAGACCTTTCCTTTGGGGATCTAAAAGAACAGGACCGGATTTGCATAGAGAAGGTGGTAAAAACCCAAGCTCTTGGCATTACAAACACATGTATAACCCAAGATCTACATCTGCTGGTTCTATTATGCCTCGTTACCCTTGGTTGATTGCTACAAACTTAGACAGAAGCAAGATGGTTGACAAAATGACGCTGATGAAAAAATCTTTTGATGTACCTTACACAAAGGCTCAGATAGATTCTGCAGATAAATGGGCAGACAACCAGGCTGCAAAAATTGTAAAAGATATCTTCTCTGAAGCAGCCGATTTAAAAACCGAATATGCAAAAAGACCAGACGTACAGCTTGAGAAAAAAGAAATTGTAGCGTTAATCTCTTATCTGCAAAGATTAGGTACAGATATCAAAACAACAGAAATAAAAACAGCCAGTAATAATTAATTAAAAGCTCATGATTCCTCAGAACTTTAAAGATATATTATCCAATACGGAAAACGCAGGTTTGTATCAAACATTGGCTCTGATTTTCTTTATGATGTTCTTCATCGCTTTAGTTATATACGTTTTTAGCAGGCCTAAAAAATATTACAAAGAAGAAGAACATGCACCGCTGGAGGATGACCAGGATGATTTTAACTTGAAAGATTAACCATTTAATAATGCAATCGCAGTTAGCTCAATTATTGCTTTAATAATTTAAGAAAATAGCGATTGCATTTGACTTTAAACAATAAACTTCACATATGAAACAAAGAACACCGGTTTTTGTAAACATCTTGATAATAACAGGGCTTCTTATCGTCTTTTATTATTTATTTGTACAAAGCTATTCGTTTTTAGCTTCGCCCTATTTTTGGGGAACTGTAGTAATCAGTGCAATTTTAGCATACATTCACAGTGCAATCGGAGATTTGATTGAGAACAATAAATTTAAAAAACTGACTGCTGAAGAAAAGTCGGCATATCTGAACGAAAAGAAAATTCCTTTTCTAAAAAGACAGTATGACGCAGCCTTCAAAAAGCAGTCTGAAACTGAAGAAAAAGATATTCTTATTGATCACGGATTTGACGGTATCATGGAATTAGATAACCAGTTGCCGAAATGGTGGGTAGGTTTATTTTGGTTTGGGACTGCATTCTGTATTGTTTATATCTGTGCTTATTCATTTACCGATTTTGCACATCCACTTAAAGAATATGACGTTGAATATAAAGAACAGATTGCAAGTATTAAAATATATGAAGAAACTCAGCCACAGGTAACCATAGAGTCAGCTGCATTTTCTGAAGACAACATTGCAGCTGGTGAAGAAGTTTTCAAAACCAACTGTGTATCTTGTCACTCAGAAGGTGGTAAAGGAGGTATCGGACCAAACCTTACAGATAACTTCTGGCACAACCAGCCTGAAAAAACATTATTCAAAAACGTATTCCACGTAGTAGAAAACGGAGTTACAGGAACAGCAATGCAGGCTTGGGGTAAAAATGGAGTACTCACAGGCAGAGATATTCAGAATGTAGCAGCTTTTGTATATCACATCAACCAGGAGCAGCCACCAATTACTCCGGCTCAGGGCGGTGCACCAGCTTACGGTGATGAAGCGAAATGGGAGAAACAGTAAATTAAAACTTAAAAATATATGATTAAACATAATTTGTTATTAAATTAAAAAATAGTAACGAATTATGTTTTTTCTTTTTTATAAACCAGACTTACATGTCAGATAAAGGAGATGATATTCTACGCGGCGGACAGGGGCAGGTTTTAGATCCTGAAACCTATAGAGATTCTATAGGCACAATGGAACAATCCGGAAAGAGAAAATGGGTTTTTCCTAAAAAACCAAAAGGTAAGTATACCAATTACCGAAACATTGTTAGTTATTTATTACTGACAATCTATTTTATTGTGCCATTTATTAAGATCAATGGCAATCCTTTCTTTTTATTTAATGTGATCGACAGAGAGTTTTTCATCGTTGGGCAGCCTTTCTATCCTCAAGACTTTTTCATTCTTACTTTAGGTGCTATTGCCTCTCTTTTATTCATTATTATTTTTACGATTGCATTTGGAAGAATTTTCTGTGGTTGGATATGTCCTCAGACAATTTTTATGGAATCTATATTTCGTAAAATAGAATACCTGATTGAAGGAGACCGGAACAAGCAGATGAAGCTGGACAAACAGGAATGGAATAGCGAAAAAATATGGAAAAGAAGCTTAAAATGGTCGATTTACGTTGTAATTTCATTGATTATTACCCATTTTATGTTTATGTACATTGTGGGTTACGAGCAGGTGCTTGATATTATTTCTGACGGACCATTTGCACATCCTACCAATTTTATGGTGATGATTCTTTTTACTGCAGCATTTTACTTTGTTTTTGCATGGTTCAGAGAGCAGGTTTGTACATTGGTTTGTCCGTATGGAAGATTGCAGGGAGTTTTGATCGATAAAGAAACCATCAATGTTTTTTACGATTTCAACAGAGGCGAAAACCGCTCAAAATGGAGAAAAGGTGAAGACCGGAAAGCTGCCGGAAAAGGTGACTGTATTGATTGTTATCAATGTGTGGTCGTTTGTCCTACAGGAATTGACATCCGGGACGGGCAGCAATTGGAATGCATCAATTGCACCGCTTGTATCGATGCCTGTGACGAGGTCATGGAAAAAGTGGGCTTGCCAAAAGGTTTGGTTCGTTATGCTTCAGAAAAAGAAATAGAAACCGGCGCACCTTATCAATTTACAGGTAGAATGAAAGGTTTTGCTGTGGTACTGGTTTTATTGATTGGATTTTTAGGATATCTCCTCTCAAGCCGCGGCGAAATGGAAGCTAAATTCATCAAACCTGCAGGAAGCACCTTTTTTGTAAGAGACGGCAAAATCACTAATACCTACAACTATACTTTTTTAAATAAAACAAACGATAAAAAACTCGTTACCATCAAAGTAATAGAGCCTGCAAAAGGAGAAATCAGCTACAGCGCTTCAAGCAAAATTACGGTAGAAAGAGATAAGATTACAAAAGGAACTGTGAATATCAGTTTCCCGGAAAACGCAATGAAGCTGTCTAAGCAGAACATTACCATTGGTGTTTACGATATGAAAGGGGAACTTATAGATTCTTATAAAACTTATTTTGAAGGACCATTTAAATTACAATTTTAAACTTTTTAAAGATGAAAAATTTCACTTGGGGACACGGTGTATTGATCGCATTAGGTTCATTTATAATTTTTATTTTATCAATGCTTTTCCTATTTCCGAGCGGACAGAAAAACTCGGAAATGGTAACCGATAAATATTACGAAGAAGAGTTGGAATATCAAACGGTTATCGATGCGAAAAGAAGAGCAGACACACTGAAAGAAAAACCTGCATTTTCTCAGAATACAGAGGGAATTAAAATGACTTTTCCAAAAAATATCAATAATGCAAACTCTAAGATTAAATTTGTATTGAACCGATCTGATGATCAGAATTTAGACATCAAAAGGTCTGAGCAGCTTGATGCCAATCAGTCATTCACGATTCCTGCGAAAGTTTTAACTAAAGGAAACTATACTTTACGACTGATGTGGACTACCGCTAAAACAGACTACCGACTCGATTATGATGTAATATGGAAATAGCATTGGTCATATCGGCAATTGCTTTAGGCTTTGCTTCCGGTTTTCATTGTATCGGAATGTGCGGCCCTATTGCATTATCGATGGGATTGACAAAAAAGCAGGCAACCAATTTTTATCTTCAGAATTTAACCTATCAATTCGGAAGAATATTTACTTATGCCTTATTAGGCGGAGTTTTAGGAATCATTGGAGAAGGTTTTGAGATGGCTGGTTTTCAGCGATATCTCACGATTGCTGTCGGAATTCTACTAATTGTCATGGCACTTTTCTCATTTGGTGGAAAAGATTTTGCTTCAAAAATTCCCTTCTTTTCTAAATTTTTATTTAAAGTAAAATCTAATTTAGGTAAACTTCTTCAAAAAGCAGATTACCGCTCAAGATTCACCACTGGAGTCCTCAACGGATTCCTTCCATGCGGAATGGTTTATATGGCTTTAACCGCAAGTTTAGCTGCAGGTGGAATTTGGCAGGGAGCTTCATATATGGCCTTATTCGGTTTGGGCACACTTCCGTTCATGTTTACGGTAGTTCTTGTCGGAAACCTCGTGAATCAGGCTTTCAGGCTTAAAATTTTGAAAGCAATTCCGGTGATTATGATTATTCTCGGCGGATTGTTTATTTTGAGAGGTCTGGAGTTGGGAATTCCGTATGTTTCACCAAGAGCTGAAGCGATGACGATTTCTAAAGACAATCAAGGTGAATGCCATTTACCGGGAGATCACAGCACGCATCCGCATAATGCGAATTGTCATTGATTACACGATTAAAACTTAAAATGAAAATTTTAATTACAGTTTGGACAATACTTTTTTTAATACCTGTTCTCTATTACTTGTTTCAAAATCCACATACAAAAGGTATCAGCCTTGTTGATTTGAAAAATTTTTTATTCATTTATATCATTGGAATTCTTATTCTGCTTATAATAAAAAAAATTAGCAAATATTCTCAGTAGATAAGTAAGGAAATCATAAAAGAAAAAGCCATCTTTAGGGATGGCTCTATATTTTTCTATCAAAATTTTAATTAATCAAATCAAACTTCGCATACTCAGCAATCTTCTTTGGCAGCCTAATTCCATTTTCAGTCTGATTATTTTCCAGCAAAGCAGCCATAATTCTTGGCAAAGCCATTGCAGAACCATTCAGTGTGTGTACTAGCTGAGTTTTCCCGTCAGCTTTGTAACGGCATTTTAAACGATTCGCCTGGAAAGTTTCAAAATTTGAAACTGAACTTACTTCCAGCCATTTTTCCTGGGCCGCACTCCACACTTCAAAATCGTAGGTCATCGCAGAAGCAAATCCAGTATCACCGCCGCACAATCTTAAAACCCTGTACGGTAATTCAAGATCAGTCAGGATTTCTTTGATGTGTTCTACCATTTCTTCCAAAACAGCGTAAGAATTTTCAGGCTTTTCTAATCTTACAATTTCTACTTTTTCAAACTGGTGCAGACGATTCAGACCTCTTACATGAGCTCCATAACTTCCCGCTTCTCTTCTGTAACATTGAGAAAATGCTGTATTTTTAATCGGAAGATCTTTTTCATCCAGTAAAACATCTCGGTACAGATTCGTCACGGGAACTTCTGCTGTTGGTATCAAGTACAACTCATCAGCATTGATGTAGTACATCTGCCCTTCTTTATCAGGCAACTGACCGGTACCATATCCTGAAGCTTCATTGACTACATGAGGCGGGTTGACTTCCAGATAACCTGCATCCACATTTTTATCTAAAAAATACTGAACTAATGCTCTCTGCAATCTCGCTCCTTTTCCAAAGTAAACAGGAAAACCTGAACCGGCAATTTTTACACCCAATTCAAAATCGATCAGATTATATTTCTTCGCCAGTTCCCAGTGCGGAATTGCGCCTTCGCCCAAGCCTTCCACATCATGAGACTGGTAGATAATTTCATTATCATCTGCAGAAGCTCCGCTTTTTACTAATTCGTAAGGAACGTTTGGAATTTGATATAATATTTCTAAAAGCTTTTTTTCGCAAACTTCCAACTGAGACTTCAATTCTGCGCTCGACTCCTTATATTGTGCTGTTTTAGATTTTGATGCTTCAGCTTCGTCTTTTTTTCCTTCTTTCATCAATATACCAATCTCTTTGGAGATTTTATTGATTTCTGAAAGCTGTGAATCTAATTCAAACTGAATTCTTTTTCTTTCTTCATCAGCAGCGATTGCCTCGCCTACTAACTCAGGATTTTTGAATTGTCTTTTTTGAAGACCTTCTAAAACGCGTTCTTTATTTTCGCGCAAAAAATTGACTTGTAACATTTTTGTTTTGTTGTTGGGTGTTAGATGTTTGTTGTTGGGTGTTGCAGGACTTCCATCATCCAGCTTCCGTCATCCAACAGATATGCAAATTTAAAGATTATTTTATGATCGTAACATTATTTGGCTGATCCGTTACTTTAGTGAATATCAATTGCTTGTTATAATTCACTTTTGAAACTTCAAATATCGACGGCGTCCACCGATAAAGAATTTCGAGCGTATCATTTACTGGCTCACTAACTGTAGAGTCCGTAAGTTTTTTTACAAGAGCAACACTGATCTCTGAACGGTAAACTCTATCGTCAGAATCTGCACCACTTACAAGTTGCCGCGTTGCACCTGCAATATATTCCAGATAGAAGGTAGAATCTGCGGACATTTTTCTTGAATTGCTTACCGGAGCATTATCTACCGGAGCTAAGATATCATTCATCGAAACAGTAGTATAAGAACCGATTTTATCTGGCAACAGCAAATCGTTTCCGGCAGCATCTTTTATATAGAAACTCATGATCTGATCTATTTTCTGAACAGAATCCTCATCACTCCTGCATCCCATAAGCGCAAAACATCCCAATAAAATTCCAAAAAGCAGATTTTTCATACTGCAAAGGTAAAATATAAAATGAAATTGAAGTTTATTGCTCTTCAAAATATTTTTGGTACCAAAGCTCAAAAGTAACCAATTGCCAGATTTTTACATAGTCATATTCATCTTTCTGGTTTTTCCACCATTCATCGATGACTTCTGAATTGAAAAAATTCCGTTTTTTTAAACTTTCTAAATTTTCAACAATAAAATCCTGCATGTTCTTCTCCTTTTTAATAAAATAAGCGAGAGGAAAAGAAAATCCACGCTTCGGCATTTCCAAAACTTCAGATGGCAAATATTTTTGGCCCACTTTTCTCAGCAACGGTTTATTTTGAGTTCCGTTGAATCTGAATTTTTCCGGCAGACTAGAAACATAATCAATCAAATCATTGCTTAGATAAGGATATCTAAATTCAACACCATATTTCATTGCGCTCAGATCATCACGGAAGACATGATGCGAAGATAGAGAATACTTCATATCATATTCAAAAAGTCCACTATAATTATAGGTTTCCGATAAATGAAACTGTTTTAAATCTGAATTGATCTGATTGTAAATTTCTTTTTTAAAAACTTTTCCAGCCTGCAAAGGTTTCATCCCGGCCTGACTCTGCCTGAAAAAATCAAATAGAGAATCCTGTGAAAAATAATTTTTAACCTTCAATGAAAAATCGTCATTAGTGAAAATAAAATTTCTTATAAAATTAAAATTCTTCATCGAAAGCCATCTATTCAGTTTCAGAGAATGAGAATATCCTGCGAATAATTCATCGGCGCCGTTGCCGCTTAATACCACTTTAAAACCAAAACTTTTAGCGTATTCTGCAGCGTTCATCAAGACTTCCAGACTGCTGTAAGGTTCTTCAAAATGCTGGATATTTTCTTTTAATTGGCTTAAAATTTCTTCGTCCGAAACTTTTTTTATATGATGTAGAACATCAAACTTATCAGCTACCAAAGCAGCATTTTTCACTTCGTCTTCTGAAAAAGGATAAGCAATAGTAAATGCATTGATGTCATTTTTGTAAGGCTTAGACTTGGCCGTAATCAAGGTAGAATCTATGCCGCCGCTCATCATGCTTGCTACCGGAACATCTGCAAAAAGCTGCTTCTGAACACTTTCAGAAAGCAACTGATCTATTTTTGTTGCTGCTTCATCCTCTGAAATATTTTGATTGGTTGGAGGAAACTTCCAGTAAAATTCTTTTTCTGTTTTAAAATTATTTAAGTCAATATTTATAAAAGATGCAGGCTCTAAAGAAAAAACATCTTTAAAGCAAGTTTCCGGAGCTAAAGTCGTCTGAAAAAGAAAATTCGTATAAACGCCCTGCCAATTGATTTCAGGAGTCAAGAATTCATGTTTAAGAAGCGATTTTATTTCAGATGCCCACAGAATGGTATCCTGATTTTTGTAGTAAAATAAGGGTTTTAAACCTACCCGATCTCTTGCTAAGAGTAATTTATTTTTTTCTAAATCGATCAAAGCAATCGCAAACATTCCATCGAACTTGGCAAACATTTCTGTTCCCCATTCTTCATAAGATCTAAGAATAACTTCAGTATCAGAATGACTTTTGAATGTATGATCAAGATCTTCAAGCTCTTTTCGTAATTTTTTAAAATTATAAATTTCACCATTGAAAGTGAGGCTGATTTTTTCATGATCTGAAAGCATCGGCTGATGTCCTTTTTCAGATAAATCCAATATTGAAAGCCGCCTGAAACCTAATGCAATTTTTGATTTTTCTCCTTCTAAAACTGGAAATGCTTCTTTGATTTTTTGTGTAGAATCTACTCCTGAAAAAGATTTTCCTACTACTCCATCAAACAGCCAAAAACCTTCATCATCAGGACCGCGATGCCGAATAGATTTATTCATTTCTAAAATATTTTTAGAAGAAATGTCTTTCCTGAATGAATAATAACCGCAGATTCCGCACATAATCAAATTTGAAAGGTAAAAATATAAAATTGTTTTACAGATTTAGTTACAAAACTTATTATTTCTCGATTATCTTAGTTTCCTTATTTAATTTTAAATACGTGAAGTAAATTATTAATGTCCGTTTTTGAAATAATATAATCCTTTAAGCGCAAATCTGTTGAACGATAGAACTTCCAGAATAAAATGGCAGCTGACAAACAATACGAAACCGAGGTAACTACGCAAGCTCCAAAAATTCCCCAACGAGGAATGAGCAGTAGAGAAAATATAATGGTAATGGACAGCCCAACCAATGATTTTACATTTAAAATCTTAAGTTCTTTAATTCCGGAGAAATAATATCCTATCATATCACTGACTGCAATCGCAAAAATTCCCGGAGATAGAATCAGCATAATATATTTTGTATTGGTAAACTCACGGCCGAAAATCTGTACATACATTTGTGCCGGAATGACGATAATTCCTAAAATAAAAATCAGCATCATGGTAAATGAAAGTTTTAATGAAGATTTGACTTTTATAATCGATTCTTCTTTGCTTTTGCTGTTGATTACATCAGAATAAAGAACGACTGCAATACTTCTGGTAATCGTCCAGATGGCTTCTGAGAAGGTAATTCCAATAGAAAATATTCCGACAGCAGCTAATCCCTCAAAGTGTTCCAGGAAATAAAATGACAATCGGTAATTTAAAAACTGAATGAATGTGCTTAATTGATTTTTCCAGCCGTATTCAAACATATTTTTAAGTACTGATCTCGAGAATTTGAATTCTGAAACAGTGCACTTTTTCATAATCTGGAAAAAACTTATTCCAAATAAGAAAAAGAGACAACATATCTGAGCAAAGAAGTAGGCAGAAACATCTTTTAGATTCAAAAAATAGATAAAAACAACAATAAAAATAACATGAACCAGTTGTTGTAAAACTGTATATATATTAAACAATCTGATATTTTGTGTCCCTACAAAAAGGCTGATATTAGTTGCAAGAAGTGAAGATAATATTGAAATACCAATCAAAGAGTACAGATATTCGTTATGAATAGAGGTAAAAGCAAAAGCTAATGGTACAGTACATCCGATAAATAATGACCAGATATACGAATAGATAAGAATCTGTTCGACTTTAAACTTTTTTGCAAAATAGGAAGTGCTGCTTCCGGAAAAAATACTGCTAAAAAAGCTTACTATCGCTGCATTGGCAATAACGATTGAAATGGTACCTTTTCCCTCACTTCCCCACATATTCGTAGATAAGACGACCAAACCAAAGCTAAGTATCAAAATTAAAAACCGAGAAATAAAAGTCTGAACGATCTTCAGTTGCTTCATTTGATATTTTTTGGTAAAGAATTTTGTATAAAATTAACAAAAGATTCTTTGATAATTTTCCAACTATACTTCTCGTGGAATGCTTTAAGAGCATTTTCCGCATGAAGTTGATAAAGTTCGGGACTCTTTAGGTACTTTTCGATCTGCTTGGCTATTGTCTCAGAACTTTGAGGATTAACCAGAAATCCGAAATCAGAAATATCCAGATGCTTTCTAATCCCTTTCAAATTTGAATAAATTACAGGTTTTCCTGCTCCCATATAATAAAATAGTTTGATCGGAAGCGAATGATGGTTTTCGAAATTAAATTCTCGTAAATCAAAGCATATATCTGCATCAGCAAATGCATCGGTGAATTTTTCAAATGAGACAGGCATTCTGATTTCAATATTTTTAAACGAAAATTGAGAAAGCAGATTTGAAAAATACAAATCATCAATTTTTATTCTTGTAGAGCCTACAATCAGAATATTTATATTCAAATCAGAATTCCGTTTTTGAAGCCTGTCAATTGCTTTGAAAAAATTTCCGATCCCTTTATCTTCAGAAATAGCTCCGGTATAACAAAGAGTGATCTTATTTTTCTCTAGCGTTTTACGGTTTTCATGAATGAATTTCTCATCAGGATAATAAGGAACCACTAGTTTTTCTTTAAACGGAAAAAAATAAGCGAGCGGAAATTTTTTGGTTTCTTCTCCGAATATGAAATGCGTACTCAAGAATCCTGCATATAGCTGAATCAGAAAAAATTTTATTCCGTGAATGAATTTCATCAGAACATGATCATGCTGAAGCATCGACATTGAAGGATACCATTCTGTAATATCATAAACAATGCTCGCTTTTTTATTTTTACGAAATTGATTTGCGGCAATCACGGCAAGAGGTTCAGAACAAATAATGCAGTTCGGTTGATAAGAATCACAAATTTCCTTGAATTTTTTAATTTTGACAGCTGAAGATTCTCTTATAAGATCAAAAGATTCTATATCAATTCCATCGATCTTACCTTTAAATTCCGAATACAGACTACAGATTTTGACATCAAAACCTTTTGTTAAAAGTTCATGAGCCTGATGATAAAAAATACGGTCATCGTTATAGTTGTGAGCGGTCGTTAAGAATAGAATTTTCGGCATTACAAATGTTCATGCATTCTCTTGATTTTGATTTAATCCTGAGAAAATTATTTGATACCGGCAGCCCAGCTTCTATTAAAAGGAAGTAGGAAATTTCCCAGAAATTCTAAATATGTATTTTTAGAAAAATCGAAAACCTCTATTTCATTTGATAATTCTCCACTTCTCACTTTGTTCTTAAAATCTAAAAGTTTTAGCGTTTTTATTTCGCCATTTTCTATGAAGCTGGCTTTCATTCTGTCAAACAATCCTAATTGATATTCTTCATCGATTTCTCTCATGATCTTTCCTAAGGCATCAATACTGCAGCCTGAAGCCATTTCTTTTTCTTCATCTACACAGATTACAATAAACTGATTTTTTTCGATTTTAAATGATGAAGAAAGCGGTTTCCCGTGGGCAGCCCAGCCGGCAAGAAAATCATACAGTTTTTCGGTAATTACTTTTGCTTCTTTGGTTGTAAAAGCTCTTGAAGCAGGATATATAATCACTCTGTAATCTTCTGCCTCTACTATATTTGATTCTTCAATTTTCATCTTAAACTAATTTTAAAGAGTAAAATTACGCAATTTTGTTGAGTTGAAAGCCATTATATTTTTTGCTCAAAGCATATAAAAGCATCAAAAAAAGAAGGATTATAAAACCAAAAAAAAATCTTACGCTAGCAGAATCCGGAAAGATTAAAAACTTAATGTAAATATTCGCAAAAAGGAAGAAAGAAATCAAACGTACATAAAAATCTTTGGAAAAATAAAAAATAAATATGAAAATCAGCAATGCTGACACACTGACTTTCTTAAAATAGATAAACTTATTAAAAAGAATTTCCAGATAAGCATGTAGTGAAAAATTGGCTTGCTGCGCAGAGATCAATGGTCTTCTTTCGATAAAAGTATCATAAAAAAGATCTTTCCAACCTGGATAACTATAATATTTTAAGATGAAGATATATATTCCTGTCAATAAAATACCTTGAAAAACAAGGTTAAAATCAAATTTTTTATTTTCTTTAATAAATCTGAAAAAGATTACTGTTAACAAATAAGTCAGGGCAAAAATAATGTAATCCGGGCGGATAAGAATGGTAAGTAATAAAATTAAAAATACAATCCATTGGTTCCATTTTTTAAATAAAGCCAAAACAAAAAGCAGTAAAAAAAGAAATCCCAACATATCCGGACTGGGAGTTTTTGCCATAAATTTCGCTGTTGGCAATAAAACTATCACCAAAGTAGATACAGATGCTATAATATAGTTTTGAGGAAAAATTTGTTGTAAGATATAAAAAAGTAAAAGTCCTGATAAAAAATAAAAAATGCAACTCACCAACAAGACAGAATGCGGACCCGAAAATCCTGATTTATATAGCCCCAAAATCACCAAATTATAACCTACTTTGATTTTGTAATAAGGAATCTGCTCACTCAGTCCTTTAGGATTCTTTTCAAAAAACTGTATTGCTTTATTAGGTATTACGAGTCCTGAGATATCTTTATATTGAAGCGGTGAAGCTTCTTTTTTTATAGACGAATAGGTTAATTGATGTACTTTCTCTGCGGAATTTGGGAACTCTAATTCATAAAGACAAGCAAGATATCCCGGCATATCCCAGTCATAAACTCTGTTTTTGTAATTGCTAACCGTAAGATATATTAATACAGAAAGTACAACTAAAAAAGCAAGTCTCCATTGTATTTTCATTACAGATTCGTATAAAAGGAATTTGGTTCACTTACAAATCTTCAGCCTCAGCCAAAAGTTCTACAATGTCTTTTACTTCTACTTCATTATTCTTATTGAAATGCTTCACACCATCCGTCAGCATGGTATTACAAAAAGGACAGCCTGTTGCTATGATTTTTGGTTCAAAAGACAAAGCTTCTTCAGTTCTTTCTACGTTGATATCTTTATTTCCTTTTTCAGGTTCTTTGAACATCTGTGCGCCCCCTGCACCGCAACACAAACCATTGGTCTTGCAACGTTTCATTTCGACTAATTCGGCATCCAGTTTTTCAAGAAGCATTCTTGGCGCTTCATATTCACCGTTTGCTCTGCCAAGATAACAAGGGTCGTGGAAAGTGATTTTTTTACCTTTAAAAGCGCCACCTTCTATCTTCAGTCTGCCTTCATTCATTAGCTGTTTCAGAAACTGCGTATGATGAATCACTTCAAAATTTCCACCTAAACTCGGGTATTCGTTTTTAATCGTATTGAAACAATGTGGACAAGCCGTGACGATTTTTTTAACTTCATAAGCATTCAGTACTTCAATATTCGTCAATGCCATCATCTGGAAAACAAATTCGTTTCCGGCACGTTTTGCAGGATCACCGGTGCAGCTTTCTTCCTGTCCGAGTACAGCAAAATCAACCCCTATTTTATTGAGAATTTTACAAAATGCTTTGGTGATTTTTTTTGCACGGTCATCAAAGCTTCCGGCACAGCCAACCCAAAACAGAACTTCTGGTGATTTTCCTTCGGCAGCATATTCTGCCATTGTTTTTATAGTGAAATCCATGATTTATTAATGATAAGTGATGATTGATAATTGATTGTACTATTCAAATTATCTCATTTTCTAATTAATCTTTTGCCCAATTCAAACGGTCTGCCTGATTATATTGCCATGGTGCAGCATTATTTTCGACATTGGTCATCATCAGATTTAGCTCCTGCGGTGCGGCCGACTGCTCCATCACCAAGAATCTTCTCATGTCGAAAATGATAGATAGTGGATCAAGCAATACCGGACAAGCTTCCGTACATGCATTACACGTGGTACATGCCCAAAGCTCTTCTTTTGTGATATAATCATTCAGCAATTTTTTGCCGTCATCTTCAAATTTTCCGTTTTTATCAATATTTCTTCCGACTTCTTCCAAACGATCTCTTGTTTTCATTAAAATCAATCTCGGAGACAATATTTTGCCGGTAATATTTGCCGGGCATACAGAAGTACATCTGCCGCATTCTGTACAAGAATAGGCATTCAGCAACTGAACCTGGTTTAAATCAAACACATCTTCTGCACCAAATTTAGACGGAGCTTCAGCAATATCACCTTCAGCCGGAGCAGCATAAGGATCTGCATTGGGATCCATCATTAATTTGATTTCTTTGGTTACTGAGTCTAAATTATTAAACTTCCCGTATAAGTCTAAGTTTGCATACCAAGTGCTCGGAAACGCCAAGATAATGTGTAAATGTTTAGAATAATAAAGGTAATTCATGAAAAATAGAATTCCTATGAAGTGAAACCACCAAGCTGTTCTCTCTATCAAATGTAACGTTGGTTCGCTAAAACCAGAAAACCATCCCAGTAAAATTCCGCTGATTGGGAAACTTCCAGGAATGGGATGGGCTGCATAAGCACCTTGCAATTGATGATCTGCGGCATTCATTGAGAAGAAAGCTACCATCAAAGCAAATTCGATGATCAAAATCCAATTGGCATCATTTTTTGGCCATCCGAAAAGCTCTTTCATTGTCAATCGCTTAACACCGTAAAAATTACGTCTGATAAAAAATAAAACAACGCCAATAACGACAAGAATCGCTAAAACTTCAAGAGTTACCGTGAAAATATTATAAAAAGTATGCCCGAATATCGTTGCAAGAAAACGATGGGTTCCGAAGATACCATCAACAACGATTTCGATCAGTTCTATATTGATGATTACAAAACCAACATATACAAAAAGGTGAAGAATACCTGCAATAGGTCTTTTTACCATTCTGCTTTGTCCAAGCGCAACACGAGTCATTGTTTCCCAGCGTTCAGGCTTTCTGTCGCTGCGATTGATTTCTCTACCTAACCTGATATTTCTATAAATTTTAGAAAGGCTTTTTCCGAATAACCCAAAACCTGCAACTAATAGAATCAGAAAAATAATATTGTCAAGATATTGCATAAGCCTTATTAGTCTTTACTGTTCTTACCAAATACTGAGAAATTAACGTATTTCTTAGGATTAGCTTTTAAATCCTCTATCAAAGCATTTAAATTGTTAGATGCGGCGTTCAGATTATTATACAACTGGTCGTCTTTCATAATTTTACCTAAACTTCCCTCCCCTCTATCTATTCCTGAAACTACACTATTTAGTTTTCCTACCGTTGCATCAAGATTGGCAATCGTTTGGTTCAGTTGTTTGGTATCGATACTTTCGGCCAGATTTCCGTACTTGTCTAAAGTTACTTTACCGGTCTGCATGGTAATGCTTGCATCATCCAGAACTTTTTGAAGCTTCGGATCGTTGTTTCCAACCAACTGATTTACGCTTCCGGCTGTAGTCTGTAATGCACCAACCGTTTTATTAAGGTTATGAAGCAAAAGTCTTATTTCCTCTCTGTTCTGCTCATTCATCACCTGATTGGCATTCACCATTAAAGAATCTACTCTATGTAAAACGACTTGCAGCTGATCTTTAACGGGACCTACCTGAGAAGAAAGACTGTTCATCATACCAAGTTTGAATGCACCTTGTAAAGTATCACCGTCTTTAGCTGTTGATCCGCCATAGGCAAGATTGACTCTCATTTCCTTACCGCCCATTAAACTCGGTTCGAAAATTTCAAGTCTAGAATTTTTCGAAAATTCAAAATTATCATCTACAGTAATTTTTACGATAAAATGAATTTTACCATCTTTTGATGTCTGCGGAGTAATTTTGTCTACCTGACCAACCTTTAAGCCATTAATCGAAACCGGTGAAGACTGTGTAAGACCCTCAACGTTATCATATTTGGCGTAAAATATATTATCGGTAGTGAAAAGACTCCTGCCTTTCATGAATTGAAACAAAATGACAAAGCCTACAATGGCAAGAATACCTATTGAACCGGCTTTTATTTCTTTACTGAACTTCACTTTTTTTATTTTTTCTAGTAAGCAAATATAGTACATTTAAATTAATGTTTTTCTGTATTGCTTTGGGTTAAACGCAAAAAAAAGTGGCAAAAACTCTGCCACTTTATATTATTGATATTAGATCACTTATTGCTGATTCCCCAGTTTGCTCCAGATTTCGATTCTGTAATCATCGATATCTGCATTATCCTGCAAGCTCTTTAACCAAGCCTGACCAAACATTCCTGCATTTCTCTGTGTAACAGATTCTGTAAATTGTTTGGCATCTCCCGGCTGCTTATTGATCGTTTCGTTCTTTTTCACTAAAACATATACTCCTGTCCCACCTTCGATTGGATTAGACACTACACCTTTTTTAACACCGAATGCAGCACCGGCAACCTTAGGCTCCATTGCACCCGCTACTGATGGGTTCAACATATTTACCTGTGCAGATTGTTTAGAAGTAGCAAAAGTTTTAGCAACCTGGTCCAGGCTCGCTGCCTTACCTATTTTATCAGAAATTTGCTTAGCTGCTTTTTTATTAACTACGATTGTTTCAATTTGATCTCTTACAGATTCCGGATCAGCAAGGCCTCTTTCCTGTTTTCCGTTTAGGTAAACAACGATTTTATCGCCAGTTCCGTCAACAGTGAAAATTTCTGAATCTCCTTTTTCTCTTTTCTTATCAAAAGCCCACGCAATGATTTCACCATCTTTATCAGTTCCTAAACCTTGAAGCTGACCATCAAATCTCTTAGCAGATTTTGCGTTTGAGTATTGGTAGTTTGATTTTTTGGCAATATTCACAAAATCATTGAATGATTTACCCTGAACCTGCTGAATAAATCTTCTTGAGTTTTTATCAACTATAGCTTCAGTAGCTTCTGAAGGCTTAATAGATTTTACAAGGTGAGCTACTTTATAACCCATTGATCCTGCTTTTTTATCTTCAACGTTGATGATGTGGAAACCAAAACTTGTTTCAGTTAAACCTGTAGCTCCTTTAGCATTGTTTGCCAGGAAAGCTAAATATGGAGGAGCAAACTGACTCTGAGGCGTCGTCCAGCCAACACTACCATTTCTTTCAACGGCGTTTGGTTCATCAGATAATTTAAGACCTTCTGCAAATTTTGCAGGATTTCCTTTAATTACAGCCATTAAGCTGTCAGCAATTTTCTTTGCCTGTTCTTTAGATCTTGTTGCTGTAGATCTTTCAGCACCTTTATATGCAATTAAGATATGCTTAGATAATGTAGAATCTGACGCTTTTTTGTCGATCAGTTTAGAAACAACGTATAAATTCTGCTCTTTGTACGGACCAAAAGTCTGACCAATTGCAGCAGTTTCAATTTGTCCTTTTATTCCTTGAGGCATTTGATTAGCCGGAACATATTGGTTATTGAAAGGAATATCAGAATTTGCCATTACAAACATAGAATCGTTTGTAGTGTTGATAAAGTTCTCTTTTCCGTTACTTTCGTCTGTACCTACTGAGAATATTTTTGTGATCTCTTTCTGCACTGCAGCATCATCTGCCGCACTCGGCAGAGAAGGGAAAAACACAACACCAAGATTTCTGCTCGGTTCTGTTTTGAACATCACAGGGTGCTTACTGATGTAATCTGATAAATCTTGAGTAGTCGCTTTAATTTTATTTTTTTGAATATAAGAAGCATAATCAACTTTCACAAAATCGATATCAGCAAGCTGATCTCTTTCTTTCATCAATTCTTCAGCTTCTTTCTTACCTGTAGTGATACCTGCAGAAACATTAGCAAAAACCTGTCTTGCCATGATTCTGTATTCAATCGTTTTTCTGGTTTTCAGCCATTGATTGTATCCTTCAGGGTTTGTATTCTGTAAAGTCTCAATTTCTTTCTTCAATTCCTGAAGTTTGAAATTGCCTTTTTCGTCAAAAAGCTGTTGGTTCTGAGCAAACATCTGATCAAACTGAATCTGATTCCAGAACAAATCGTCTGTCATTTCAAATCCCATTTTTTCAAACTGCTGCTTTACAAGTTTCGATTGTACAAGCAATTGCCAAGCCTGTTCTTCAAGTCCATTTTTTGGCTGTTGCTGCTGCTCAGCTTGCTGCTGTAGTACGAAAAGCTGGTCATTATACTCCTCACGGGTAATTTTTTCACCATTTACTTTCCCTAAAACATCAGGATTTTTTCCAAAAACTTTATCGAGACTTTCCGGGTTTACCAAAAACGCTAACAGCGCCAGTGCGATCATTCCCATCAAAAGCCAAGGTCTACTCCTAATTTGTCCTAAAATTGCCATTTTATAAATATAGTTTTATATCAGTGTGCGAAAATACACATTTTTAAGAAATTACAGAAATATAAGACGTTTTTTTAATTTTTAAAATTTTTTACCTCATGATATGGAAATTTTGACCGTATTTTTTACTAAAAAACAAATGGCATAGGTATTGTCAAAACTACGTACACATTATATGTAAAGCTTTTATTAAACATATTTTGATTTATCCTTTAACGATTAAAACTATAAATGACAATTTGTCATTTAACTTATTATGACAGAATTTGAAGATATAAATTTTGATGAAATCTTAGGCAACGGATTTGATATTGTAGCCGAAGAGATTAATCTTTCTGATATTGACGAAAGCGCAAAAAACTCTGAGCAAATCATTTTCCCGATACTTCCGGTAAGAAATATGGTGATGTTTCCCAACGTGGTTATCCCGATTACTGCAGGAAGAAAAACGTCTATACAGCTTCTTGAAGAGGCGCAGCAAAACGGCGATTTCATTGGAATAGTAAGCCAGAAAAACTCTGATATTGAGCAACCGGCAGAAAAAGATTTTTACCAGATCGGTACCTTAGCCAAGATTATAAAGATTATTAAACTTCCTGAAGGAAACGTTACAGCAATTACCAAGGGCTTTCATCGATTTAAAATAAAAAAAATTACCGACAGCCAGCCTTATTTTAAAGCAGAAATCACAAGACTCAAAGATACTAAGGCAAAAAATAAGGAGGAATATGAGGCTTTACTGGAAAATGTAAAAGATTTAGCCTTAAAAATAATTGATCTAGATCCAAACATTCCGAATGCAGCTAATTTTGCAATCAAAAACATCAACAATAATGATGATTTACTGAATTTTATCTGTACGAATGCTAGTTTTCCTTATCTGGAGAAACAAAAACTCCTGGAAGAAAAAAGTTTGCTTGAAAGAGCCAAAAAGTGCTACGAAATGATGCACGAAGATTTCAGAAAGCTCGAGCTGAGAAATCAGATCCATCAAAAAACATCAAAAGATCTTGACAAGCAGCAAAGAGAATATTTTCTGAACCAACAGATCAGAACTATTCAGGATGAATTGGGTGGCGGTCCGGAAAGTGATGTAGAAGATTTATTAAAAAAAGGCAGCGAAAAAAAGTGGAAACCCGAAGTGGAAGAACATTTCCAGAAAGAAATCGGCAGGCTACAAAGACAAAACCCGAATTCTCCGGATTATAATGTTCAGAGAAACTATCTTGATTTTTTCACTGACCTTCCGTGGGAAACATTTACCAAAGACGTTTTCGATATAGAAAAAGCTGAAAAAGTTTTAGACAAAGCACATTTCGGTTTGGAAGATATCAAAAAAAGAATTTTAGAGCACATGGCTGTTCTGAAACTTAAAAACAACATGAAATCCCCTATTTTATTATTGGTAGGACCTCCGGGAGTTGGTAAAACTTCTCTAGGTAAATCTGTTGCCGATGCATTGGGAAGAAAATATGTTCGCGTCTCTCTGGGCGGGCTGCATGATGAAAGTGAAATCCGTGGTCACAGAAAAACGTACATCGGTGCGATGGCCGGAAGAATTCTTCAGTCCATTAAAAAATCGGGAACATCAAATCCTGTGATTGTTTTAGACGAAATCGACAAGGTAGGAAAAGGAATGCATGGCGATCCTAGTTCGGCTCTTCTTGAAGTTCTTGATCCTGAACAAAACAATGCTTTCTACGATAATTTCCTTGAAATGGGTTATGATTTGTCTAAAGTGATGTTTCTGGCAACCGCAAACTCGTTATCAACAATTCAGACTCCGCTTTTGGACAGAATGGAGATCATTCAGATTGCAGGATATACTTTGGAGGAAAAGATAGAGATCGCTAAAAGACATTTAATTAAAAAACAGCAGGAAGAAAACGGTTTAACGGCAAAATCTTTCAAACTAGGAAACGCTGAACTAAAACACATCATTGAAGCCCACACTTCTGAAAGCGGTGTGAGAACTTTAGAAAAAAGAATTGCAGGAATTGCAAGATGGGTAGCTCTGCAAACTGCTTTGGTGAGAGAATATGATGCTAAAATTTCTGTTGAAAAAGTAGACGAAATTCTGGGAGTTCCGAGACCGAAAAGTTTATCTGAATTGACAGATGTTCCCGGAGTAGTAACCGGATTAGCATGGACGAGCGTTGGCGGCGATATTTTATTTATCGAAAGCATCATCAGCAACGGAAAAGGCAACCTTACGATGACCGGAAATCTGGGAACAGTAATGAAAGAATCTGCAACGATTGCTCTGGAATATATTAAAGCCAAACATGAAGATTTAGGAATTACGGAAGATGATCTTGAAAAGAAAAACATCCATGTACACGTCCCTGAAGGCGCAACCCCGAAAGACGGTCCTTCTGCTGGAATAGCTATGCTAACCTCGATGGTTTCTACATTCAGAAATAAAAAAGTAAGACCTCATCTTGCAATGACCGGCGAGATTACTCTAAGAGGAAAAGTGCTTCCTGTAGGCGGAATTAAAGAAAAACTGCTTGCCGCAACTAGAGCCGGAATAAAAGAGGTGATCCTTTGTGAAGCCAACAGAAAAGACGTCGAAGAAATAAAACAGGATTATCTGAAAAATTTACAAGTCAATTACGTTAATTGGATGACCGAAGTTTTGGAACTGGCCATCGAAAAATAATTATTTAAGAATATATCTAAAAACCTCACCGATAAACGGTGAGGTTTTATTATTTTTATCCATCACATATTTTAATTATGAATTTTTTTAAACTTCCTTTCCTGCTTAAACTTGCGCTTGCAGTCGTCTCAATCATCGGAATAGGGTATCTTATAAAATTAGGACAGAGTATCCTGGCTCCTTTTTTCCTTGCTTTTTTGATGGCCATGCTTTTTTTGCCTATCGCAAATTTTCTGGAAAAAAAAATGAAATTTCCAAGGTCATTTTCTACCATTATTTCTGTAACGATGATGCTGGTAATGCTTACGGGGCTCATCTTTTTCTTCGGTTCCCAAATTTCGAGCTTCAGCAGAGATCTGCCTCATCTGACGAAACAGTTTAATATGGTATTTCATAACCTCCAAAGTTGGGTTTCGCATACTTTTAATGTGAAAATTGATGAGCAGCTTGATTATCTCGATCAGGGTTTGAACAAACTTTTGTCTTCTTCAGGAATAATTTTAGGATTTACTTTAGGAATATTTTCTTCAAGTTTAGGATTTTTAGCATTCTTCATTTTATTTTTCATCTTTATTTTAAATTACAGAAGGATCTTAAATAACTTCATCGTCAATGTATTCAATGAAAAGCATAAAACAAGCGTTCAGGAAGTCGTCTCTGAAGTAAGAGTGATGACAAAAAGATACATTATCGGTCTATGTCTTCAGGTATTAATTGTATCTGTTTTATCTACAACGGTACTTACCATTTTAGGGGTTAAATATGCGATACTTTTAGGTGTTCTGACCGGATTATTAAATGTAATTCCCTACATCGGAATCTGCATTTCACTTTTGATTTCGTGCTTCATTGCATTTGCTACCGGAACAGTTTCTACATGCGTTTATGTAGCAATAGGGTATGTTATCGTACATGTGATAGACGGAAATATTATTCTTCCGTTCGTTGTAGGTTCGAAAGTAAAAATCAATGCTTTATTTTCTTTTATCGGAATTCTTTTAGGTGAACATTTATGGGGAATTTCCGGAATGTTTCTCTGTATCCCTGCCATTGCGATTATAAAAATTATTTTTGAAAGAGTAGAAGGATTACGACCATGGGGAAACCTTCTGGGTGAGGATGAAAAGCCAAACAAAAAGAAAAAGAGTTACAAAATTTCAAAGAATATCACTTTAAAAGAAATCGATTAGAATGTAGATAATCAATAATTTAAAATGAAAATTTATTGCAATTTTATCAGCGGGTCAAATTTTTATTTAAATTTGAAAAAAAATCGATATCATGAAAATTGTAAAATTTATTCTTAGCTTGCTTTTCGGATTAATGTTTATCAACTCCGGATTAAACAAATTTTTTAATTACATGCCGATGCCGAAACCAACACCTGAACAAATGAAGCTTTTTGCGGCATTTGAAGAGATCAGTTGGTTAATGCCTTTAGTGGGAGCGGTGGAAATTATCGGCGGACTGTTATTCATCTTTCCGAAAACTCGTGCTCTGGGAGCTATTGTGATTTTACCGGTCATGGTAGGAATTGTTCTCCATATGGTTACTATTGATAAATCTACACAGGGAATGGCAATTGCGGGAATTTTATTCCTTATCAATCTTTGGATGATTATAGACAATAAAGAAAAATACAGCGCTTTAGTGAAATAAAAAATGAGTGGTGAATTGTCAATCTGCTTTGCACGTCAAATTTAAATTCATATGCAAAGTAAAATCCACAATTCACCACTAACTTTTATACAAATGCACTGAAACCCGTAATGGATCTTCCGACAATCAGTGAGTTGATTTCTTTCGTTCCTTCGTAAGAATAAATTGCCTCTGCGTCAGCTACAAATCTGGCGACATCATATTCAAGTAAAATCCCGTTTCCGCCGAGGACTTCTCTTGCTCTTGAAACAATATCGCGTGTTCTCATGGTACAGAAAACTTTCGCCAGAGACGCATGCTCATCAAGCAAAATTCCTTCATCCTGCATTTCAGACAATCTGAAAACCATCGTCTGCATGGCGGTGAGATTAGAAAGCATCTCAACCAGATGTCCCTGAATCATTTGAAAAGAAGCAATAGGTTTTCCGAACTGTTCTCTTTTCCGGGTGTAATCCAAAGCGCTTTCATAGGCACCTCTTGCGCATCCGGTCGCCATCCATGCAACGCCGGCTCTTGTCATTCTTAAAACTTTTGCGGTATCTTTAAATGAATTTGCGTATTGCAATCTGTCTTCTTCAGGTACCAAACAATCCTTTAATGTTATCAAACCGTTCTGAACGATTCTCAATGCCATTTTTCCTCTTATTTTTTCTACAGAATATCCCGGATTGTCTTTTTCTACAATAAAACCCTTCACTTCACCATCGTCTAAATCTCTTGCCCAGATAATGATGACATCTGCGAATGTAGCATTACCAATCCACTTTTTTTGTCCGTTCAAAAACCAGCCTTCGGGAGTTTTTCTGCAGGTCACCGTCAAGCCGCCTGCTGCTCCGGAACCTACTTCAGGCTCTGTCAAACCAAAAGCTCCTATTCTTTCAAATTTCTGCATTTGAGGAAGCCATTTTTGTTTCTGTTCTTCAGAACCACAAATATATATGGAGCCCATCGCCAAACCAGATTGCACTCCGAAAAAGGTGGCAATCGACGCATCAATTCTAGCCATTTCCATAGCAATCACTCCTTCCATGAGAAAGGGCATTCCTTTACAGCCATATCCTTCATACGTTACTCCACAAATATCAAGCTTTTGAAATTTTGAAATCAATTCATGAGGAAACTCATCCCGCAACCAATAATGATTAACCAGAGGTTTCACTTCTTTTTCCATAAATTCTCTCACTTTCTGCTGAATTTCTCTTTGTTCAGGCGTCAGTGTATGATAAATGTCGTAAAAATCTCCATCAACCGGCGGGAGCTCTTTTTTCTTTTTGTTCGGGTCAAGCATTTTCATCATTCCACTGAGCTGTTTATCATCCAGCTTAGAAAAATTCTCCATGAGTTTTGGTAGATTAACCTTTTGTGAGATCTCGCCCAGTTGATCAAAATCGATTGCTTTAAATAATTCTATGGCATTTCTGATTTTTGAAAAAGTTTTAGACATAATGAAATGGTTTTTATTTGTAAAATTTAAGCAAAAATCAATCCGAAATACCACACCAAACACAAACCCAATTTTACAAGTATTTGATTTAAAGATACATACGCCGTTATTTTATTTACAATTTTTTTACGTGAGTTTTTCAAACATTACAAACGGTTCAGACAGAACTTTGAAGTAAGCAAACATTTAAAAATCAATATTATGAAAACCTCTTACGTCAGATTATCAATTGCAGCAACACTTTTAATGGGTATTTATTCATGTAAAAAAGGAGAAGTTTCTTCATCCGATCTTGAAGCTTATGCTACAACAGATTCCGTAGCGACTATATCCGACAGTGTTTCTTCAGTAGCAACAATGAAAGTAGAAGACAAGCAATTTGTCAAAACCGCAAACGTCAACATGGAAGTAAAAGATGTGTATGATGCCACAATTTCGATGGAAAAATCTGTTCAGGAATTGGGCGGGTTTGTTACACACAGCAATTTGCACACCAATATTATTTCTGAAGAAACTTTTAATACGTCGGGCGAAGAAGCAATGCTTGTGAAAAAATATCAGACGGAGAACACCATGCAGGTAAGGGTTCCCACACAAAAACTTGGTGAACTTCTGATTCTAATCAACAATAAAAAACTTTTCCTGAATTCCCGAATGATCAATGCTGAAGATGTGACCGCAGACATCAAATACGCAGAGCTGGAAGGAAAAAGGATCAAAAAAACCAGCGAAAATATTTCTCAGCTCAAAACTAATAAAGACAAAGTGAATATGAGCAACGAAAATATGTCAGAAGAAAACCAACAACAATTGGCTAATATGGATGTGACTGATCATCTGAAATACAGCACTGTCGATATCTACATCAAAGAACCGAAACTTAGAATTGCAGAAATTGCAGTGAGCAATTCTCAAAGTATTGACAACAAATATAAATTCAATTTTGTATATGACATTAAAAACGCTTTTGTGGAGGGCTTTTATTTAATTCAGAAAATTCTTGTGGGGTTGGTTACTATTTGGCCTATTGTAATTATCGCAGGTCTCACCTTTTACTTTTACCGAAAAAATAAATCTAACAAGAAATCATTATCCATTAGCAAAGACTAAATCCGGCATCCTAACCTTTTGGTTATTCATATATATAATTATTGAACCTCTGCACCTTGTAGAGGTTTTCTTTTAATTTATTTAAATTGAAAGAATTCCGCGATTCTTTTAATTGCAGATGGATTTTTAACCATCAATTTCACCTCATTGTACGAAAAATCCGTAAATTTGCTGATTGAATTTAAATAAATATGATTTAGAGAATTAGTTTCAAAATAATTCTTAATCCTATAATCACTTCTGTTATATGTTATCAAAAACAAATCCTACACAAACCGATAGCTGGAAAGCACTTGACGAGCACTTTGAAAACACTGATTTTGAATTGAGAAGCCTTTTTCAATACAACACAAACCGTTTTGAAGAGTTTTCAGTTAAAAAAGAAAACTATCTGTTTGATTATTCTAAAAATCTGATTGACTTAAAAACAAAACAGCTTTTACTGAATTTAGCAGAAGAATGTCAGCTGAAAGATGCTATTTCTAAAATGTTTTCGGGAGATAAGATCAATGAAACAGAAGGAAGAGCAGTTTTACATACCGCTTTAAGGGATTTTTCCGATAACGAAATTTTGGTTGACGGCGAAAATATTAAACCTCAGATAAAAAGGGTGCTTGATCATATGAAATCTTTTTCTGAAAGCATTATTTCAGGAGATCACAAAGGGTTTAGCGGGAAACAAATTACTGATGTTGTAAATATCGGAATCGGAGGTTCAGATTTGGGACCCGTAATGGTAGTTTCGGCTCTGAAACATTTCAAAACAAGACTAGATGTTCATTTTGTATCCAATGTAGACGGTAATCATATTGCTGAAGTTTTAAAGAACTTAAATCCTGAAACCACTTTATTCATCATTGCATCCAAAACGTTTACGACACAGGAAACGATGACCAATGCCCGCTCTGCCAAAGACTGGTTCTTACAAGCCGGGAAACAGGAAGACGTAGCAAAGCATTTCGTAGCCTTATCTACTAATATAAAAGAAGTTAAAGAGTTTGGAATTGCAGAAGAAAATATCTTCGAATTCTGGGATTGGGTTGGCGGAAGATATTCTCTCTGGAGCGCAATTGGCTTAAGCATTGTGCTTTCTGTTGGGTATGAAAATTTCGAACAACTATTGAAAGGTGCTGAAAATACAGACCAGCATTTTAAAAATACAGATTTCTCAGAAAACGTTCCTGTTTTAATGGGATTGTTAGGAATCTGGTACCGTAATTTTTATGCGGCAACAACATATGCCATTTTACCTTATTCTCAATATTTAGACCGGTTTGCAGCATATCTTCAGCAAGGTGATATGGAAAGTAACGGTAAATGTGTAGACCGAAACGGCGAGTTTGTCGAATATGAAACCGGACCTATCATCTGGGGTGAACCTGGAACCAACGGACAACACGCTTTCTATCAGCTGATTCATCAGGGTACAGAACTGATTCCTGCTGATTTTATTGCGTACGCGAAAAGTCCTAACAAGCTTTCTGATCATCAGGATAAGCTTTTAGCTAACTTTTTCGCTCAGACTGAAGCATTGGCCTTCGGAAAAACGGAAGAAGAAGTGGAGGCAGAATTAAAAGCTGCAGGAAAATCTGATGACGAAATTGATTTCTTGATAAATTATAAAGTCTTCCACGGAAATACACCTACTAATTCAATTATGTTCAATGAATTAACTCCATTTTCACTAGGTCAGCTCATAGCTTTGTATGAGCACAAAATTTTTGTACAGGGTATAATCTGGAATATTTTCAGCTTTGACCAATTCGGTGTTGAATTAGGAAAGGTCTTAGCCAATAAGATCTTACCGGAATTAGAAAATACTGAGACCATCAGTACTCATGACAGTTCTACCAATGGATTGATTAATTATTATAAAAATTTCAAATAATTAAAATGATTAAACGAAATCTTTATTATAAGCTTTCTCCGGAATTTAGGTTTTATGCCAGGAAAATGTATTATTTTCCTGTAGATATTTTTGAGAAGATTATTGGAAATAGGGATAAGCTGACTCCACCCAAAGGAGATATTTTTATTGGTTCCGGAGATTTTAAAAAACAAGGAGAAAACCAGTTGCATTTGCTTAAAAAATATATCCATCTACAGCCAGGCGACAGTGTTTTAGATATTGGAAGCGGAATCGGCAGAACAGCAGTACCTCTCACTAAGTTTTTAAACCACCACGGAAAATATGAAGGTTTTGACGTAGTAAAAAAAGGTGTTGAATGGTGCAACAAAAACATACATAAAAGATTTCCGAATTTTAATTTTAAATATATTCCTCTCAATAATTCTTTATATAACTCGTACCAGACAAAATCGGGAAATTTTAAATTCCCCTATAATGATGATAGTTTTTACAAAGCATTTCTTTTTTCTGTTTTTACACACATGAAAATTGAAGATATTCAGAATTATTTAAACGAAATCCACAGAGTTCTTAAAGACGACGGATGGTGTTGCGCCACATTTTTCACCTACGATAAAAGTGATAATTTAGAAAATTTTCCCGGCTTTAAATTCCCTTTTTTACGGGAAGGATACCGTCTTTTGGATGAAAATCTTGAAGAAGCAAACATTGCCATTGAAAATGAAAAACTTTTGGAAATGATACATGCAAGCGGACTGGAGAAAGTAGATGAAATAAAAGGCTTTTGGAGTGATTTTTCCAGAAAACATCCTGACAGAGATTTTCAGGATATCATTATATTACAGAAAAAAAGTAAATAATATCTAATAAAAGTAAAATGGCAGAAATTCTTGACGGACTAAAAGTTTCCAAAGAAATAAAAGCAGAAATCAAGGTTGAAGTAGAAAGAATCCTTGAAAACAAGAGAAGAGCACCCCATTTGGTTGCAATCCTTGTAGGAAATAATGGGGCCAGTAAGGCTTATGTAAATGCTAAAGTAAAAGACTGTGAGGAAGTAGGATTTCAGTCGAGCTTGGTTAAATTTCCAAGTACGGTTTCAGAATCTGAATTGCTTGAGAAAATTGAGGAGCTTAATAAAGATAAATCTGTAGACGGCTTTATCGTACAGCTGCCTTTACCAGAACAGATTGATCAGGAAAAAATTATTTTGGCGATCGATCCCAGAAAAGATGTTGATGGTTTTCACCCGGAAAATTTTGGGAAAATGGCTTTGGAAATGGACACGTTTTTACCAGCCACTCCGTTTGGAATTTTAACTTTACTTGAAAGATATAATATTGAGACAAAAGGTAAAGACTGTGTCATCATAGGAAGAAGTAAAATTGTCGGAAGACCCATGAGTATTTTAATGGGAAGAAAAGATTTCCCGGGAAACTCAACGGTTACTCTTACACACTCTTACACCAAAGATATCGAAGAATACACAAAGAAAGCAGACATTGTAATTACCGCTTTAGGCGATCCTCACTTCTTAAAAGGTGAAATGATCAAAGACGGAGCAGTAATTGTGGATGTAGGTATTACAAGAGTAGACGACGATTCTCCTAAAGGATACTATCTGGCTGGTGACGTAGATTTTGACAGCTGCGCAGCAAAAGCAAGCTGGATAACGCCGGTACCTGGAGGAGTGGGTCCTATGACAAGAGCAATGTTGATGAAGAATACCATCATTGCCTACAAAACTTCAGTCTATAACGACTAATTGGAAATGGATTTAGTAGAAGATATATTATTAAAAGAAGGTAAAATGCTCCCGGTGATGGAGCATTTTTACACCATTCAGGGCGAAGGTGCTCATACCGGAAAAGCAGCGTATTTTATCAGATTGGGAGGTTGTGATGTCGGCTGCCATTGGTGTGATGTGAAAGAAAGCTGGGATCCTGCATTACATCCCCTTATTAATGCTGAAGAAATTGCAGAAACCGCCGCAAGACATTGTAAAATCGTTGTTTTGACGGGAGGTGAACCATTGATGTGGAATTTAGATATTTTAACTTCAAAACTAAAAGAATTAGGATGTACTGTACATATTGAGACTTCCGGAGCATATCCCATGAGCGGACAGTTGGATTGGATCACACTTTCTCCTAAGAAAACAGGACTTCCAAAAGAAGAAATCTATGCTAAAGCACACGAACTGAAAATGATTATTTTTAACAATAATGATTTAAAATTTGCTCAGGAGCAGGCTGCAAAAGTCTCAGAAAGCTGCAGGCTCTATCTTCAGAGTGAATGGAGCAAGCGTGAAGAAATATATCCGAAAATCACAGACTTTATTCTTGCTAACCCGCGCTGGCAGGCATCAGTTCAGACCCATAAATATCTTAATATTCCATAAAATTTTCTTAGATTAGCCTCTGTATCCTAAAAAAAGTAGATGCAAAGAATCAGATACTCCAGATATTTAAAATCGATTATCATATTGCTTGACCTTTTGGTGATTGCATGCGTATTTATATTCTTCTTTTTAAGCAGAAATCAAGATCTGATTCATGACCAAGATCTGTGGTCGCAAAACTTATTTTCCCTTTTGCTCCTGGTTTCTTTCTGGATACTTTTAAGCGGAAGAACAAAAATTTACAATATTGGCAGAAATCTCACCTATATTGTTTTTATAGAACGATTAATCATCCATTTTTTGATATTTATGATTGGTCTGGTGCTCATCAGAAAAGTCAGCAACAATCAGTTTTTCAGTTCAGAACTTACATGGCTCTCACTCTATTTCTTCTTTTTCATCGTCTTAACAAAATCATTGGTTTATTTTGGAATAAAATATCTTCGCTCATTGGGAATCAATCATAGAAATGTAATGTTCCTCTACGACGACGGTACAATGGAAGTTCTCAAAAAAATCATCAAAGAGAGAAAAGATTACGGTTATAAAATTTTTAATTATAATTCTTCGGAAATCGATTCTGACAGCCTTATAAAATTTTGGAAGTCAAACGGCATACATACATTATTCCTTCCCACAACAAATACTTTTTCAGACGATACAAGAGATGAAATTTTCAGGTTGGCAGAAGCTAACAAAGTACATATATCTCTTATTCCCAATATTTCGCAAAACGATTATCTGTTTTTTGACTTAGAATATATTGAGACACAGCCTGTTCTTAATCAGGCCAAATATCCTTTGGATTTTTATTCTACATTTCTGCTGAAGAGAACTTTTGACATTGTATTTTCAATATTGGTCTTAGTTTTGATTTGTTCATGGCTGTTTCCTATCATTGCTTTTTTAATTAAAAAAGACTCCAAGGGTCCTGTTTTTTTTGTTCAGAAAAGATATGGCTTTCATGAAGAGGTTTTCAATTGTATTAAATTTAGAACAATGATTGTGAATGATGAGTCGGCCACAAAAACGACGGGCAATAATGATTCAAGAATTACCAAACTTGGAAAGTTTTTGAGAAGAACAAGTCTTGACGAGATGCCTCAGTTTATCAATGTTTTGAAAGGTGAAATGTCTGTTGTAGGGCCAAGACCCCATATGTTGGCGGTTGACAATTATTACAAACCGAAAATTGGAAGGTACACTCTAAGAAGTTTAGCCAACCCCGGGATTACGGGTTTAGCACAGGTAAGTGGTTTACGTGGAGATTCGGGAAATGTGGAGGTAGAAATGAATAAACGGATACTCGCAGATGCGTTTTACGTCAGAAACTGGAGCTTTGTGCTGGATTTGGTTATCATTTTGAAAACCATTATATTGGTAATTAGAGGAGACAAAAACGCCAGATAAATAATAAAAAATAGTCTAATTTAGCAGAATGTTAAAAAAGTTTTTTACAGCCATCGGAGAATATATGATCCTCATTGGTAAATCTCTTCAGAAACCTCAAAAAATGAGGGTTTTTTGGAAGCTTTTTATGAGAGAGATTAATGATTTGGGAGTCAACTCATTTGGGTTGGTGATTTTCACGTCAATATTCGTAGGAGCAGTTGTTGCCATCCAGATGTTTAACAATTTTGATGCATCATCATTCCCGATTCCGCCTTCATTTGTAGGATATGCCACAAAAGCAGTTTTGGTACTTGAGTTCGCACCAACCATTATCAGTTTAATTTTAGCAGGAAAAGTAGGTTCATACATCGCTTCAACTATTGGTACCATGCGTGTTTCTGAGCAGATTGACGCTTTGGATATTATGGGAGTAAATTCACCGAACTTTTTGATCCTTCCGAAAATTTTAGCCTGTATGATTTTTAACCCCCTACTGATTGCAATCAGTATTGTTTTTGGTATTGCCGGTGGTTATTTAGCAGGTATTCTTACGGGTAATTGGACGACAGCAGATTATGTTTCCGGTATACAGATGTATATGCCCAATCTGTTTGTCATTTATGCTTTTACAAAAACAACTGTATTTGCATTCGTTATTGCTACAGTGCCATCTTATTTCGGATATTTCGTAAAAGGTGGTTCACTCGAAGTAGGTAGAGCAAGTACACAGGCCGTGGTTTGGACAATGGTTTTTATCATTATTTCCGAATTAATTTTAACACAATTAATATTAAGCTGATGATTGAGGTAAAAGATCTTAAAAAGAGTTTTGGTGATGTCGAAGTGCTTAAAGGAATCTCGACTACATTTGAAAAAGGAAAAACCAACCTTATTATTGGGCAAAGTGGTTCCGGAAAAACAGTTTTCCTTAAAAGTTTATTGAATGTTTATCAGCCTTCATCCGGAGAAATCTTATTTGACGGGAGGGATATCAATGTGATGAATCGTGAAGAAAAGCAGCAGCTGAGATCAGAAATCGGAACGTTATTTCAGGGAAGTGCATTGTTTGACTCATTAACCGTGGAAGAAAACATCATGTTTCCTCTGGATATGTTTACTAACCTGACCTTTAGAGAAAAGAAAAGAAGAGTTTTTGAAGTAATCGGAAGAGTACATTTAGATAAAGCCAACAGAAAATTTCCGTCTGAAATTTCAGGAGGTATGCAGAAACGTGTTGCCATTGCGAGAGCAATTGTAAACCACCCAAAATACCTGTTTTGTGATGAGCCCAATTCAGGCCTAGACCCGTATACATCAAATGTAATTGATGATTTGCTACTTGAAATCACTAAAGAATACAATACTACCACCATTATCAACACTCACGATATGAACTCGGTAATGACAATTGGCGAGAAAATTGTTTATTTAAGATTAGGGATTAAAGAATGGGAGGGTAATAAAGATATTCTGATCACTGCAGGAAATAAAAATCTGATTGATTTCGTTTATTCATCCGAATTATTTAAAGAATTAAGAGAGTATTTACTTGACAACAATAAGACTTCATTAGATAATACAATCACTAAAATTGACGACAATGAACAAGATAATTAGTATCGCATTAGTAAGCTTTTCAGTTTTTGCATCAGCGCAGATTTCTTTGGCAGCAAAGGCAAATGTTCTGATCCCGACAAGCTCAGCATCATGGAAAAATCTTAAAACTGCTGCTACCAATGCTGTAGAACAGGAAGGAAAAAATATTACCGGCTTTAATGCAGGTTTATCTTTAAAAATCGATTTACCAACAGCATTATATGTTATGCCTGAGATTTACTACACCAATTTCAGCAATGAGTTTACAGTAGCGAATGACGTAAATTCAGCTCAGACTACCATCAAAGCAAAAAGCAGCAGAATAGATATTCCTGTGTTGGTGGGTGTGAATGTTTTAGGAGATTTGCTAAGTGCTTATGCTGGTCCCGTAGGAAGCTTTAATCTGGCAAAAGGCGATAACTTCGGAGATTTTGTACAAAAGGTAGATGCTAAAGAGTTTACGGTTGGTTATCAGCTGGGTTTCCAAAGTGAAATTAAAAAAGTAATTCTTTCTGCAAAATATGAAGGTGCATTTTCAAAAGATCAGAGAAAATTCATCAATAATATTGCAGGATCGAGTCAGGAGATTGACTACGACAACAGATCAAGTCTTTTTATGCTTGGTGTAGGATATAAGTTTTAATTCTAATCTTACATAAATACAAATAAAAATCCTCAAATTAAATTTGAGGATTTTTATTTTGATATTCAAGCTCTGCTTCGCGTTGTGCAATAATTGCCGCTTGTTTTTCTAGTTCTTCTTTATCTTTCTGAAGTTGCTTAAATTCTTTTCTCTGCTGTTCAGCTTTAATCGCCGAGCCTTTGCTTACATAACCAATCATTCCACCAATGATAAGACCAATTCCGATTCCTGCCATTACTCCCATTACGTGAGAAATTTCAATTCTATTAACAGTAAAATCCGTTGTCAGATAAAAGAGCAAGGCTGATACTGCTAAAAGTATAAGTCCTGTTATTGAAATGCCTTTCATAAGATTGTATTTTGGTGATGAGTCTTAAACTATTTCAATTAAATTTTTCCTCCGGCAGCTTTATAATATGCCAAAGCCTGTGGCAAATCATTCTGAATTCCTTGTACTCTAGTTCCCGGACTTGGGTGGGTAGATAAAAACTCCGGCTGTCTTGCTCCTGACGATGATGCTTCCATTCTATTCCAGAAAGGTATAGCCTGTCTTGGGTCATAACCCGCCATTGACATTAGATATAAGCCCATTTTGTCGGCCTCAGATTCTTGATTTCTGCCATATTTCAACAATGCTACCTGCGAGCCAATAGGATATACAGTCTGGAAAATCGCTGCAGCTTTTTGATTTTTTATCGCCAAGCCAGATGCTGTACCCAACCCTTGTGCCACCATTGCCTGAGAAATTCTTTCGTTACCATGCCCAGCCAGAGCATGAGAAACTTCATGACCCATCACCACGGCTAATCCTGTATCGTCTTTGGTAATAGGTAAAATACCTGAATATACGGCAACTTTTCCACCAGGCATACACCAGGCGTTAATTTGCTTATCCTGCAAAAGGTTAAATTCCCATTTATAGTTTGCCAAATCGGCACTTCGCCCTATACTTGCGTAATATTTTTCGGCAGCATTCTTAATTCTGTTTCCAACATTTTTCACACTCTGGGCCTGTGATCCTGTAACAACTTTAGATTCAGTCAGAGTTTGTCTGTATTGCTGTAAAGCCATGGCTTCAATTTCAGAATTATTCGCAATCTGTAAAGAAGATCGCCCCGTTATAGGATTTGTCGTACATGCTGCAACTGCTAATGCTGTTGCTCCTATTCCTAAAAGATGTGTAATTTTCATTGTATTGCGTATTATAGTTTCAACCTTACAATATCTATTCCAAAATAAATTTAAATATTAGATTTGCATACATTTTGCTATCTTATTCAAACAATATAACAATTATGAAAAAGTATCTTACCATATTATCAATCTTCACATTAATATTATCGCTTCAAAGCTGCTCTGCACAAAATACAGCAGATTCTCAGATCGTCAACTCACTAGTGAGTTCAGAGGAGTTTACCTTTCATGCAGAAAGGGCCAATCCGATGAATTATGATGTGATCAATGCTCTTGGTTCTATGCCCAACAATCCGTCGACAAGAATTCTTCAGTTGGATGCAGGAAGTTATTCGATCGAATTAAAAAAGGAAAAAATGGAAGTTGTATTACCTTATTTTGGACGCGCTTTTAATTCCACCTATGGGCGTTCTGATAACAGCTATAGATTTACCTCAAAAGATTATACAGTTACAAAATCTCAGAGTAAAAAAGGAAATTGGATTTTTAAAATTAAACCCAACGACGTGAATAATGTTTCAGATATCAATATTGAAGTGTATAAAAACGGTAAAGCATTTACCTCGATAAGGAGTAACGACAGACAGCCTATTACTTATGACGGATATATTTCTAAAAACGAAGAGATTAAGCCCACAAATAGTAAATAATGTTATTTATTATTAAGAAATTTTTCAACAAATAATTTTGCTTCAGTACTTGGGTTTGAAACCAATGCTGAAGCATTTTTTTTGTGCTGAATATAAGCTTCCTCTAAAGATTCATTCCGCTTCATCATATTTAAAATATATTCCTGAACCCAGTATTCAAAGCGTTTTTCAGATTGCTGAGTTCGTACAAGCTCAAAACGTTCCTTTTTCTTTTTTAAATCTATAAAGTCATTGATTTTACGGAAAACCTCTTCCAGACCTTCATTATTAAGTGCTGAACCTAATAATACAGGAACCTTCCAGTCTTTTTCTTTAGAGGGAAGAAAATCTAGAGCACGCTTCAGCTCAAGTCTTGTATTTTTTGATTTTTGCAGATTGCTTTCTTCCACCTTGTTGATGAAAATGACATCTACCATTTCCATGATGCCACGTTTAATGCCTTGAAGCTCATCGCCACCGCCGACAATTTTCAGAAATAAAAAAACATCAGTAATATCGGAAACCAAAACTTCCGATTGTCCTACTCCCACGGTTTCAATTAAAATATAATCATAACCGGCAGCTTCACAGATCAGCATCGTTTCAAAAGTAGTGTTGGCTACTCCACCTAAAAAGCCAGAACTTGGCGAAGGACGAATGAAGGCATTTTCTTCTTTTGCCAATTCTTCCATTCGGGTCTTATCACCCAAGATACTTCCTTTGTTAATTGCCGAACTGGGATCAATAGCAAGAACCGCCACTTTTTTTCCATTTACAATAGCCAACCTTCCGAAATTTTCTATAAAAGTTGATTTCCCAGCTCCCGGAACGCCTGTAATCCCCACCCGGATTGAATTTCCGGTAAGAGGCATAATTTTTTTGAGCAGATCTTCTGCCTGTTCCCGATGTTCAGGCTTTTTGCTTTCGACTAAGGTAATAGCTTTCGCAATCAGGCGTTTATTGCCCGACTGTATTCCTTCTATTAAATCTTCTGTAGAAAATCTCATCAGATTGCTTCTGTTTATCAAAGGTCACATACAGCCTTTGGTTCATTGATTCAAAAATATAAAAATAACCATCAAATTCCTCAAAAATGCAGTATTAATTTTATTGGGTCCAAATTAAACTTTACGATATAAAAGCCTTTCAGGAATTGCTTACTTTTGTTATAATCAAAAATAAACTTCATGAAAAATATATTTGTTGCCGCAGTTTTTGCATCTGTTTTATTTACATCTTGTACACCAAAATCTACCCCGGTTGCTGAGGCTCCAAAATCTGCAGCCAGTACCGCAGAGCAGATTGCACAAGGAAAAACAATATTTGAAAACTCCTGCAACAGATGCCACAAATTGTACGAACCAACTCAGTTTACATCAGTACAATGGGTAGGAATTATGAATGCAATGGCGCCAAAAGCAAAACTGACGGACGAGCAGCATCAATGGGTATATGATTATGTAGTTTCTGTGAAAAAATAATTTTAACACCAAAATAAATTGTATGAAAAAGGTAATTTTAGCAACAATCGCATTTTCCGCTTTGATGGTTTCCTGCGGACCAAAAAGTATAGCGGTGACAGGGCCCAAATATAAGTCATCTGAACAATTAGCCCAAGGGAAAACCATTTTTGAAAACTCATGTAATAAATGCCACGGATTGCCAAATCCGGAAAAGCATGACGACCAAGGCTGGATTAACACCCTAAGCAGAATGGCTCCTAGAGCAAAACTAAATGATGATCAGCACCAAATGGTGTATGATTATCTGATTTCTATAAACAAAAAATAGATATCTTTTAAAGTCTATTTTTATTTTAATTCTATTCCTAAACCTGATTTTGGGGATAAGATTATTTTACCGTTTTCTACATAATTTCCCGTTGCATAATCGTTGGAAATAAGATTGGCTCCGTCTAAATCTATGTAATCAACAAGTCCTGCAAAAACACATCCTGCGGAAATTCCAACAGTTGATTCTGTCATACAACCAATCATGATTTCGTAATTGAGCTCTTTAGCTTTTTTTATCATGGCCAAAGCAGGTGTTAATCCGCCACATTTCATTAACTTGATATTGATGCTTTTGTAATAAGGAATTAATTTGTCCAAAGAAGCTAAATTTTGACAATCTTCATCCGCCATCCAATTGGCAAAGCCCTTTTTTTTAAGAATTTTATATTGATCAATCGGTCTTGGCTGTTCTAAATACGAGAACTTCTGAACTTCAACGCTTTCCTGAAGCCAGATACAATCTTCATCGGTAAAGCTTGCGTTGGAATCTAATGCGATATTTCGATTTAATTGTAACAGTTTTCCAACATGAGTTTTATTTAAACCTTTGCATTTTACTTTGAATTTATTCCAACTGTTTTTCTCAATTTTTTGAATCTGTTTATCAATATCTGCGACAGAAATGGTAATTGAACTTTCGACTAAATTTTCGGAAGGAAGTTGATTTAATTCAATAAAACTTTTGTTTTCCAGCTTTCCGAAAAGATCCCAATAAGCGCAATCTAATGCAGAAAGTAAAAATGGATGAAGCTTTAAATTGAACAAAAACTTGAAAAACTCCTTCGGATGAATGATTTTCTGTAACGCAATTTTAGATTGAATTTCTTTTAATTTTAAAACAAAACTTTGAAGATCAATTTGATAATAATCAATCGCAACGCATTCGCCGTAACCTTTGCAATTTTGGTGAGATAATTCAATGAGTAATGCATCACGATGATTGTAGTTTCCGTAAGCGATGGAGAATGTTTCTTTTAAATGAAGTTTTTTAAGTTCAAAGCGTAATTCCATTATTAAATTTACAAAAAAAGGAGACTTATTTCGTCTCCTCCCTGTTTTTAGATTTTTTAGGCATTTTTGACTTGATGAATTTTTTACGATCTTTTACTACATCAAGACTTTGTGATGAGAAGCAATACTTTGCAGATTCAGTTAAGAACTTTAAAGCATTTGTTAAACTTCCTCTTTTTTCTGAAAGCATTGATCTATAAAACCATAAAGTTGCTTTATCAATTCCTTTTATTTTCAAAGAATAATTGATCAGTTTTTCAGCTTCCTGAAAATCTTCGTTATCCAAAAGACATTTGATGTAGTATTTTGGCGTATTCAGATTGGTCACATCACATTGCATCGCTTCCTCAAAATAGAGTTTTGCTTTTTCATAATCGTTGAGCATTTCGCTGTAGATTCTTCCCATCAGACAAAGAGAATCTGCATCTTCAGGGTCGTAAGAAAGCGCATAATTCAACGCTTCCAGACAATCCGGCAAGCTGTAAGGATAATTATCCAGCGCTTCAAAATAATATTTGCTTTTAATTAAGGTCATTTCTGTAGTTTTTCAATTCGTTTTTCAGTTGATGTCTTTCTTTTTTAAAAGATTTCTCCTGATGATTCTTTTTAAAATCGTTTCCCGCAAATGTTCGGATCGGGTTTCCTCTCTGAACATTCAAATGATTGTTCCAGGTATCCTGCATTTGTTTTTCCAATTGCTGAATATGAAATTCCATTACTTTTTCTTTTAATCTGATGATCGAAAGTTTCTTATTCTCCAGTTGCGAACGGGAATCCTGAACCAAAACACTTTGCCCGGTTTTCGGATAGGTTGCACGAACCGCAGTTTCTACTTTATTCACGTTTTGTCCGCCATTCCCCTGACTTCTCGTTGTCTGAAACTGAATTTCTTTTTCATTAAATTCAATTTTCTCCAAACCTTCCAGTTCGAAAACCCCGATAAACCAGTTGCTCCTTTTATGGAATTTTCTGAAAGTGCTTTTCCCAATCCAAAGAATGCTTCCAAGCCAACTTTTAAGAAATTCATTTAAATTTTTTCCTTTTAAAAGTAAGGTCGCAGATTTCAATGTCAGATTTTCATCGCCATTCTCACGGTGGATGATTTCGTAATCGATTTTATTTTGTTTTGCTTCCTCAAGAAAGACCTTCAGAACTTTGGCAACTACCCATTGACATTCCAAAGGTCCTCTTCCCGAAGTGATTTGTATTATTTTGTCCATTGTTATTTTGGTATTTCACTTAATCTTGGATGACCGACAGGATCAATTCCTTTTTCCAATAAATCTTTTGCAGCCATTACCGCCCAACATTTATCGCTGGAATGAATGTTTCTGTAAAATGAAAGCAAAACATCAGGTTTCACAACAGTGAATCCGTTTGCTTCGACAGTTTCCAAATCATTTCTTTCAAAGAAATCAATTGTAATTCTGTGAAATTTTCCGTTTTCCATTTCGATTGTTTTCTCATATCTGCGAAAATTTTCTTCGCTTGGAAGATGATCATATCTTGTCCAGACTTTCTGAAAACCTTCCTGATGAAGAATCATAACCACTTCAGCCACATTTTCTTTATTTACAAAAACATCAATATCCTTATGATCATGTGCATGTTTGTATTCCGTATGCCCTACTTCAGACATAAAATGCCACGCCCAACCTCCTGATAAAATGACTTTATTTTTTAATTTTTCTAATATTTTTAGTCCGTGTTGAATTCTAAATTCCGGCCAGACCTCACCGTATCTTTTTATGTTATGTGGTGCTCCCATTTTACTAATTTTTGTTTTTTATTGATGGTTGTCAGTTGATGGCGTTAAAAATTCTAACAACCATCAACTACAGACTAACAACCATTTTACTTATCCATTCTCACAATTCTTGGCTGGAAAGTTCCGAGAATATCAACCAATTTGCTTTGTGCATTCATGACTTCGTTGATGTCTTTGTACGCCATCGGTGCTTCTTCCGTATTTCCGCCCATCAAAGTAACATTCTTTAGTTGTAATTCTTTTTTGATGTCATTTTGAGTGAAAAGACTTCTGCATTCTCCTCTCGAATATGCTCTTCCCGCTCCGTGTGAAGCTGAATTCAGCGAATCAGGATTTCCTTTTCCACGAACAATGAAACCTTTTGCCGTCATAGAACCGGGAATCATTCCCAATTCGTTTTCATTGGCTGGAGTGGCACCTTTTCTGTGAACAATCACTTCTTTTCCATTGTGAATTTCTCTCCATGCGAAGTTGTGATGGTTTTCGATTCTGGCTTTCACTCTTCCCCCAACTGCTTTCACCAATCTTCTGTGAATGTCATCGTGACAAGCTGAAGCGTAATCTCCTGCGAGATTCATTGCCGTCCAATATTCTAGTCCAAGATGCGTGTTCAAATCCAGCCAGGCAAAGTTTTGTGCTTCTTTTGGTAACGGACATTGTTCGGTTGCCACTCTCGAATAATACTGAGCGATTTCTGCTCCCAAACCACGCGAACCGCTATGTGAAAGTATTCCAAGGTACTTTCCTTTCGGAAGATTGATTTGTTGGTCTTCTTCCGTAATTTCCACTTCCCCAAATTCCACAAAGTGATTTCCACCGCCGGAACTTCCCATTTGTTTGATGGCTTTTCCTTTTAATCTTCTCAAAATCGGAATTAAATCGAACGTTTCTCTATCGAAAATTTCGTGGTCAACGTGAGATTTGTGCGTTTCGTACATTCCGAATTTGGTGTGCTCGGCAAGCGCTTTTTCATATTTATCTCTTGCACCGTCCAGATATGAAATTGGTGTATCCAAAATACTGAGCGACATTCTGCAGCCAATATCCATCCCGACTCCGTACGGAATCACGGCATTTTCTACGGCGAGAACTCCTCCGATTGGAAGTCCGTAACCGCTGTGTGCATCGGGCATTAAAGCTCCTTGTGTTGCAATCGGCAGTTTCAGTGCGGTGTACAATTGGTTTTTTGCTTCATCTGAAATGTTGTTTCCAAAAATTTGAAATGAAGCTCGGTTTGTATGGAGCGTTCTTTTTTCTGTTTTCTTGGATGAAAGCAAGGCTTCTGCAATTTGTCCGAATGTTAAATCTTTTTCGAAGTTCTCCGGATTTTGTTGGATTTCCTTTAGAAGAGATTTTACATAATGAATATTTTTGGTTGCAAAATTTCTTTTCATCACTTCCAAAGCGATGTTGACACTCTGGTTGTTTGGATAGCCTAGCTTTAGTATATCTTTTCCTTTTAGTTTTAAATTTCCCATCTTTTTAGATTTTAGATAATAGATGTGGGATGATAGATTTCCAGCATCGAATGTTTTCAACTAAATTTATAGTTGATTTGTTTAGTAACCTGACGGGTTTTAAAAACCCTTTAGGTTTTATGGCAAGAGTTTGTTTTAGCCCCGATGGAAACGGCATCCTTTTTTTGCGTGGGCTTGAAAAAAAGCGTTGGCAAAAAAAGATACAGTGGACAGCGGGAAATAGCTCCTGATAAAAATTTTGATTCCGGGGAAACGTTTGAGTTTGAAATATTGCGCAAAAAACCCGAAATCTTACGACTTCGGGTTTTGATATTTCATTATACTATTGTTCTAAGAATGTACCAAACCACGAAGCCTCGCCTTTGCAAAAGGCAATCCTACTGATGAATGTTGATTGTATTTGAACATTGCTTCGTTTTTTTTAGTTGGTTAAACGTTAATTTGTGATGCAAATATATACATTTTTTTGAATATACAAATTTTAACAAAAAAAACTGAACAATTTCTTATCCAGTTTTTATTTATTTTGAGATTAATCTTTGGATCCCAAACTATCCATTTCATCATTCATTCCTTTAGTTGGGGAACTGTACGTTCTTTCAGAGCCTAAGAAATAGAGATTGTGTTTTGCTTTGGCAATGATGCCGTTATAAGCATCTTCAGACAGGCCGGAAGTGCCAGCTTGAGTATTTTGTTGATCTTCTGCCTGTCTTCGTTGAACTTCAATGGCGCCTTTATCATTTAACGCAGCCTTTGCACGTTGAGCTGCATCAATATTTGGGGCATAGACCACGACATTAATTTTGCCTACACTTTCTCTGCTGTACGCATCCAGCATTTCATTTTCATTTGCGAAAATATGATTCCAAAAGCCTGCTGTTCTTTCGTCAGTTTGATAATCATCATCTATGGACTCGTTTTCAAATTTAGATTTTGAAACAATGATATCTTCTTCGCTGAATCCCTGATTTTTTAATTCTGATTTGATCTCTTCTGTATCTGCTGTCGCAGGAAATACGGAAATTACTGTATAAGCCATATTATTTTATTTTGTGGTTATGGACTACAGTACAAATCCTATGCAAAAAAATATAATTATAAGTTTATTAACTATTTTTTAAAAATCTGTTCAGAATATCCACCGCACATTTTGGAAGATTGGTTCCCGGACCGAAAATGAAATCTGCCCCATTTGCGTATAAAAATTCATAATCCTGTTGCGGAATCACACCGCCTACAACAATGGTAATATCTTCTGCACCAAGCTTTTTAAGCTCTTCGACAACCTGCGGCACCAAAGTTTTGTGTCCTGCAGCCAATGAAGATACTCCCAAGATATGAATGTCATTTTCCACAGCCTGTTTTGCCACCTCTTCCGGCGTCTGGAATAACGGAGCTACATCAACATCAAAACCCATATCGGCAAAGGCTGTCGCTACTACCTTCGCACCTCGGTCATGACCATCCTGACCCATCTTGGCTACCATGATTCTCGGGCGACGCCCTTCTTCTCCTTCAAATTGCTGGGTAAGCTGAAGTGCCTGACTAAAATATTCGTTTTTACCTGCATTCATTGCGTAAACTCCCTGTATGGTTCTGATATTTGCTTTGTAACGTCCGTACGTTTCTTCCATCGCATCGCTCATTTCGCCTAAAGTAACTCTTCTGCGAGCTGCTTCGATGCATAACGCCAAGAGATTGCCGTTTCCTGTCTTTGCAGATTCTCGGATTTGATTTAAAATTTCTTTTACGGCTTCAGAATTCCTATTTGATTTAATTGATTCTAATCTCTCAATCTGTTTTCTGCGAACCTCGGAATTATCAATATCCAAAATCTCCAATTCCATTTGCTTTAAACTTGATTTGAAAGAATTGACACCGATGATAAATTCTTCACCGCTATCGATTTTTGCCTGTTTTTTGGCAGCAGCTTCTTCAATTCTCATTTTCGGAATTCCTGCTTCTATTGCTTTTGTCATTCCTCCTTCTTTTTCAACTTCGTCGATGAATTTCATTGCTTCTTCGATCATCTGCTGCGTTAAAGCTTCTACCAGATTACTTCCGCCCATAGGATCTACAACATCACAGATTCCGCTTTCCTGCTGGAGAATAATCTGCGTATTCCTTGCAATTTTCGCTGAATAATCTGTTGGAAGAGCAATTGCTTCGTCTAATGCGTTTGTATGTAGAGATTGTGTTCCGCCTAATGCTGAAGATAAAGCTTCGATGGCAGTTCTTGTGATATTGTTAAACGGTTCCTGCTCGGTTAAAGACCAGCCAGAAGTTTGAGAATGTGTTCTTAATGCTAAAGATTTTGGATTCTGAGGATTGAACTGCTTTAAAAGCGTTGCCCAAATGTATCTTGCGGCACGCATTTTTGCAATTTCCATGAAATGATTCATGCCGATCGCCCAGAAAAATGATAATCTCGGGGCAAAATCGTCTACTTTCATTCCCGCTTTTATCCCAGTTCTTACATATTCCAAACCGTCCGCTAAAGTATAGGCCATTTCCAGAACCGGTGTTGCTCCCGCTTCCTGCATGTGATAGCCTGATATAGAAATAGAATTAAATTTCGGGATATTTTTAGAAGTATATTCAAAAATATCTGCAATGATTTTCATGGAAGGGGTCGGCGGATAAATGTAAGTATTTCTCACCATAAATTCCTTTAAAATATCATTCTGAATAGTTCCGGAAAGTAAATCCTGAGAAACTCCTTGTTCTTCAGCTGCGACAATATAAAAAGATAAGATTGGCAATACTGCACCATTCATCGTCATGGAAACCGAAATTTCATCTAAAGGAATTTCATTGAATAAAATCTTCATATCCTCAACCGAATCAATGGCAACGCCTGCTTTTCCCACATCACCAACGACCCTCGGATGATCAGAATCATATCCTCTATGCGTTGCCAAATCAAATGCTACTGAAAGTCCTTTCTGTCCGGCCGCTAAATTTCTTCTGTAAAAAGCATTGGATTCTTCAGCCGTAGAAAATCCTGCATATTGACGTACCGTCCATGGTTTCTGAACATACATTGTAGAATAAGGGCCTCTTAAAAAAGGTTCAATTCCGGGTGAAACCTGACTGATAGTTTCATCTTTAATATCTTCTACGGTATATTTAGACTTTAGCTCGAGACCGTCTTTTTCAAATTGATAGACTTCCAGGTGTTTTTCTGATATGGTAAATTGGGGATTTTTATTCTGAATTTCCCTTCTCATGATTTCAAATTTAAGATTTAAAAGTAAGCATTTTTGGGAGAATAATTTTAAAACCACTTCACATTAAGAAAAAGTGAAATTACAATGTTGCAAAAACATTTTTTTAAATCTTAATTTTTAATTATTTACCAAGCTTTTTAATTCCCATTTCAAACAAGGCAAAAGAAATCAAATCTGCATTTTCGCTGATGACCTGATCAGTGGCTCTTCCCGCTCCGTGGCCCGCGTTTTTTTCGATTCTTACCAAAATTGGATTGCCACATTTTTGTTTTTCCTGCAGTTCAGCACCGAATTTAAATGAGTGTGCCGGAACTACTCTGTCATCATGATCGCTCGTGATAATCATTGTTGACGGATAACAAGTTCCTGCTTTTACATTGTGAACGGGTGAGTATGATTTAAGATAATCAAACATTTCCTTGTTGTCTTCTGCTGTTCCATAATCGTAAGACCAGCCTGCTCCGGCTGTAAATTTATTGTACCTCAGCATATCTAAAACTCCAACTCCAGGGAAAGCAACTCTAGCCAAATCCGGACGCATGGTCATGGTTGCACCAACCAAAAGCCCACCGTTGGATCTTCCTGAAAGTGCCATATATTCTTTTGAAGTATACCCTTTATTTTGTAGGTATTCTCCGGCAGCGATGAAATCATCAAAGACGTTTTTCTTCTGCATTTTGGTTCCTGCATCGTGCCATTTTTTACCGTATTCACCACCACCACGAATGTTTGGAACGGCATAAATCCCACCATTTTCCATCCAGATGGCATTAACGACTGAGAACGATGGCTGTAAACTGATGTTGAAACCTCCGTAAGAATAAAGCATCGTAGGGTTTTTCCCGTCGAGCTTTGTTCCTTTTTTATAGCTAATCATCATCGGAACTTTTGTTCCATCCTTTGACGTGTAGAAAACCTGTTCTGAGATATAATTTTCAGGGTCAAATTTTACTTTAGGTTTTTGATAGACCTCAGATTTTCCGGTATCTGCATTGAATTTATATGTCGTTCCAGGCGTAATGTAGTTGCTGAAAGAATAGTACATTTCCTTCTCTTTTTCTTTACCTCCAAATCCTCCGACATTACCTTTCCCTGGCAAAGATATTTCTCTGATCAGTTTTCCGGTTTTGTCAAACTGTTTTACTTTATCAATCGCATCAACCATATAGGTTGCGAAGAAATAACCGCCACCAGAAGAGATTCCTAACACATTTTCTGTTTCAGGGATAACATCTTTCCAGGTTTCGGGAGACGGGTTTTGGATGGTTGTTTTTACCAAACGCATGTTGGGAGCATCTTTATCCGTAAAAATGAAAAGATTGTCGCCTTCTGTATCCACCAGATTTACGTTGATATCAAAACCTTTGTTGATTTGAACGAAATCCCCGCCTTTCTTTAAATCTTTAATGTATAATTCATTTCCGTTGGTTGCATTCGCTGCAGAAATAATTAAATATCTTTGGTCTTCAGAAACAACCGCTCCCAAATATCTTCTTGGAGTTTTATCTCCTCCAAAAATGAGCTGATCAGCTGATTGTTTTGTACCTAATTTGTGGAAGAACACTTTATGTTTATCTGTCATTCCAGACAAAACTGTTCCTTCTTTTGGTTTGTCGTAGCTTGAATAGTAGAAACCTTCATCGCCTTGCCAGGAAATTCCGCTGAATTTTACATCAACGATTGTTTCGTCGATTTGTTTTTTTGTAATGGCATCGAGGATGATAATTTTATTCCAGTCACTTCCACCTTCTGAGATTGAGTATGCTGCTAAATTTCCTTTTTTGTTGAATGACAAACTGGATAATGAAGTGGTTCCTTTTTCTGAAAATTTATTTGGATCTAAAAATACTTCTGTTGTTTTTGTTTTATTGTCGGTTCTATATAAAACCGATTGTGCCTGAAGTCCGTTATTTTTATAGTAATAGGTATAATCTCCTTCTTTAAAGGGTGCAGATATTTTTTCGTAGTTCCAGATATCGGTCAGCTGACTTTTGATCTGTTCTCTGAAAGGTATTTTTGAAAGATAATTCTGACTGTACACCACTTCTTCATCTACCCATTTTCTTGTTGGTTCAGAATCATTTTCTAAATCTCTGTACGGATCTGCCACGGCAGTTCCAAAATAAGTATCGGTCTGATTTCCTTTTACTGCTTTAGGATAATTCATTTTCTGAGAATAAAAAGTTGCTGAAAACAATACTCCGGCTGTTAATAAGATTAATTTGAAATTCATTGTGATGGATTTTACCAAAAATACGGAAAGTTGTGGGAATAAAAAAAAACTCCCGATTTCTCGGAAGCTTTACATATTTTAAAAGAAAAAAAATTAATAATTCTCTTCCTCCCCTTTCATTTTCTCGGCATTTTCTGCCATGATAACAGCATCGATCATTTCTCCGATGTCACCATTCATGTAGGCATCAAGATTGTACATTGATTTGTTGATTCTGTGATCAGTCACTCTTCCTTGTGGATAGTTGTAGGTTTTGATTTTAGCAGAACGGTCACCGGTAGAAACCATCGATTTACGCTGTGCAGCAATATCTCCCACAGATTTCTGAACTTCAATATCGTATAATTTGGTACGAAGCATTTCCATTGCCAATTCTCTGTTGGCCAACTGAGAACGAGCCTGCTGACAAACAACCACCATTCCTGAAGGTTTGTGGGTCAACTGTACTTTGGTTTCAACCTTGTTTACGTTTTGTCCACCTGCTCCTCCTGAACGTGAAGTCTGCATTTCGATATCTGCAGGATTTAATTCAAAATCAATTTCTTCAGCTTCCGGTAAAACAGCAACTGTAATTGCTGAAGTATGTACTCTACCTTGAGATTCAGTTTCAGGAACACGCTGTACACGGTGAACTCCGGATTCGAATTTCATGATTCCGTAGACGCCGTCTCCTTCAATTTTTAGAATTAATTCTTTATATCCTTTTGCAGCTTCACTAGAATCTGTAATCTCGTGTTTCCAGCCTTTAGTTTTGAAAAACATCGCATAAGCTCTGTACACATCTTCCACGAAAATGGCAGCTTCATCACCACCGGTTCCGGCGCGAAGTTCTACAATCACGTTTTTATCATCAGTAGGATCTTTCGGTATCAAAAGAACTTTCAATTCTTCTTCCAAGCCTGGAAGCTTGCCTTGTGCTTCTACTTTTTCTTCCTTAGCCATATCGACCAAGTCTCTGTCTGAACCATCGGCAATGATTTCTTCAGACTCCGCGATATTGTCTAAAGCACCTTTATATTGATTGTAAACGTGTACAATTTTCCCTAAATCGCTGTATTCTTTGTTTAATGAAGAATATTTTTTCTGATCCGAAATTACGTCTGGCTGTATAATAAGATCTGCCACCTCATTATATCTCTGTTTTATCGCTTCTAATTTTGGAATTAATGACTTAGACATATTAAAAATTTAGTAGGCAAAGATACGGATTTGATGATTAATAAAAAAAGCTCATTTTCATGAGCTTTACCTATTGTTTTGATTTTATTGAACGATCATTTTCTGAATGGCAACTCCGTTATCGGTCTTCAGGTGAACCAGATAGGTTCCTGCAGGATAATTTGTTCTTAATTGATAAGTTCCGTCTTCATCTTTTAGTTTAAATGAATCCATTTTTTTTCCGCTCATGTCGTAAATTGCGATTTCTCCGTTTTTAGCTTTATGATAAATCAATTTAGCCAAACCATTTTTCACAGGATTATCTGCAATCTGAAGCGATAATCTTTTATCTAAATTTTCTTCAGCAGTCGACAAAGTAGTGAAAGGATTTCCGAAAATTCTGAATTCCCCAGGTTGAAGCGTGATCGGAGCGGTAGTTGAAGTCACATTAAACGCAGTATTATCCATCAAGTTTTGCCATTGTCCTGTAAAAGGAAAATAAGGAACTACGTTTTTAGCCGAAGTATCATAATTTACCAAAACAACTACATTTTTCACTCCTCCTGTCAGTAAAGGATCATTAATATAAATTCTTGTAATCAAACCATTCGGATCATTGGTCAGATTATTAGATTCTACGGTATAGGTTTTTGATCTGAAAACAGGATGCGCATTTCTGACATTAATGATTTGAGCCCAAGTATTATAAATAGCTTTTCTGTTGGTATTGGTATCATAACCTAATGTAAAAGCAACAGGTTTCTCATCTGTACGGCAATTATTGTTAATTGTTCCGTCTGCACATCTGTTGATGCTGAATTCATAACCTAATTCACCAAACTGCCAGATCATTTTAGGGCCGGGAATTGTAAAAAATGTAGCTCCGAAGGCTTTCATCCTTTCTAATGCGGTATTGAGATTGGTCACATTATATGCTCCATTTACAGCTCCATAAGAAAGATTTTTAAACATTAATCTTTCTTCGTCATGGCTTTCACCATACCCAACTCCATGCATATTGCTAAAACCATGAAGTTCGTGATCCATACGGTCAAAGTTGCTGTTGTCTTTATAGCCCATAGTATTTTGATTGTACGGACCGTTCTGATTATTCCACATCATAACACCTTTTCCTTCAGCCACTTTGTAATTTGCCCACTGTTGTTCTTCGGCATCGGTGCCCAAATGCTCAAAAATCATATAAGAATTCGGATCGAGTGCCCACTGCTTGTCCGCATAATACTTTAAAACATCTACTCTGTCCTGCTGATAAGCATTAGTACACGGTTCATCATTAGCAGAACAGTTTTGGGTAAATCCTTTCGTCAAATCCCAACGGAAGCCATCCACTTTATATTCTGTAAGCCATTGCTGTAAAGTTCTTTCAACATAATATCTTGTAGCAGTTGTTGAATGATTAAAATCGTTGAAAACATTATAAGAATGCTTCGGAACGGTATTAAAATAAGGGTTATTAGCCGCAATATCTCCATACCCGTCTCCGTCCGGATCTACATTCCAAAGTCTCGCTAATGGAGATCTTCCCGTTGCATGATTGAAAGCAACATCTAAAATAACAGCAATTCCGTTTTGGTGGCAGAGATCAACAAATTCTTTGAATTTTTCGGGAGTTCCGTAGGCTTTATCTAATGCATAATGGAATGACGTATTGTAACCCCATGAAAGATTGCCTTCAAATTCCATGATCGGCATCAATTCAATAGCATTAATTTTTAGATCTTTTAAATAATTGATTTTATTGATTAAAGACTGCCAGTTTTTTTCCTGGGTGAAATCTCTTAACAAGAGTTCATAGATAATTAAATTTTCTTTGTTTGGTCTTGTAAAATTAGTGACCTGCCAATTATATGGCGTTTGTCCGGTTTTGAACGTAGAAACTTCAAAGCCCTGTCCTGCAGGAAATGCCGGTAAATTAGGATATGTTGCTGCCGAAATATACTGATCATCATAGGACGATAAAATCTGCGGTGAATAAGGATCGGCTACCTTCTTCAGATCATTGGTTCTGTATTGGAAAGTATAGAGCTGCTGTGGGGTTACTCCGTTCAGCTCAATCCAATATAAATCAGGATTTGCAGTGTCTCTTTTCATTAAATAAGCATCATTTACCATCCAGTTATTAAAACTTCCAATAACATGAACGAAATTTTTAAACGGCGCATACAAAGCCAGACCCACTTTTGTATTATCTGTAGGGTGGTAATTTATTCCCTGTCTTATCCAACTTGGAATTGCCTGCGATACAACATTCCTTGGAACCTGTAAAGTGAAATTTGCGTTTTTAATAGTTGAACCGGCTGTTGCAATCAATTCCATGTCTGCATCTGCTGCCACTGTATAGCTGTAGTTGTACGAAGTAGATGGTATTGAAGTAGAATTTACAATTGTTCCGTTTGCCTTTAACTGAAAAGTAGCTCCTGTATTGGTATTTGCATTTACGTTCACCGAATTTCCCACAGGAACTGAAGTTAAACTATTAACCAAAGGATTTGTTAAGCTTAGGCTTAATGTACCTACATTCACAAAAATGTCGGGCGAAGTCTGATGACTGCCTGTTTTGGTTTTTAGCAAAAATCCGATCCTGCCAATTCCTGTTCTGTTATAAAATGTAGTTGGGGTAAAGGTTAAAGAGTAAATATCTGTAACTGAATTGTAAGATAACTTATTCAATTCATTAGAATTTGTCCATGCTCCGTTGGTAGGGCAATCCTGGCTGTTGGTATAGTTTAAATCTAAAGACCACGTCCAGATATAAATAGCATTGTTTGCAACGCCCCAAGCGGATTCATCAATTTGATTTCCCGGAACCGATAGTGTTATTGGGTCGGTTTCATTAAATGGATTAGGATTAATAGTGTAACTTATCTGTCCGAATACAATTCCTGTAATGAAAAGATAAATAAACGAATACATTTTTTTCATATTGCATATTTTTTATAAAAATAAAATAAATTTCTTAAATGTATTGATAAAGTTTGAATTTTGTTATTCTATAAAAACCATTAATATAAAAAAGATTACAAAGAATCAGATTTAGATGTAAAAAATAAACACAATGATTAGACTCAAAACCAGAAAAACCACCGATAAATCAGTGGTTTTATATATGTTGTTTTGCTATGATATCACTTTTTCAGAATTATGGTGAAAAAGCGATGACATTCATTAATGATGTCCTTTATCGTGTATATGATTATCGTGTAAGAAAGGGCCGTGACCTTTAGGCTCGTTGAAAATTACCTCTACACCTTCTTGTTCGTAAATTAATTTTCTTCTGATATCTTCAGGATCAAAAGGCTTTATCTTTCCGAAATATTCCTTCAAACCTTCCGTCAACCATAATGGGATAACAAATCCGAAAAACATAAAAATACACCAGAATCCCACTAGGAACATTGTAACAAAATAGATTGTCCAAAGGAACTGATAAAACGGCCAAAATGCTGATAACATCATTTTTCTTATATATTTAAGGCAAAAATAGAACTTTTTTCTTTTTTATCAAAAGATATAGAACGTAAATTTCGCAATTTATTTTTATTTAAACGATTAATGCGCAAGATTGGCGAAGAAATCATTTCCTTTATCGTCGGTAATAATGAATGCAGGGAAATCTTTTACCTCGATTTTTCTTACTGCTTCCATTCCCAATTCCGGGAAATCGACCACTTCGACTGACAAAATATTTTCTTTTGCCAGAATTGCAGCCGGCCCGCCAACTGAACCGATGTAGAAGCCTCCGTACTTATGACAGGCATTGGTTACATCAGTTGTTCTGTTTCCTTTTGCCAGCATCACCATACTTCCGCCATGACTTTGGAATTCATCCACATAAACATCCATTCTTCCCGCAGTCGTAGGCCCGAAACTTCCTGATGCCATTCCCTCTGGAGTTTTCGCCGGTCCTGCGTAATAAATCGGGTGATTTTTAAAATAGTCAGGCATGGGCTTTCCGGAATCTAAGAGTTCTTTGATTTTTGCGTGAGCAATATCTCTTGCAACAATTAAAGTTCCGTTTAATTTTAATCTTGTTTTGATCGGATATTTTGAAAGCTCAGCCAGAATTTCAGGCATTGGTTTATTTAAATCAATATCAACTGCTGCTTCTAAATGTGGAGATGTTGCAGGTAAAAATCTTTTCGGATCTTGTTCCAATTGCTCTAAGAAAATTCCTTCTTTGGTAATTTTTCCTTTGATATTTCTGTCTGCCGAACAAGAAACTCCCATTCCGACTGGGCAAGAAGCCGCGTGACGAGGCAATCTGATTACACGAACATCGTGCGTTAAATATTTACCTCCAAACTGAGCCCCGATTGCGCTTTCCTGGCAGATTTTCTGAACTTTCGCCTCCCATTCCAGATCTCTGAAAGCCTGACCAGCTTCATTACCTTCTGTAGGAAGATGATCATAATATTTTGCAGATGCTTTTTTTACTGCAGCCAAATTGGCTTCTGCAGAAGTTCCCCCAATTACTAAAGCTAAGTGGTAAGGTGGGCAAGCCGCTGTTCCCAAGTCTGAAATTCTCTCTTTTACAAAAGCTTCAAGAGATTTCTCGTTTAATAAAGATTTCGTTTTTTGATAAAGGAAAGTTTTGTTGGCAGAACCTCCACCTTTCGTTAAAAATAAGAAATCGTAAGAATTTCCTTTTTTAGCATAAATATCAATCTGCGCCGGAAGGTTTGAACCAGAATTTTTTTCATCAAACATCGTCAAAGGTACAACCTGAGAATATCTTAAATTTCTTTTTTGATATGTATTGTAAATTCCTTTACTTAAATATTCGCCGTCTTCAACTCCGGTGTAAACGTTTTCACCTTTCTTTCCCATCACAATTGCAGTTCCGGTATCCTGACAAGAAGGTAAAGCTCCTTCTACTGCAACCGCAGCATTTTGCAGTAAGTTATAAGCAACAAATCTGTCATTATCCGTAGCTTCAGGATCGTCAATAATTCTTTTTAAGCTTGCCAAGTGTGAAGAACGAAGCATAAAAGAAACATCTGCCATCGCTTCTTCAGCCAATAGCTCAAGACCCTTCGGATCGATGGTTAAAATTTCTCTTTCACCATGCTGCTCAACTTTCACATAATCTGAAGTCAATTTTTTATAAACCGTATCATCTTTCAAAATTGGATACGGATCCTGATATCTAAAATCCATTTTACTTTCTATTTTCGGTGCAAAAATAAAACATCGAGAAAAAAGCATGAGCAAAATCAACAATTTTACATTGTATTTATAATCATTATAAATTGCGGGTTATTCAATTATTGATTAAATTTATAGATCAACAATCTAATTATCTTTCTATGCCAATGAAAAATATTTTATTAATCATTTTTATTCTGTTCATTAATAAAAGTATTGCTCAAAATTTGCATGACAACGAAACTCAACTGTCAGGAATTTGGATGGGAGAGGTTGAAAAGCATCCAATAAGGCTTGAAATTATTCAAGACAAAAAAAATTCGACTATATTGATATTCACTAATTTCCAAAATGAAAAGTTCAGCATTCTTAAATCTGACATCTCTGCAAATAAAAAAAACGAGTTTGTCATTAATATTAAAAATGCAAAATTTTCTGATCCAAACTATGAGAAATGTGTATATAACCAAGGTATTCTAACTATTTCAGACGTAACCCAAACTAATATGAAATTAGATCTAAAATCAGTGGGACCAAACTGTTTTCTGAGTTACGATGTTATAATGAATATGCCAGATATTAATAATTTAAAATTGACTAAAGAAAAATAAAATGAATTACAGAATAGAAAAAGACACCATGGGTGAAGTGCAGGTACCTGCAGAAAAATTTTGGGGTGCACAAACAGAGCGTTCAAGAAACAATTTTAAGATCGGCCCGGAAGGTTCTATGCCTCATGAAATAATTGAAGCTTTTGCTTATTTAAAAAAAGCTGCTGCATTTACTAACACCGATTTAGGAGTTCTTTCTGCTGAAAAGAGAGATATGATCGCAAAAGTTTGTGAAGAAATCTTGGAAGGGAAATTAAACGATCAATTCCCGTTAGTGATTTGGCAGACTGGTTCTGGAACGCAGTCGAATATGAATGTTAATGAGGTAATTGCCAATCGTTCGCACGTCAATGTAGGAGGAAATCTTGGAGATAAAACAGACGTTCATCCGAATGATGATGTCAACAAATCTCAGTCTTCAAACGATACGTACCCTACAGCAATGCACATCGCAGCGTATAAAAAGGTTGTTGAAACCACAATTCCTGCGGTTGAAAAACTGAGAGACACTTTAGCTGAAAAAACAGAAGCTTTTAAAAATATCGTAAAGATCGGAAGAACACATTTGATGGATGCCACTCCTTTGACTTTAGGACAGGAATTTTCGGGTTATGTTGCTCAGTTGAATTACGGAATTAAAGCTTTAAAAAACACTCTACCCCATCTTTCTGAACTTGCTTTAGGCGGAACTGCTGTAGGAACTGGATTGAATACTCCTCAAGGTTATGATGTAAAAGTGGCAGAATATATCGCAAAATTCACCAATCTTCCTTTTGTAACGGCAGAAAATAAGTTTGAAGCTCTGGCAGCTCATGATGCGATTGTAGAATCTCATGGCGCATTGAAGCAGCTGGCTGTTTCTTTATATAAAATTGCTCAGGACATCAGATTATTGGCTTCAGGGCCTCGTTCGGGGATTGGTGAAATTCACATTCCGGAAAATGAGCCGGGCTCATCCATCATGCCCGGAAAAGTAAATCCTACACAAAATGAAGCTTTAACGATGGTTTGTGCGCAGGTTTTAGGAAATGATACTACGATTTCTTTTGCAGGAACTCAGGGAAATTACGAACTGAATGTTTTCAAACCCGTTATGGCTTATAACTTCCTGCAATCTGCACAATTGATTGCCGATGCCTGTATCTCATTTAATGATCACTGCGCAGTGGGAATAGAACCTAATCACGAGAGAATTAAAGAACTGGTAGATAAATCTTTGATGCTGGTAACGGCTTTAAACACACATATTGGTTATGAAAATGCTGCAAAAATTGCAAAAACAGCCCACAAAAACGGCACAACGTTGAAAGAAGAAGCGATCAATCTAGGTTTTGTGACTTCTGAACAATTTGACCAATGGGTGAAGCCTGAAGATATGGTGGGAAGTTTGAAATAATCATTTTCGAACTAAAGTTTATAAAATAAAATCCTCGAAAATTTCGAGGATTTTTTATTATTCAATAGAAGTCTCTTCTTGTGGTTTGTTGACCTGATCTTCAAAATACTGTTCTAATTCTTTCAGTGTTTCGGGATTAGTTTTAATGTCTTTTACCAATTGTCCTTTATTCACTACAACAATCCGGTTACAAACTTCGGTCGTATGAGAAAGATCGTGGCTCGAAATGAGGAATGTTACTCCACTTTGTTTTGCTAATTCTTTAATCAGGTTTTTAAGCTTAATCTGTGTGGAAGGATCGAGGTTTGCAAAAGGCTCGTCCAAAATAACGATTTCGGGATTTCCGATGATCGCACCCACAATTCCTACTTTCTTTTGGTTGCCTTTTGAAAGATCACGCACGTATTTTCCTGAATTGACAATTTCGCCATTAAAAAGATCATGAAACTGCTTTAGGAACTCATCAACGGACGCTTTATTCTGACCTCTCAATTCTCCGATAAAGTAAAAATATTCTTCAGGTGTGAGATATCCGATCAAAAAAGTATCGTCTACGAAAGCGGCAACTTTTGATTTCCAGGCTTCAGATTCATTCACTTTGATCCCGTCGATACTTACAAAACCACTTGTAGGCTGTATTAAATCGAGCATTAAGCTGAATAATGTAGTTTTTCCTGCTCCGTTGTTGCCAACCAAACCGAATGTTTCTCCATTTGGAATTTCAAGATTTTCAATATTGAGAACGGTAGCTTTTCCGTATGTTTTAGATAAATTTTGTATAGTGATCATGGAATTAATTTTTTGATTTGAATGCGTCTAATGTGCTGTATTTTTCTCTTTTGTACTGTTTTACAATAATGTCGAATATTTTTTCCCGGAATAAAAATCCTATTAATCCCAGAACTGCAATACTCATTACGGCGGGAGTCATCCCGTAGAAGTATTTTGTAGCTCCGAAAACAGCAATAGGTAACAACATTTTAGGAATAAGCAGGAGAAGGCTTTTTAAATTGAAACTATTTTTTTGTCCCATTACTTTTTCTTTAGAGTTGAGATCAATCTGAGTTTTGGTAAAAGCTCCTGACCACAGCGTAAACTGAGAATTTACACCAATGTTGTACAATCCGGCAGCAAAGAAACTGAAATACACTTCCCAACTGATGATTGCATAAAAAAGAGCAACTAGGATAGAAACCGCTGTTACAATATTCATCAGCCACCATTTCGCTTTCAGATATTCTTTGTAAGGAACATTGAGCGTCATCATCAGCGGATAATAGGAACTATCGAAAGAAGGCACTCTCTGCCCAAACAGAAACTGAAAACCGCCTGTCACAAACAATCCCATCAACATCATCATATAAGGTGTTTTGTAAATGGGCGAAGTAAACATCAGTAAACCATAAAAAATAAACATGAAACTCCCGATCAGAACACCTTTGGTGACCTTATTTCGTCTTAACATTTTGATATCATTGTTGATAAAACTTCCGATTGCTCCATATTTATTAAGGAAAGCGATGTTTTCTGTTTTCCCGAAAGTTTTTTTAGCCTCAAGACCCTGATCAAGATAAAATTCTTTGTAAATATATCTGAAACAGATCCACCATAATCCTGCAAATAAAGCTATTGGTAGCAGAACCAGATAAGGCTTTGAATAAAATGAATAGAAAAATTTCTCAGCATAATCAAGAAGAGGGATGATGTTGTAATATCCCAAACCTCCGATGATGGCAAAAACAATTCCTAACGCTATGGCGACATTTTCCCTGTTGTTGACGAGAACATTAATGAAATTATTAAGGTAAAAAAGCAGAGATAGCGAAATAAACCAACATACAATTCCTATAAAGCCAAAACCATTGAACAGACAGATGATGGCAAATGTTACCAGGAAAAAAGAATTCATCCAGCTGAATGGTGAGAGAAAAGTTTTGATCAATGTATAATTGACCAGTGTTTTCTTTGGAATATTGAGCGTAAGAAACGGCTTGATATTCTGTGTAGACATTTGCTGCAGAAGATATTTGAAAACCAGATCTGCAACACATAAAAGAATCATAAATCTCGAGACGATCTTGATTGGGTCTTGCTCCATCTCTTCTCTTACATAGAAAAAAGCCAGGAAAGCTGCACCAATACAATAAGCGATAAAAGAGAGAATCCCGAGAAACCGGAAGATCTTCATCGCCAGATTGACTCCGACCGAAGTGCCTCTAAAAAAACTTTTGATTTCTAACCTCAGAAATTGTACAAACATTGTTTACTTTTTTACATTAGTAAATGGAATGTAGTTTTTGTTACAGATTATAAAGCTAAGTAAGCAAAAATAAAAAGCAGGCGTGCTTTTAGAAATTGTAAGCCTGCTTTTTTGAAAAGCTCTCGAGGATTTGTGTAAACCGTCGAGAGCTTTTGGCAAAATCCTTTAGAGGAGTTTTGCAGAAGCATTACAGCAATAAAAAACCGCAGAAATTTTCTGCGGTTTACTACTTACTATTTGTTACTTTTCAAGTCTTTATATATCTTGAAAAGTAAAAATATTAACAATACTAAACAAAGTATTAAAAAACTCTGCCAAATAATCAAGCCGCTTCCACTCTGTATTATATCCATAATTACTCTTTATTAATCAGGTGTTCCGCTAATACTCATAGCATTTCCTGTAATATTATTATACTTTGTCTTTATAAGGTAGCTATCTGCATATGTAAAATCCAAATCTCCAATTTTTACACCAATATCAAAATGTCCATTCAAATTAATTTCTACAACATGACCATCTACAGTATGACCGTATGAGTCTTGATTCCAGGTTAAAAATGTTGAAATTCCAGATTTAAAAGAATTTACTTCTAACAAATCAAATTCATTTGTATACGTATTAATATCATCTAATACTGATTTTGCATGAACGTTTAAATAAACAGGTACTACAATATCAAATTTAGCTTTAAATTTTGTTATTTTAGTGTTATTTGCACTATTTTCCAAACTTAAATTATCTGTCGTAAAAGAATTTTTAAAATCTACAATATAATTTTTAAATTCTTCCATATTATTAAATGTTAACGCATTGCTATTGCTAATTGTATTAATAATAATTTTCGAATTTCCATCAGCCTTTATAAACCACTTTTTAAATTGAGTCCAAGTAACACTTTGATTTTCCCAGCTAAACTGCGCTGCCCATTTTACAAAATTTCCTCCTTCCGTAGTTTGGTTTGCAGTATAATAAGCATTTAGACCATTATAATATTCTGTATTAGAATTGATAAGCGTTTTAACTTCAATTGGTAAGCTTCTGACAATCATTGAAAATGAAATTGATAAATTGGGCAATGTAGGTGTTCCGGTATTACAGCCTTCTTGGGTTTCTAATGTAGCACTAGGATCTTGCGGCTGTACAGGCACCCCATTTCCTTCACACGGATTAGATATTCCTGAAGAACCTGCAGAACCTCCGGTAGGAGCTCCCGGTTCTGTACTCGGATTAGTTCCGGGATATGTCGTATTGCCCGGATTATATATAGTTCCAGGATCTGATCCTCCGGGAGTAGGACATACATAATCTGCAGAGTTCACAACTATTACAGACTGCACATCAGCCTCGCATGTTCCGCCATTTTCATCAGCCATCTCACCGTGATTATGAACCCCTTCACTGCAAGTTGTAAAAGAATAATCTACTACCCAATAACAATTATCATTTGATTTCTGCATAATCCCCGATGAATAGGTTCCGCTTTGTAAAGGGGTATAACCTATTTTTCCTGAAAGATCAACTCCGCCACCTGATTGTATAATTTGCTTCTCCTGGGCAATAAGATCGTATGTTATCAGCATTTCCCTATAAGTACCATCTGAAAGCGGGCTTAAGACTAAATTTTCTATGGGCGCATCAGCAGGAGCGTTTTCTCTGATGATATAAAAAGTGTAGGTGTAGTAATTGGGTCCATTTTCAATATAGATCACGCTTTCTGTATCTATAGAAACTCCGTCCGAATAATTCACAAGCTTGCCTTGTGCATTGTTTTTGGCAAAAGTCTTAAACTTAGTCTCAACCTTTTCAAGTTCTGGAAGAAGCTTTGCTTTGTGCTTAGATTCATTTAAAGAAATTCTTTTGGAAGTGAGCTGAAATGCACTTGTGTTGTTGTAGGTTTCTTTTTCCGGGAATTGATCTGTCCTACAGCTTAATAAGAATGCCAATGCCAAAAGCATCAGGGAACTAGTTTTTTCATCTTTGTTGTTTTTAATTTTTTAACACTGCAATAATAAAACAATTTTCATAATAATTCAAACATATTTTTTACTCCACTATATTCGGATATACTTGAATAATTTCTATATTTTTAAAAAAATTCTTTATGGTGAAGTAAAAATTAATTAAATAAGCGAAAATATTTTATACAGGAGATTTTGCAGAATATTTGAACATCAGCCAAACCCAATCCAGCCAAAAGAAAAAGGGGAAGTCGAAATTTCTGAAGAAGAATAGGAAAGGATTTCAAAATTACTGGAAAGTAATATTGAAGAAATAAAAGAAAGTAATGAAAATCAAAATATTACAATTATTTTTAAAATACTATTACGAGTAATAATGGAAGTATTAGCGGAAATTATTATTGCAATGTCCCTGAGTTTCTTTTAGAAAACTAAAAAGAATTGATGGAGATGTTGAAAGAGAATCAGCAAAAAAGCATAGAAATCGATTTGTTGAAGAAAAGAATTGAAGAATTAGAAAAATAAAATGAGTTCCTTCGACAAGCTCAGGATGACATCTCTAATACTAAAACATTTAAATTTCTCAAAAAAATTATCCAATCAACTCTTTAGCCTGCGCCAAAGCAGCATCCGTAATCTTACTTCCGGAAAGCAATTGTGCAATCTCATTCAGTTTTTCTTCTTCGCCTAAAGTGATGATGGTCGACTGTGTTTTGCCGTTGATATCTTCTTTGACAACTTTATAATTATCATTTCCTTTTGCGGCAACCTGCGCAAGGTGAGAAATAACGATCAGCTGCATATCCTGAGACATTTCACGCATCAGATTCCCGATTTCTTCAGCAACTTTTCCTGAAACTCCTGTGTCGATTTCGTCTAAAATAAGAGTCGGAAGCATATCGCTTTCAGCAATAATTTTCTTCACTGCCAACATGACACGCGATCTTTCACCCCCGGAAATGGCAGTTTGAATAGGTTTTAAAGGAAAACCTGAATTTGCCTGAAACAGTAGCTGAATATTTTCTCTTCCAAATTGATTAAATTCCGGAATTTCAGTTAATTCTATGTCTACTTTTGCTTTTTCGAGACCTAATTTTTTCAACAGATCTTCTGCTTTTTTAATGAAAACAGGAACGCTTTTCTTTCTGTTTTTTGAAAGTTTTTCAGCCAAAGACTGAAGCGATTTTCCCTTTTTTGAAATATTCAATTCGATTTCAGAAATGTTTGCCTCAATTTCCGCTGTTCCTTTTTGTTCGCCTGATAACTGATCTCTGATTTCTTTTAACTCATTAAGATCTGAAACGTTATGTTTTAAAAATAAGGTATTAATTTTATTATTCAGCTCAGAAAGTAAAGCTAAATTTTCAGGATTGATCTCTATTTTTTCCGCTTCGTCTTCCAACTCCTGAAGAATATCTTTTAATTCAACAAAAGTGCCTTCCAATCTTTCATCCAATTCAGAAAAAGAATGAGAAACTTCGGCAATTTTCGACAGTTTATTTTTAGCTTCATTAAAGAAAGACAGAATCCCGATTTCTTCCTGGTGAAATCTTGCCAGAATCTGGGCTATATTTTCAGAAATCATTTCCGCATTTTCCTGTACGGAAAGATGATTCTGCAAATCATCATAATCTACATCATCCAGCTTCAGATCTTCCAGTTCGTTCAGTAAAAACTGTTTATAGTCGCTCTCTTTTGTGTTTTCAGAAAGCTGAGTCTGTAGTTTTTTAAGCTGTAATTTTAAATTTTGAAATTCTAAAAAATCCTGCTGATAGTCTTCAATGAATTTTTTATTTTCCGACAGTCCGTCGATAATTTTAAACTGATAATCTGCGGTAAAAAGATTTGACGTTTCAAACTGTGAATGAATATCAATTAACTGTGAAGTCAATTCTTTCAGCACATCCAATGTCACCGGAACATCATTGATAAATGCTCTGGATTTCCCTGAAGGCAAAATTTCACGTCTTATAATCGTCTGATGCTCATAATCGAGATCATTTTCAATAAAGAATTTTTTAAACTGATCGTTTAGATCAAACTCTGTTTCTACAATACTCTTCTCTTCAGTTTTGGAAATTGATTTTAAGTCTGCCCTTTCGCCCAATATCAACCGAAGCGCACCCAAAATAATCGATTTTCCGGCACCTGTTTCCCCAGTAATCACCTGTAAACCATTTTTTAAAGACACATCTAATGCATCTATAAGGGCGAAATTTTTAATGTATATTCTCGAAAGCATGATCAGTAGCAGATTACTTTATTACTGCAAATATAAAATTTTAGAATTCAGAATTCAAGAATAAGGTGTTTTTACCTCCACTTATTCCATCTCGTATCGGCATACTTGGGTGCAAAAGTGATCATCAGCTGCTTTAAGTCATTCATTACAATTCCGCCGTTGTTTCCTGAATTAAATATATTGAAAATCTCATCATACTTGGTGTTGATAAATGTATTGAAGAAATAATTCTGCTGGAAAGAGTTTTCGTATGTTCTTAGCTGCATCAATGCATCAAAAATAATCTTTTTGGGTTGGGTCTGATCCTGATTAAATAATCCATCTAATCCGGCTCTGTGATACGTGTACATCGACTGGCGAAGCTGGCTCATGTTTGGATTTAAAATTTCTCCGATCAAAATAGAACGGCTTCTCGGATCATTGATTTGTCCCCACCCATCATAGCCACGATTTTGGGAATTTTGTGCAATCTGTTGCGCTTTGGTAAACCATTGTGTTCCGCCGGAAGCCTGAAAACTGTCGGCATCGTAGCCTAAAATGAGATACACATAAAAGCTGATGACATCAATTAAGTTTTTTCCTGAAAACTGTCTTTCATTGAAGATCAGATTTTCGTTTTCAACGTAGTCAAAACCAAATTTTGTATCCTGAAGGTTGATTAGCGGCGATTCATAAGATGAGCTGAAAACCGGACGAACTGCCTGAATAACAATACTCCCTTTATATTTGTTCCCATCTCTTTCGCTGAGAACAATAGAAAAATTAGATTTTATTTTTTCGAAATTCTGAAGCTTTTTCCCAGTCCAGCTTGTATTATTTACAAAGTCTCTAAGGCTTTTTTCCAAAGCTTTAAAAGCCTGCTGATTACTGCCCCCCAATTGCTGTGCATTTACCTGAACCGTTGCTAGAAGCTCCTGAGCGAAACCAAAGTTGCAAAACAGAAGTAAAAATAAAAGTATCGTATATTTTTTCATGTGTATCTATCTTAAATGTTTGTAAGCCAAACCAAGTATAATTTAATTGTTGAGAACGGAAATTTATAAAAATTATTTTAAAAGCTGATCTTCAATACAATCGAGAATGTCTTTTGCCACATTTTCTTTTGATTTTAGATCAAATTCTGTTGTATCTGTTTTGGTGAATATTTTTATTTTATTGGTATCGTTTCTAAATCCTGCGCCTTCATCACGAAGCGAATTGAGAACAATCATATCAAGATTTTTCTTTTCCAGCTTACCTTTTGCGTTTTCTTCTTCATTTTGGGTTTCAAGTGCAAAACCAACCAAAAACTGATTTGTTTTTTTCTCACCCATCGTTTTAAGGATGTCGGGATTTTTAATCAATTCGATAGTGAAAGTATCTTCATTTTTCTTAATCTTTTCTGAAGCAACCTCTCTTGGAGCGTAATCAGCAACTGCTGCGCTCGCAATCCCAATATCAATTTCATCATAAAACTCAAACACTTTATCGAACATCTGCTTTGCAGAAGTCACTTTATAAAGCTGAATGTTTTCATGTTTTGAGTTTAAAGAACTCGGTCCGGAAATCAAAATTACTTTCGCACCACGTTTTGCGGCTTCTTCAGCTAAAGAAAATCCCATTTTGCCTGAAGAGTGATTGCCGATAAACCGCACAGGATCGATTGCTTCATACGTTGGTCCCGCTGTGATTAAAATTGTTTTTCCCAGCAGAGATTTATTTTCATTGAGACTAAAAAAATCTTCCACTGCTTTTGAAATAGTTTCCGGCTCGGACATTCTCCCCTGACCGATCAATCCGCTTGCCAGTTCTCCACTTTCCGCTGGAATTACAATATGGCCATAATCTTTTGCCAATTCTAAATTTTGTTTCGTAGAAGGGTGCTGATACATATCCAAATCCATTGCTGGAGCGATGAAAACTGGACATTTTGCAGACATATAGGTTGCAATCATTAAATTATCACAAATCCCATGAACCATTTTGGCTAAAGTATTGGCTGTGCAAGGAGCCATGATCATCACGTCTGACCATAGTGCCAATTCTACATGACTGTTCCACGCTCCGTTATCGCCATAGAAATCTGTATAAACCGGATTTTTAGATAAAGTGGAAAGACTCAGTTTCGTTACAAAATTTTCTGCATCAGGAGACATGATCACCTGAACTTCTGCTCCTTTTTTTACAAAATCCCTGATGAGAAAATGAATTTTGTAGGCAGCAATTCCACCAGAAACGGCAATGAGAATCTTTTTCCCGGAAATATCCATGTAGATTATTTTTAAAGCACTAAAATACTTCTTTTTTCTAAGAATAGAAACCTATAGCAACAGCAAAGGTCATAAAGAAAATAATTTCTTTATGACCTTCATGTATAAAAATCACCTGAGTGATTAGTTTCTCTCTTCAGTCTTTCTAAAGTACACTTCACCGTCTAGCCATTCTTGGATAGCGATAGAAGTTGGTTTTGGAAGTTTTTCGTAATGTTTAGAGATCTCGATTTGCTCTCTGTTTTCAAAAACTTCTTCCAATGTGGAATTGTGAACCGCAAACTCGTCTAACTTATTGTGTAACTCAGTACGGATTTCTGCATTGATCTGCTCTGCTCTTTTCCCCATGATAACAATAGCTTCATAGATTGAACCTACTTTTTCTTCAATCTTATCTTTATCGTAAGTAATAGTATTTACTTCTGCTTTTGTATCTTTTACGCTCATTTTCAGAAAATTATTTTATTTATAAGATGGCAAATTTACGAATTATCTTTGGATTTTGAAAGTCGCTGCCGGAGGAGGTGTCTGCAACGCTGCGCTATCCCTCTGGATCTGCATTGCCTGCTTTTCATTAGACACTTGATCCTTGATCTGCTGCTCGGTTTTAGAGTCTTGTGCTAATTTATCAGCTAATTTCTTTTGCTTGGCCGTAAGTATTGCAATTCTCTCTTCGTTCAGTTTCTTTACAATTACAAAATCCTTTTTCTCTTTTTCAAGCTTCTGTCTTATATCTACAGCTGTTTTAGAGTATTCTGTATTCGGCAGTTCTTTTTCAACTAATCTTGTAAATGACAATGCACTTTCTATACGCTCATCCTTCAACTCATAAACAGAGTTTTGCGCAAGAAGATATCTTGACTTCATCATGTAATCATAAATCTGTGGACGAAGTTTTGTACTTGGGAAATCTCCTAAAACATTCTCAAATGCTGCGTCTGTAGATTTGTAATTAGCCATTTTGTAATACTGTTTAGCATTTTCGTAGGCCTTAAATTCTAATTTATACGACAGTTCTTCAATCAGGGTATTGATATTTTTTGATCTTTCAGAATTCGGGTAATTGGTAAGGAAATCCTGAAGTTCATTGATGGCCAACTCTGTACTCGTCTGATCAAGATTATAATCCATCGACCCATTGTAGTAACATAAAGCTGACATATAAGATGCTTCTTCTTTTCTGTTATCCTGAGGAAAACTTACTGCAAAGTTTTTGAATTGGTGACCTGCAAGCTTATAGTTTTTATCATAATAATTGGCATATGCAGAATTGAAAACCACATTCGGGGCATCATCAGTACCAGCAACCAGATTAGGAAGTCTGTCGTAGAGAGCCAAAGCATTTTTCCATTTCTTTTTAGCGAAATTTTCATTAGCGGCTTTCAGGATAAAATTTTTATCCGCGCTTTTCATCGCTTTATCTTGCTGACTTGTGCATGCCGAGATGACAGCTATGGCAAAAATACCTAAAATATATTTCTTCATATAAAATTCAACAGTTTTCGGTTTTACCGATCTATTAATTTGCAAAAATATAACTTTTTTGCTAAAAGATTTTTTTTTATGATTATTTAACGCAAAATTAGTCGGCTGCGTATCCCAAAACGGCAAAAACATTCATCAACAGATTCATTCTCACCTTTTTTTCAGCCTCTTTGGTATAATTTTCATCATCCTTATGAGGAACATACAGCTCGTAAAAGTTTTTATTGCGAATCACGAATAGCGTAGAACCTATAATAGTAGTCAAGATGTCTTCCGGTTTTGGCGTAAAAGTAAAAACTCCGGAAGTAACTCCTTTTTTTATGACGTCATCCAGTTTTCTGACAAATAACTGATAAAAATCTAGAAGTTCATCTTTCAGGTTTTCGGTATGGCGCAATTCCTGAGTGACAAAACCATGGAAATAATTGTATTTAAATAGCTGTCCAACGATATATTTAATCATTTCTTTCATCTGCATTTCCGGTTTTCCATCTTTAATAGTGTCTGCAAATTCAGAAAAATTTTCTCTCGTTTTCAAAACACGATACTGATAAAGATACGACATCATCTTTTCTTTGGACCCAAAATAATATGAAATCATCGCCACATTGATGTTGGCTTTAGAACAAATATCACGTACGGAAGTCCCTTCATATCCTTTTTTAGCAATCAACTCTTCTGCAATATCTAAAATATGGATTTGTTTATCTGTAAATTTTTTTCCCATGTGCTGTTTTAGTAAAGTTAAGAAATTTTTAATATGATTATAAACGAACGTTTAATAATTTATTAAAATTTATTTATTGTATTTTTGAATATGGATTTTTTTGATTTTCATCATCACAAAAAAAATATTCCTGGTGGAATTTATAATCTGCAAACAGGAAGCCAACCTTCAGCAGTTTCTTTTTCCGCAGGCATTCATCCGCAAGATATTCAACAAGAAAATATTAAAAATCAATTTGATTGGCTACAATCTGTTATAACTGACAACTGTTTCGCTATTGGAGAATGCGGTTTGGATGGATTGATTTCTCTTGATATGAAAATTCAGGAAGACGTATTCCTAAGGCAGATCAAAATAGCTAATGAATTCAAAAAACCTTTGATCATTCATTGTGTAAAGAAATTTTATGAGGTCATTTCTTTCAGGAAAAAGTCTGAACAAGCAATGATCATTCATGGTTTTAATAAAAAACAAAGCGTTGCAAATGATCTCCTGAGAAATAATTTTTATCTGAGTTTTGGGAAAGCCGTTTTGTATCATCTATCTTTGCAAGACACTTTGAAAACTGTTCCTTTAGATAAGCTATTTTTAGAGACTGATAACGACGATTTTGATATCAAAGAATTGTATCAGAAAGTCTCGGAAATTAAGAAAATCTCAATAGAACAACTTCAAAAAAAGATTATAGAAAATTTAGAAACGATAAAAAATGGATAAGTTTTGGCTGGAAAGAACGGAACTTCTGATCAAAGAAGAAGGCATAAATATATTAAATAGTGCGAGTGTTCTCGTAGTAGGTTTGGGCGGTGTAGGATCTTTTGCTGCCGAATTTCTGGCAAGAGCCGGGATCGGAAAAATGACCATTATAGACGGCGATACAGTAGATATTACAAACATCAACCGACAGCTTCCTGCATTACATTCAACAGTTGGCAAACATAAAGTGGAAGTGGTTGCAGAAAGACTGATGGATATTAATCCGCAGCTTGAACTGGTAAAAATCAATGAATTTCTGAACCCTGAAAGAATGGGTGAAGTTTTAGATGCCGGTAAGTTCGATTATATACTAGACTGCATCGACAGCATCACACCCAAAGTGAGCCTGATCATTGCCGCGAAAAGAAGAAGAATAAAAATTGTAAGCTCAATGGGAGCCGGTGGAAAATCTGACCCTTCAAAGGTGATGGTGAGAGATATCCACAAAACTGCTGAATGCCATCTTGCAAAACAAGTAAGAAAACGATTGAAAAAAGAAAAAATAGATAAGGGCATCAGATGTGTTTTTTCAAGTGAAATTCAGGATGAAGACAGCCTGAAAATGACCGACGGAAGCAATTACAAAAGATCATTCTACGGAACCATCAGTTATATTCCTGCAATTTTCGGATTGTACGCGGCTGCGGAAGTCATCAATCATTTAGTGAAAAAGACTGATGCAGAACTTTAAATATCCTAAAGAGGAGAAACTTAAAAAAAAAGATGACATTACTTTGCTTTTCGAAAAAGGCAAATGGAAAAACAATGGGAATCTGAGAATCATTATCCTGAAAAACCATCCCGACATTGCAACAGAAAATGTGAAACTGGGCGTGTCAGTTTCAAAAAGATATTTCAAGAAAGCGGTTCACAGAAACCGTATCAAAAGACTTTTGAGAGAATGCTATCGTTTAAATAAAGATTTGTTTAAAGAATATTTCGGAGACAAAACGGTGGCTATGCTGTTTTGGGTTTCTCCTGAATTGCCTGAGAAATTTCAGGAAGTTGAAGAACAGTTTGTAAAATTGTGTCAGTCTCAGAAGAAAGATTAAGTTCAATTGATTATAAATTTTCAGAGATTTTTTTGTACTGAAGCTGAGCTATACTATTTATATCTCGCAGATTGAGCTGATAACGCAAATTTTTATTTTTTTACACCGAAATCTTAACAAAAAATAAATCCCGATTGACATTTTATAATTTTGTAGCTTTAAGCAAACAATTGACGAATTAAAATGCTAGATCAAATTCCTTATTTACCTTATATCTTAAGTGCTTTTATAGGTATCGGTTTGGCTGCTGCATCTGGTTTCAGGGTATTTTTACCGATGTTTGCAGTAAGTGTAGCCTCTTATTTTCATTGGATTCCGATGAGTGAAAGTTTTGAATGGCTGTCGAGCCTGCCTGCTTTAATCACCACCGGAATTGCGATGATTGCAGAAATTCTTGCCTATTATATTCCTTTTGTCGATCACTTACTGGATACAATCTCTGTACCGATGGCGACCGTTGCCGGATCTTTATTATTTGCAAGTCAGTTTACAGAATTGGGCACTTTTCCGCAGTGGGCATTAGCGCTGATTGCAGGTGGCGGAACTGCTGCTACAATAAGTTCCGGGTTTGCAGGACTCAGAGCAGCTTCTACGGCAACAACCGGCGGACTTGGAAACTCTGTTGTGGGAACTACTGAAACAGCAGGAGCAGGATTGATGTCTGTTTTGGCAATGACTGCACCCATTATTGCTGCTGTATTAACAATAGCCATATTAATTATAGTGATTATTTTAGGCCGAAAAGCGTGGCGAAAATTAAGAAACAGAAGACAATCGAATTCTATGAACTGAATAAAAAGGCAGAAATTGATTCTGACTTTTGCTTTTATTAGGGTTTAGCTTTTACCTCTGTTATCTTTAATTTCCTGAATTTTTGCTTCAAAATATTCTTTTCTGTCTGGAAATTTACTGGCCAGAACCAAAAATGCATTTACCGCTTTCGAGTACAGTTTCTGCTCGATATACAGATTGGCCAAAGTCTCTGTCATCAGATGAGAGATATCATCGGTCTTTTCTTTTACAACAAAGTTGACCTCATCTTTTAACTGACTGATTTTCGGATTGTTTTCAATGAATGATTCAATGACTTTATTTTTGATCTCAGTTTTATCAATTGGGGCCTCCTGTGCACGATCGATTTTCAGCCAGCTTTGCCAGGTATTAATAAATCCTGGAACATTGCTTTCGTCGATCTTTTGTTGAGCAGCCTTTTTTTCTTCTTGCTTGGCTTCTTCTTTTGCTTTTTGGTCAGATTTATAAGAAAGACCTAAGCTTGCAATATCTGATCCGAAAAATGAAACATTCATTACAGGAGCTTCACCGTCCTTTTTTTCCGGGGCTTCTGCTGTTCCGGTGTTCTTCGATTCATCAGGAATTTCAGAGCCAACAGTTCCAGAATGAGTTTCTTCCAGAATTTCTGTTGTTTTTTCTTCGATTACTGTTTCAGAGGTAAGGCTTTCCTCAGATTTCTGAATTTCTTTGGGTTGAAAAGCTTCAATAGGATTATTTAGCAAAGAATCCGGACAACTTGTTTCAAAACTCATTGGTTTCCAAGCGGAAACGGGTTCTGTATTTGATTCTAACTCTAAAACTTCATCTTTTACTTTACTAATTTCCTCAGGTTTTTCTTCTTCAAGCTTTTCTTCTACAATCAGCTCAGCTTCTTTTACAACCACTTCTTCCGCCGCTTTTTGCTCTTCACCTACATGAAATGCCTGTGTTTCTGCAAAGCTGATGTCGTGGCCTGTCTCCTCATCAACAATTTCCTTCTTTTCCGGTACACTTTCTTTTTTCGCTTTCATTCTCTTCTCCACTTCCTCTATCAGACGGCGCATTTCGTCCTCATGCTTGTTAATGTTTGATTTTGGAGCTTCAGACTTTGGCTGTGCGGTTTCCTGGCTTTTATTTGACCTTATGGTAACTTCCGGGAAGAAAGAATCTGTTCCGTGAAAGCTCAATTCGGCATTATCATTAATTTTACCTGCAACTTTTTCAGATTCAAGTTTTTCTTCTTCAACAATCAATTCAGGATTTAAAATTTCTGTAGTTTCTTCGGTCTGATTTGGCTGAGACTGATGAGTTTCTTCTCCTGAAATTTCGGTTTTTATTTGAGTTTCTAAAGATTGGATTGATTGAAAACTTAACTCGTTTTCATTGCTTAATTTTTTAGAAACATTTTCAGATTCAATCTTGTTTTCATTAACAATGAGTTCAGATTTCGGAGCTTCAGCAATCTTTTCTGCTAAATTTACATCTGATTCAGGTAAAATTTCCTCTAAATTTAATTCAGCATTATCTGTAATTTCTTCAGCCTGAATTTCTGTTTTAATTGGAGTTTTAACTTCTGCTCCAGAAGATGTTCCGGCTAATTCTTCGGCAACAATTGCTTGTTCGTCATCCGTTTTAGTCAGATTATCTTGATTAGTGACTGGTTTGTGAGTGACAATAACCCCTGATTCTAAAGTGGATTCAAGATCGATGGTTTCGTTGTTGACTTCATCTAAGAAATTTTCTTCGCCATCAAATAAAATCCTGTTTCTTTCGCCTCTTACAACCAAATGTTTGATTTCAGGCTTTTGGGCGATCAAACCTTCAGAAGCAGCTTCATAGTCGTGATTTGAGAAACTTATGGCTTCTCTCTTTATGGAAATCTCTTCCTGCTTATTTTTATTTTCTAAAGATGTCTTATTGTCTTCAAGAGGAGCTTCGACTGGATTTTCAAAAACTTTTTCCTGTTTTTCTCCGACAATTTCAGGACTCATCTGATGGATTTTACCGTTAATCAGCTGATACAGTATTTTTTTGTCTGTGGTATAAGCAGCAGTCGCAGAAAGTGCTTTCTGATAATTTTCTTTATCATACAAATGAACCCCGTATAAATGCAATGCTCTGATGTTTTGAACATAGGGGAAAGAACTAATTTCCTCTTTCAAAAGATGGAGATCTTCTGATTGAATATTTTTCGGATTTTTTAATAATTCTAAAACTCTAGTATGTATCATCTTACCAATTCGCTACGATGTCGTTAAAAATTTTGTTGATAATCCGGTCTGTTGCAATTTTCACCTGCGAAACCTCAATGTCATTTTGTGATAAGTTACTGTTGAAAACCGCTTCATCAGAGTACGTTCTATCAAAACTCAGATCTGGATGCAGCTTATTTTCGTAATGAACTTTAACCGTAATTGTCAGTTTATTCTGTGAATCCTGAATAACACCTGCAGCTGTATTCTGCGTGGTAGAACTGATTGTTGTAGGCGTAATCGTATAATCAGTGATTTCACCTTCAATCAGAATATCCGGATTTTCTTTTGTTCCTTTGAGAGTCGTTCTCTGCAAAAACCTATTCTGAATATCCGTTGAAAACTGCTGTGATAAGGTAGGATTTACCAATGGTGAGTTATTGGGAAATTCATTGATCTGCACTGTTTTTTCATCAACGAGCGATGAGCCTGTAAAACTGTAGCAGGAATTTAAAAATCCGACACAAATAATTAATAGAAAGAAGCTTTTCAACTGACTCATCATAAATTTTTAAAACTTAATATTTTTCCTGAATTCCAATTTCTGAAATCTCGTCGTGCTCAATCTGACTCATTGCATCTTCATAAGCAAAATAGTTGGCCACATATACGAAAGGCATAGTAGCAAATAAACCAATACCACAAGCAAGAATACCTGCATACATGATGATCACCAATAAAAGTGAAAACAAAAATATGGAGAGCAAATTACCTTTAGTCATAACCTTTGAAGTGTTCCAAGCAGTTTTAATATCTGTTACATCTTTCAAAGAGATCAAAGCCGGAATGTAAAAGCCTTTTAACATAATATAAATAAACGCTATGTAAATAATTGCAAAAATGGGCATCATTATAAACATAATCCACGGTGACGGATCATCACCTTGTGAATAGGCTATGACCGGCATCAAAATCATAAACGGAATATAAATTAACATGAATCCGCCTATCAAAATCAATTGAAGTATAAAGTAAGGCATAAATTTATCAAAATTAAAAACATCACTCGGGCTTGCCTGTTGACCTCTATTCACTTTTCTTAAATACTCATAGAAATTTCCTGCTCCCAACATTCCACAGAAGGGAATGATTCCCATCACAAGACAGCATAAAAATGCTACGAAAATGTTTCCGAAATCTTTTTTCAAAAGTTCAAAACCTTTACTCAGGTATTCTCCTAATTTAAAATTGATTGGTTTTGCGGTAAAGTTTACGTTCATAATTTTTGATTTTAATATTTAATGGTTTAGTCTTCTAAGTTATATTGTTTTATTTTTCTGTATAAGGTTCTCTGCGAAATTCCGAGCTCATCTGCAGCTCTGTTTCTTCGTCCGTTATGCTTTTCTAACGCCTTGATAATCAAATCTTTTTCATTATTTTGAAGCGACAAAGATTCTGGTCTGTTTTCTTCTATCTCAATGTCTTCGAAATCTTCATAACTATCTTCTGTGTTTGACACAATCGTTGGATTCTGAATATTCTGAACGTTATTATTTTCAAAAAACAATAAAGAATTCGGACTTGTATTCTGCTGTGGCTCAGGCGTATAAATTCGATTAATTAAATTCTTTTCCTGATTGCTCAGGTCATTTACACCTCTATTTTTTATCAATTCCGAAGTTAAGGATTTTAAATCATTAATATCATTCCGCATATCAAAGAGAATTTTGTACATGATTTCCCTTTCGTTTCCAAAATCAGTTTGTTTTTGCGAATTCGGATGATTGACAACCATTGGCAGATGAGAATCCATCGGGATATATTCTGCTAATTTTGCGACAGTCACACTCCGATCTGTTTCTACCACCGTCATTTGCTCAACTAGATTTCTGAGTTGTCGCACATTTCCGGGAAATGTGTAATTTTCGATATAATGAACTGCACTTGCCTCAAGCTGTAATTCAGGCATTCTGTATTTTTCGGCAAAATCAATCGCAAATTTTCTGAAAAGCAAGTGAATGTCACCTTTTCTCTCTCTTAAAGCCGGCATATCAATCTGCACCGTATTCAATCGGTAAAACAGATCTTCCCGGAATCTGCTGTCCTGAATCGCTTTCATCATATTGACATTGGTAGCCGCAACAATTCTCACATTGGTTTTCTGTACTTGCGAAGAACCTACTTTCATAAATTCACCGCTTTCTAAAACTCTCAATAAACGAACCTGCGTCTGCAAAGGTAATTCGCCTACCTCATCTAAGAAAATTGTACCGCCATCTGCAACTTCAAAATACCCTTTACGGGTTGCTGTTGCGCCTGTAAAAGCTCCTTTTTCATGTCCGAAAAGTTCAGAATCGATGGTTCCTTCAGGAATTGCACCGCAGTTGACAACGATATAAGGCTGATGTTTTCTTTTTGACTCTGAATGAATGATTTTGGGGATAAATTCTTTTCCTACACCACTTTCCCCGATAACCAAAACTGAAATATCGGTAGGTGCAACTTGTATAGATTTTTCTAAAGCACGGTTCAGAGCCGGAAAATTTCCGATGATACCAAAACGTGCTTTTATAGATTGTAAGTCTGCCATTTTCTTGATTTAAATATTAAAAAATAATGATTTTTGAAATTGATGAGTAATCGCTTTGTGATTTTTCATCTTGCTGTTTTCTAAGTATTATTTTTTAATATTTAAATCATCCTTATTTCTAATTTTAGCAACTTTACTTTTAAGATCAATGTGATCAGCAAAATCGTTCCGCTTATTTTGTTTTTCAAAGTTTATCAGGATATTCTGATGCTTTTCTTTTGAAGAAAAATCTCCTCCCCACTTTTTATAATAAGGATTGTTTTGTTGTTTCTCTAAAATAGAGTTTCCAATAAGATCGGCCGCATTCTTTTTGTTATGTATTGCAAAACTGCATGCAGATTCCTCATTTAAACAAAACTCTTGTGAATCATCAAACTCGTAATTCAAAAACTGACTATAAATTTCTTGAAACTGTTTAAAGTCAATATTTTTTATAGATTCGTTGTTTGTATGTGCCGAAATATTACTGTAAACTATGACCAGTAATACACTCAGGCAATATTTATGAAATTTTTCCATTGTCTGAGTTTAAAATATTAATAAAATCTTCTTATTAAGCAACAACATAAAAAGGTAAGACAGTGTCTGTCTTTTTTGATCTAAACCAAAAACAGTTTTATTTCTTGCATTTTTCGATAATGCAGAAATATTTTTAAAAATTTGTTTTTTAGTTAAATCTTTATCCATATTTTACTTTGTAACCGTTTCCCCTAAAAGTGTGCCCTGTGTATTATTAAACACAAAAACATCCACAATGTCACCCAATTTCTGACCCTCCAGCATATCAAAAACACAAACAGCATTTTGGGAATTCCTGCCTTTCCACTGGTTTTTATTTTTCTTTGAGACTCCTTCGATCAAAACGCTGTGAACTCTTCCTACGTAGCCTTCCATTCTCTTTCTTGATAATTCGCCTTGTAAAGCAATTACTTCTGCCAAACGGCTTTGTTTAATGTCTGCAGGAATATTGTCTTCCATTTTTTTATGGGCCGGAGTTCCCGGTCTTTCAGAATAAGAGAACATATAGCCGTAGTCATATTCTACTTCTCTCATCAGACTTAAAGTATCCTGATGATCTTCTTCCGTTTCTCCACAAAAACCGATGATCATATCCTGAGAAAACGAAATATCAGGAACGATTTCTTTTGCTTTTCTTACTAATTCTAAATATTCTTCACGGGTGTGTTGCCTGTTCATAGCTTCCAGCATTCTGTTGCTCCCGCTCTGAACCGGCAAATGGCAATAATTACAGATGTTGTCATGTTTTGCCATTGTTCTGAAAACATCGAGGCTCATATCCTGAGGATTTGATGTAGAAAATCTGATTCTCATCTGAGGAACAGCTTTCGCAACAGAATCTAAAAGTTTTGAAAAGTCAACCGCGGTGGCTTTTTGCATTTCTGATGCTTTTGAAAAATCTTTTTTGGGACCGCCTCCGTACCAAAGGTAAGAATCTACGTTTTGTCCGAGAAGGGTAATTTCTTTATAACCGCTTTCCCAAAGACTTTTGCATTCTTCTAAAATTGAGTGTGGATCACGGCTTCTTTCTCTACCTCTTGTAAAAGGAACGACACAAAATGTACACATATTATCGCAACCACGGGTAATCGTTACAAAAGCGGTAACACCATTTCCTCCCAAACGAACAGGATTAATATCCGCGTAAGTTTCTTCTTTAGAAAGAATTACATTGATGGCATCTCTTCCGTCTTCGGTTTCCTTTAAAAGATTGGGCAGATCTCTGTATGCATCGGGACCGACTACTAAATCCACAAGCTGTTCTTCTTCTAAAAATTTAGTTTTAAGCCTTTCAGCCATACAACCTAAGACGCCAACGGTCATGTTGGGTCTTTCTTTTTTAAGATTTTTAAACTGTGCAAGACGCATTCTTACGGTCTGCTCAGCTTTTTCGCGAATGGAACAGGTATTTAATAAAATCAAATCTGCTTCCTCAACTTTCAATGTGGTATTGTAACCCTGATCATTAAGAATAGAGGCAACAATTTCAGAATCAGAGAAATTCATCTGACAGCCATAACTTTCTAAAAATAATTTTTTAGAATTTCCGGTTTTCTCTGCAATGGCAAAAGCTTCGCCTTGTTTTGTTTCGTCTATATATTTTTCCTGCACTATTGTAAAATTTAAAATTTTTGAATTTAAATTATAAATTCAAATTATTTGCAAAGATACAAAATCTTGTGACAGAATGGCAGAAGATTATCGGTATCCATTATTGTACTTATTTTGATTTGTAGATGTACTCAGTCCTTCAACTTGGGTCTGGATATCAAAATTTTGACGCAATGGCTGTCTAAGTCTCGTCTTAAACGGTATACCATTAAAAGTAGCGGGTTGCCATTTTCCTTTTATTCTGGACAGTGCTTTTATCATACTATTTTTGTCACTTGCAGTATAATCACCATCAATTTTGAAATCTTCCATTTCACCTTTTTCATTCACTACAAATGTAAGTACAGTACGTTTATCTTCGTTTTTATTTATTTTAGCCTGAAAAATAGAACTTACTTCACTTCCAAAATCTTCCATTCCTTTTGAGTAAACCGGATTTTTTGTTTCATTTTTACGCGGATCATCTTTTGAATAATATAAATAGAACGGTTTTATTCCAATTTTTGCAATGGCTGCAACAAATTTATCTTGTTTTTTTGCCGGCATCCATCTTTTCAGATAAGGAATCAATTTACGACTGAAATCAAAAGCACATTTATTTCTTTGAATATTTACACTGTCAAAATCTTTCACATAATTAATGGTCGAATTTTCATTTACAAGAATCTGAACTGTGTATTCTTCAGAAATGTTTTCACAAGGTAGAAATTTATGTTCTTTAACAATTTTTACCAACTCTTTATTCAATTCATTTATTCCGCCTGCATAAAAATCCTGACCAATGGGATATTGATCTAAAACATCTCTTTGGGCAAATACTTGATTGCCTGAAAGAATACTAATAAATAATATAACACGATATATCATTGTACTCATTTTATAATATGTTTCTTCAAAATTTCACAACTATTGAACGCTTATCAATGTTATAAATCTGTAGTTATAGAAGTTAAATTCATTTTAATTTTAATCTGTGAGGTGACCGATTTCCCATTACAGCTTGCCGGAATCCAGTTTTTTTTGATTCTTCTCAATATATATTTCATATCGTCAAAAAAAATCTCACTATTTGAAACTTTTGGATAACCTTCCATATGAGTCAATTTTCCGTTTTCGTCAATGATTAATGTGAATGTAAAATCTCCGTTCAGTACATAAAATTCAGAATTGAGATAATCATACATGTAATTTTTCAGTATTTCTTTATAAGCCGGAATTCCTCCTTCTATATGAAGCGCTTTAAAATCATTACACTTTTTCACTGCAACCTGCAAAAGAGGCTCCCGAATGTCTATTTTTAAAATACTCTTATTGTTTTCGGTCATCATATTATGATCGTCTCTTTCTTCAACATCATACTGTGCCAATGCAAGATTTGATATGAAAATTCCTAAAAATAATGCAAGTGTTTTCATAAGATTATTTTAAAACAAAATTACGGCAAAAAAAGAAACCTCACAGACTTGTAAAGTTTCTTATAAAATATTTTTAACGTGGATTATAGTACTTCAATCTGATTTCTCAAAAGATCTTCAAATTCGTCTCTTTTTCTAATCAGATGCGCTTTTCCTTCTAAGAAAAGAACTTCGGCTGGCTTTAATCTTGAATTGAAGTTGGTACTCATTTCAAAACCGTATGCTCCTGCTGTGTGGAAAGCCAAAACATCACCTTCTCTCACTTCATTAAGTTTCCTGTCCCAGGCAAAAGTATCAGTTTCACAGATGTTTCCGACTACCGTATAGATTCTTTCAGCACCTTTTGGATTTGATAAATTTTCAATGGTGTGGTAAGAATCATAGAACATCGGACGGATCAAATGATTAAATCCTGAATTCACGCCCACAAAAACTGTCGCTGTAGTCTGCTTGATCACATTTGCTTTTACCAATAAATATCCGCACTTTCCTACAAGAAATTTCCCCGGCTCAAACCAAAGCTCAAACTTTTTTCCGGTCTCTTTAGAAAAATCTGAAATTGCTTTTTCAACCTTCTTTCCTAACGCCTTCACATCAGTTTCCATGTCGCTTTCCTGATATGGGATCTTAAAACCGCTCCCCATATCCAGATATTTCAGATTCGGGAAATGCTCAGATAATTCAAGCATAATTTCAAGAGCCTGCAGAAACACTTCAGGATCTTTGATTTCGCTTCCCGTATGCATATGAAGCCCTTCCACATTCAGATTTGTACTTTTCATGAGTCTTTCGATGTGACGCATCTGGTGAATTGAAATTCCGAATTTTGAATCGATATGTCCGGTGGAGATTTTATGATTTCCACCAGCGTAAATATGTGGATTGATTCTTACAAAAATGGGATAGGTATTTCCGTACTTGTTCCCGAACTGCTCAAGAATCGAGATATTGTCGATATTAATGTGAACTCCATGTTGCATCGCTTCTTCAATTTCAGCCAGATCAACACAATTGGGTGTAAAAAGTATTTTTTCCTTAGTAAAACCTGCCTTTAAACCCAATTTCACTTCACTGATCGATACGCAATCCAAAGAAGCGCCTAGATTCTTTATGTATTTTAAAATATTGATGTTCGTTAGAGCTTTTGCAGCATAAAAGAACTTGGTGTGCTTTAAAAAAGAGGATGTAAGCTTTTCGTATTGATTTTTAATAGATTCTGCGTCGTAAACATACAACGGTGTTCCAAATTCATTGGCAATCTTTAATAATTCTTTTGGGTTCATAATTTTAATTTAGCATAAAAAAAGACAGATTCTTCGAAAAGAGTCTGCCACATTAATTATTTTTTATGCAACGCAACTCTTAGGTATTCCAAACCTTTGAAAACTTTACAGCTCCCTTTTTTCCGGTTTGTTTTTGTTTAAAATTTTGCATTGCTATTTTATTCTTTTGCAAAAATACTATTTATTTTGAGAAATCGTATTTGAAATGGATTTTCTTGTTTAATTAAGTACAAATCTTGCATTAAAAGTCAAACTATTTTATAATAAAAGCTTAAAAAACATATTCGTGTCAAGATTAAGAATTGTTATTCACTATATTTGGATAAAATTGAATGAAGATATTTTATTATTTTCGTGTTTCATCTCATCAACAAAATTATATGGAAAAAATTTTTAAAGTCCTGGTCTTTTTTTGTTCTGTTACAATCGCCGCACAAACATTTAATTATGAGAGAACATGGGCAACTCACATAGGTCCTGTAGATTCAATTATTGACAGAATTTTTTTTGATACTCAAAACAATATATATCTTGAAGGCATTGCTTATAATTTTACCAACGGGAACTCTTCTGTCCCGGTATCGTATTACAATCAATTTGTAAGTCCGGGATTACAGAATTTTACTCCGGGCACTACCAATAATTTTTCTGCCAAAATATCATCCGGCGCAACTGCTATTTTAAGTTATTCTTATAATCCTCCGGTGAAAAAAATATATCATCGCGAAAAAAACGGCAACTATTATCAGAGAGAATTTTATACTTCACCGGTTACTGTAAATTCAAATGTCTGGTTAACATCTAATGTCGAACCCGGAAACAACCAGATTATCTTAGCCAAATATAATGCAAGCGATGTTTTACAGTGGAAGACCTATATACCTGCAATAAGTGAGATAAAAACAGACAATGCGGGAAATATATATCTTTCAGGGAGTACTTTATGGCAGAATTTGGGCGATCCGGGAACCGCATTTCCCTCTTTCACTTTACCAAATGTTGCAGGAAATATTGTAAAATCTAATGTGTATGTGACAAAACTCAATGCTCAGGGTGAAAAAATTTGGTCAACCTACATTCCGTCACAAAATTACGCTGGTTTTGACGTGAATAGTGAAAATGTATTTGTAATCACCAATGATGAAATTAATGCAAGTGATGCCAATCTTGCTACAGCAGGAACTTTTCAGCAAACAAAAGTCAGAGGGGCGATTACCAAACTCAATGCTATTACCGGCGCCAGAACTTGGGGAACCTATTACGGATTTTCAAATGGCTCAACCGTAGATCGATTAGTAGCTTCGGAAGATGCTGTCTTTGTTTTGGGAACAACCAGCACGACATACGGAAATCCAGGTTCGTATTTTGCTACACAGGGAGCATTTCAAGCTCAGATTAATGGAAACTCAGATTACTTCTTAGCTAAATTTGACCAGTCGGGAAACAGAGTTTGGGGAACCTATTATGGAACTCCTACTGATGAATATTTTTACGGAGCGACAGGAAATCTCTGCCTTTCGGGTGATAAATTACTATATGCGTATTTACAATCCGGAACTTATAACCATTCTACACCAGGAGCATATCTCAATACAAAACCAAGCAATGCACCCGATATCACTTTTACAATGTTTAATACAAACGGAAACAGACTTGTAACCTCTTATTATGGTGGACCTCCTCCCCCGAACAACAACATCAGCTGGGCAGTACGTGCAGAATTCTCTGAGACAGAAGATGCTTTTTATCTTTTCGGAACCACCAACGCTCAGTCTGGGCACACCACACCCGGAGCTTTACAGCAAAACATAATTTTTCCAAATGCAGGTAATGCAGGTATTTCAGCGTTTATTACAAAATTTTCAGCTAAGTCTTTATCTACTTCCGAAACTTCATTAGCAGGAGATTTAATACTATTTGATAATCCCAACAACGGAAGATTCTCACTGAAAGGGAATGTTCTTAAAAAGGAAAACTGCAGTTTCAAAATTTATGATATGTCTGGTAGATTTGTTGCAGAAGAAAAATTATCTAATAGTGAGATACAGCAGTTTAATTATCAGACTGTTTTAAAAACAGGAAATTATGTTTTGTCGGTCCTAAATTCGAATAATAATATGATCAAAAATTTTAAAATGATCGTGAAATAAAGATTATTTCGGCAAAGGTAAAGTTTCAAAATCACCGCGAAGTAATCCTAATTGCAATTCATTAGTGAGATCAGAAGAAGACAAGGGTAGATCTACCTTCAATTTTGATATTTTGCTCCATGACTGTATTTGGGTAAATAAATCATAAAAACCATAAGAAACAACCTTCCCGTTTTCTATAATCAGGAATAATTTTTCACCTAATTTTCTTCCCGGCCCAAGCCAAAGTTCATTCCTCCTTCTGAAATCGATTTTCTTTTTAAATATTTCGACATCAGCAAATTCGTCAATTTTTCCGATAAACTGAACGGCTTTCGAACCTTGTGTAAAAGAGCTGAATTTCAAAATTGGCTTTTCCTGCTTATTGAGCGTATTTTTTTCTACAATGTATTTGTGATTTCTGAAGTATAAGCCAAATGGAAGAATTTCCCGTTTTTTGATGTATTTAGAATTTTGTATCAGTTTTGCAATGATGTTGGTGCCCGTCAGTTCAAAATTAATCTGCTCAACTTCCTGCTGTATTTCTTCAAACTTTTTTGATTTAGAATTAAAGAGCTTTTTAGAAAACTTATTAATATCCTGCACATGATCAGAAAAAATTATTTTCCCAGATTCGTTCTGAAAATATACAAATCCTTTTTCGCTTGGTAAATCTTGGGTTAAAAGCTTGATTTTGTTGATATAACTTTTTGCATTGGTCTCATCGTGTTGCTCCTGGATAATTTCATTTTCAGTGTCTTTTGAAACCAAAAGTTTAAACAATTCCAAAGTCGCTCTTGCATCACCTTCTGCACGATGGGCATTGACAAGAGGAATTCCCAATGACCGCACTAATTTCCCCAATGAATAGCTTACCTCATCCGGAATCAGTTTTTTAGCCAAAGGAATCGTATCTAAAGTATTGATTTTGAAATCATAACCAAGACGCTGAAACGACTGGCGCAGCATTCTGAAATCAAAATCTATATTATGACCCACCAAGGTTGTGCCTTCCGTAATTTCTATGACCCTTTTAGCCAATTCATGAAATTTTGGGGCAGTTTTTACCATTTTTGGGCTGATATTGGTTAATTTTTGCACAAAAGGCGTAATATCACTTTCAGGATTGACAAGAGAAATAAACTGATCAACAATTTTATGACCATCATATTTAAAAATGGCGATATCGATGATGCATTCTTTTCTAAAACCTGCACCATTACTTTCTATATCTATTATTGAATACATTTATTTTCCTTATCTAACTAATAAAAACCTGAAGCATACAATCCCAGCATACAATCATATTCTGCTAAAATAATCAAAATACATTAAATATTGCAAAAGATGAATGATTATCTCTTTCTCCCGCCTAATCCAAACATTCCTAGAATTGCTTTTGCACCTTCGCGCATCAACGTATTGGCGAAGGTTCGTCCTGCGCGGCTTTTCAGTACCTGTTCAAACATTCCGGGTTCTTCTTTAATGGGCTTTGTTTTTTGCGCAGGCGCAGAATTTTCAACTGCCTGCTCCATTCTCTTTATTAAAATTTCGTATGCAGAATCGCTGTCAATTCGTTTTTCGTATTTAGAAACCAGTGCAGATCTTGATGTCAAATCTGAAATTTCAGCATCATTCAAAACATCCATTCTTGACTCCGGAGAAATAAGATAGGTATGAACTAAAGGTGTTGGTATGCCTTTTTCATCCAAGGCGGTGATGAAAGCTTCGCCGATACCTAAATTCTGAATTAATTCGGAAGCATTGTAAAAATCTGTCGTGGGATAGTTCTCAACAGCTTTAGAAATTTCTTTTTTATCTTTTGCCGTAAAGCCTCTCAGCGCATGTTGAATTTTTAAGCCTAATTGAGAAAGCACATTTTCTGGAACATCACCTGGAATTTGGGTGATAAAATAAATTCCGACTCCTTTAGAACGAATAAGCTTTACCATTGTTTCTATTTGGGAAGCCAAAGCTTTTGAAGCTTCATCAAAGATCAAATGCGCTTCATCGATGAACAAGACTAACTTTGGCTTTCCACGGTCACCTTCTTCAGGAAAAGTCATATAAATTTCAGCAAAAAGAGAAAGCATAAATGTTGAAAATAGCTGCGGTTTGCTCTGAATATCAGCAACTCTTAAAATATTGACCACCCCCTTTCCGTCTCTTGTTTCAAGCAAATCATGAACATCAAAACTTAATTCTCCAAAAAAATCTGCAGCTCCCTGTTGTTCCAAAGCCACAATTGATCTTAAAATTGTTCCCAGAGATGCAGAAGCGATAGATCCGTAATTAGCTGACAATTCGGCTTTCCCTTGCGGATTATCCGTTACATATTGAAGGACTTTTTTTAAATCGTTCAGATCGATTAAAGGCAAACCTTTGTCATCACAATATTTAAAGACAATTGACATGATGCTTTGCTGGGTATCATTCAGCTCTAAAATTTTACTTAATAAAACAGGCCCGAATTCGGTGACGGTAGCACGCAATTTCACCCCTTTTTCACCGGAGATGCTCATCAATTCAACAGGAAAAGCCTGCGGATTATACGGAAGCTGTGTTTTTGCATAGCGCTCCTCAATAATCGAATTCATTTGCCCAGATACTGCAATGCCTGAAAAATCTCCTTTAATATCTAAAACCAAAGATGGAATTCCTGCATGAGAAAGCTGTTCTGCGAAAACCTGAAGCGTTTTGGTTTTTCCGGTTCCGGTAGCTCCGGCAATCAGACCGTGACGGTTGATGGTTTTTAAAGGAATCGTAACGTTGACTTCTGTAATTACATCACCATCCAACATTCCTTTTCCTAAAATGATGTGTTCTCCTTTGGGAGTATATCTTTGTGTAAGCTCGTCAATAAATTTTGTTTTTTCTGCCATTTGATATTTTTAGATTTTAAAGGTAATTATTTTTTCAAAATCTGGAGTTTCAATCTTATGAATTTCTTAGTCACTAAATTTAAATGAATCTAGTTAAATATGATAAATACAGTCTGTCATTATAATATAGTTATAATTTATTTCTTTCTGTCTGACATTTAACAACTTCCATATAGATTGAAAAAATGGGAATTTTAATATTGAAAGAAACTATCAATCAGAATTATCATTTCTTTATAATAAATCCATTACTTTGTATCTTTATAATTATTTTAAATTAGACTCAATGAAAATTGAACAAATATATACAGGCTGTTTGGCACAAGGTGCGTATTATATTGTATCAGGAAACGAAGCTGCAATTATAGATCCACTGAGAGAAGTAAAACCTTATCTTGATCGTCTTGCAAAAGATCATGTTACCTTAAAATATATATTTGAAACTCATTTTCATGCAGATTTTGTTTCGGGACATTTAGATTTAAGCAAAAAAACTGATGCTCCCATCGTTTATGGTCCAACTGCAGAACCAGATTTTGAAGCAATTATTGCAGAAGACAACCAGATTTTTGAAATCGGAAAAATAAAGATAAAAGTACTCCACACTCCCGGTCACACAATGGAAAGTACGACTTACCTTCTGATCGACGAAAATGGTGTAGAAACCGCAATTTTCACAGGAGATACTTTATTTTTGGGTGATGTGGGACGTCCGGACCTTGCTCAAAAAGCAGGAACTCTGACCCAGGAGGATCTTGCAGGAATTTTATACGAAAGTTTACATAGCAAAATTTTACCGCTGGACGACAGCATTACAGTTTATCCGGCTCATGGTGCAGGTTCGGCTTGTGGTAAAAATATGCAGAAAGAAACCGTTGACATTCTGGGCAACCAAAGAAAAACCAATTATGCCCTCAATCAGCCGGATAAAGAATCTTTTATCAAAGAAGTCCTTGATGGCTTGACAGCTCCACCGAAATATTTCGGAATGAATGTCGCAATGAATAAAGGCGGCTACGAAAGTCTTGATGATGTGATGACCAAGGGATTAAATCCTGTTTCTGTAGAAGATTTTGAAAGTTTTGCCGAAGAAACCGGAGCTTTGATTCTAGACACAAGAGGTCCTTCAGACTTTCATAAAGGATTTATTCCGAACTCTATTAATATTGGATTAAAGGGGGATTTTGCGCCATGGGTCGGAAACCTCATCGTAGATGTTAAATACCCGTTACTTTTGGTTGTAGATGAAGGAACAGAAGAAGAAGTTATCACAAGACTAAGCAGAGTTGGTTTTGATAATGTTTTAGGATATCTAAAAGGTGGCTTTCAGTCATGGAAAAACTCTACAAAAGAAATTGACGAAGTAAGAAGAATTTCCCCAGACGAATTTGCTGAAAAATTTAATGAAAATTCAAAAATTATCGACGTCAGAAAACCTACAGAATATTTCTCAGAACATATTGATAATGCATACAATAAACCTTTAGATGAAATCAGCGATTGGGTTTCAACGATTGATGATTCTGAACATTTCTTCGTGCATTGCGCAGGCGGTTACAGAAGCATGATTGCGGCAAGCGTTCTTAACTCACACGGAATCAGAAACTTTACTGAAATAGAAGGTGGATTTAACGGAATTAAGAAAACAGGTAAACTTACTACTTCTGACTTTGTATGTCAGTCTAAAACATTATAAGTAAGAAAGATTATTTGGAATTATTTTTGCACAAAATATTTTAAAATTTGTTATGTCACAAAAATTTCAGGAACTGATAGATTCGGAAAGACCCGTATTGATCGACTTTTTCGCAACATGGTGCCAACCTTGCAAAGTGCAGTCATCAGTTTTAACGACTGTAAAAGAAAAGATAGGTGAAGGTGCAAGAATTGTGAAAATAGATGTCGATCAGTACCCTGCAATCGCATCTCAGTACGGTGTGCGAGGGGTTCCGACTTTGGCAGTTTTCAAAAAAGGAGAATTGCTGTATAAAGAAAGCGGCGTGCATGATGTAAACCGATTGACACAGCTTTTGGAGCAGTATATTTAGGATTTAGCT